>JBATLR010000104.1:0-10436 GCA_049289415.1 Nitrospirales bacterium
GCACACCGTTTTTGTTCGCGAGCACCGTGGTCACAAAGGGGGTGGGGCTCGCAGAAGTGCGCGCCATCGGCGCCACGACCGCCGTGGGCCGCATTGGACAGGCGCTGGCGGCCACGAAGGAAGCGCCTTCCGGTTTGCAACAGTCTTCGCGCAAGCTGATCCGTAATCTGACGGTGGCGGGGCTTTTGCTTGCGAGCGGGCAAATACTCCTCGGTTGGCTGTGGAACGGTCGTACGTTCCTAGAGAGCCTGCTGTCCGGCATCGCGCTCGCCATGGCCATTCTGCCGGAGGAGATTCCGGTCATCCTCACCGTCTTTTTGGCGCTGGGTGCCTGGCGCATTTCGAAGCAAAAGGTGCTCACCCGGCGCGTGTCGGCGGTTGAAGCGCTTGGCGCCATCACCGTGCTGGCGGTGGACAAGACCGGCACGCTGACGCAAAACCGCATGGAGGTGGCAGAGCTGGCCACCGCAGGTGAGGTATTCCGCAACACAGGCGCAAACAGCCTGCCGGAAGCGTTTCACGAACTCACCGAATTCGCCATGCTGGCCACGCCCTCTGACCCCTTCGACCCGATGGAAAAGGCCATTCAAAATTTTGGCCATCGCTCGCTCATCGGCACCGAGCACGTGCACGACGGCCGGACCCCCGCATTCCAGTACGACCTCTCTCCCGACATCCTGGCGATGACGCAGGTGTTCTCCAGCACGGAACCCTCACACCATTTGCTGGCCACCAAAGGCGCGCCGGAAGCGGTGGCGGATCTGTGCCACCTGCCGCAAGCGGAGCGAGACGAAATCCAGCGCCAGGTCACAACCATGGCCGAGCGCGGTCTGCGTGTATTGGGGGTGGCCAAGGGTAACTGGCAGGGCAGTGAGTGGCCGCAAAACCAACACGACTTTACCTTCATCTTTCTTGGACTGGTGGGTTTCAACGATCCGCCTCGCCCGGAAGTGCCGGCGGCCATCGCCGAGTGTCGCAAAGCGGGGGTGCGCCTCATCATGATGACCGGTGACCACCCCGCCACTGCCCGTGCCATCGCGAGCCAAGTGGGACTGAGCGAGCGGCCGGAAATCATGACCGGGTCAGACATTGCGGCACTCAGCGATGCGGCGCTGTGCGAAAAATTGCAACACGTGGATCTGTGCGCGCGCCTGCAGCCGGAGCAGAAACTGCGGCTGGTGCAAGTGCTGAAAGCCGACGGCGAAGTGGTGGCGATGACCGGCGACGGCGTCAACGACGCCCCCGCGCTCAAGGCTGCTGACGTGGGTATTGCCATGGGCGAGCGCGGCACCGACGTGGCGCGGGAATCCGCCGCGTTAGTCCTGCTGGACGACAGCTTCGCCAGCATTGTCGCCGCCATCCGCCAGGGCCGTCGCATCTATGACAACATTGGCAAGGCCACGCGCTTCACCTTTGCCGTGCACATGCCCATCATCATGCTGGTTCTGGTGCCCGCCTTCCTGCAATGGCCGGTACTGTTGATGCCGGTGCATATCGTGCTGCTGCAACTGCTCATCGACCCCGCCTGCTCCATCGTGTTCGAGGCGGAACCGGAATCCCCCGACCTCATGACCCGCCCGCCGCGGCTCCTTTCCGCCTCGCCGTTCGCCACCGCCAATCTGACCTATGCAGTCATCCAAGGTGCCGGCATGGCGGCACTCCTGCTGCTGGGGCACGGTGTTCTCGTCGGGCAGGGCGCCAGTGAAACGGAAAGTCGCCTGGCAGTTTTCACCGGACTGGTACTCGGAGTGTTCTTGCTGGTTTTGTCCAACCGCGGTCTGTCTCGGCCCGCCATCATGGGCCTTGCTGCGAACAATCCCTGGATCAAGCGCATGTTCGGGGCCGTGGCACTACTGCTCATTGTGGTGATGGCCGTGCCCTTCCTGCGCGGGGTCATGGGGTTTGCGCCGGCCGGCATGCGCCAACTTATTGCCAGCCTCGTCTTGCTGACCGGCATCGGCCTGTGGCTGGAGACACTGCGACGACTGGGCGGAAGATTGCTCGTTGAGAAATAAATAAACGCAGTATGAGTTCCAATAAAAAGCCTCGTCTCATGACCACGATCGCGCCGATTGTGAAACCGCCGCAAAATGAAATGGCCGGAATCGGAGAAAGATTGTCGAAATTGCCCATAAATTGCTCGCAGGCTTTCAACCCAACACCAAGCCCGTGGCAGCACTGAAGGAGGAGTCATGAGTGATACCATGGTGAGTCTGCGCCGAAAGATCGGCGGAGCGGGGGATCTCCAATCCGTCGTGCGCACGATGAAAGCCTTGGCCGCCTCGAGCATTGGACAATACGAGCAATCGGTGAGCGCATTGACCGACTACGCTCGCACCGTGGAGCTGGGATTAAGCGTCTGTTTCCGGAAAGACCCGCCGGTGGGCTTGAGGGGAGAACAGAAGAAGAAAACACATTCAGGTGCGATTGGTGCAGTCGTGTTCGGTTCAGACCAGGGACTGGTCGGCCAGTTTAATGAAGTGATAGCCGATTATGCGGTCAAGACCCTGGCCGCGCTGCCCGGTCATCACAGTGTATGGGCCGTCGGTGAACGCGTGCAGACGCGCCTGGCAGACGCAGGACTTCCGCTGCTAGGATTCTTTTCCGTCCCGAATTCCGTCAAGGCCATCACTCCGCTTGTCGGACAGATTCTCCTGGAAAGCGAAACACGCCGCAGCCGCGGGGAAATCTCGGAACTCCACCTCTTTTATAACCGCCCGACGTCGAGAGCGGTGTATGCGCCGGTCAATCAGCGTCTGTTGCCGCTGGACGAAACCTGGCGAAGCGAGTTGGCCATACTCCCGTGGCCGACAGGGAATTTGCCGGAGGTCATAGGGAGTACTACGGCGACCCTGAAGGCGCTCATTCATGAGTACCTCTTCGTTTCGCTCTTCCGGGCATGCGCCGAGTCCCTGGCCAGCGAAAACGCCAGCCGCCTGGCGGCAATGCAACGGGCCGAAAAAAACATCGACGAACTGCTGGGGGACCTTAATAAACACTTCCACCAGTTGCGCCAAAGTGGCATCGACGAGGAACTCTTTGACGTCATCTCCGGCTTTGAGGCGCTGGCCAACAAATCAGCCGCTTCGGAATACCATGCCGGTGTCCCACGCATCGAATCATGAAAGAAGAACAACCATGAACATTCAGTCCAACGATTTCCGGGTTTCGGAAGGCACAACGGTCAATCTCAACAAGTGGCCAACCAGGGTGAAGGATATCTATAACTCGAAAAAACAGTACAAGCAGGTTCTCAGGAAACATATAGAAGAACTCAGTGAGCGACAACGCCTCCTTTACGCCTACAATCGCTATTCATTGCTACTGATATTTCAGGCCATGGACGCCGCAGGCAAAGACGGCGCCATCCGACATGTCATGTCCGGCGTGAATCCACAAGGTTGCCAGGTGTTCAGCTTCAAGCATCCCAGCGCAACGGAACTGGACCACGATTTTTTGTGGCGCACCACGCGGTCTCTCCCTGAACAGGGCCGGATCGGCATTTTCAATCGTTCCTATTACGAAGAAGTGCTGATCGTGCGAGTTCATCCGGAGATTCTTCTCAACCAGGGACTGCCGGACGAATTACTTGATGAAAAAACCCTCTGGAAAGATCGGTACCGTTCTATCATAGACCTGGAGAACCATCTCTACCGCAATGGCACGCGAATCATAAAATTTTTTCTTCATCTTTCAGAAGAAGAGCAGCGAAAGCGATTCATTCAACGCATTGATGAACCGGAAAAAAACTGGAAATTCAGCCTGGCCGACATTAAGGAACGAAAGTATTGGAAAGAGTATATGCAGGCCTATGAGGCCTGTTTGAGTGCCACAAGCACTGAGACCGCTCCCTGGTATGTCGTGCCTGCCGATGACAAAAAGAACGCCAGGCTCATCATTTCGAATGTGATCGTCGAAACATTGAAGAGTCTCAACATGAGTTACCCGACCATAACCAAGGCGCGCCAGAAAGAATTACAGTCAATCCGCAAACGCCTGGCGAAGTAAGATCTGAAGCTCAAGCATGGAGAGACCGATCGGGAGCCCCGATTTTTCAGTTCCCGACATGACCAAGTTGCGAGGCTGTTGATAATTTCACATATTTTCTTTCTGCACCAGCATTTGAGTGATCGAACCCAACACAAGGAGAATGATGGAGTGTTCAAAAATGGTCGTCCAGTCCTGCCCTGAGTCATGCCGAGTGGAAGGCCGCAGGCACTTGGACGGGCGGAGCGTACAGACGAGTACGTGAGCACGGCCAAGTGGCGACCTGCCTGCGCGCTTGCGCATCGAAGCGCTTCAGCGCGTAGACGCGAAGCCGCTCCGACGAAGGCAGGGAACGCCGCTAGCGGCCTTTTTCAACATTCCCATACAGGAAACTGGACACATGCGGATTCGACATAGGGAACATCACCGAACCGAGCGCATCGGATGGCTCCGGGCAGCGGTCTTGGGCGCCAACGACGGAATCGTGTCGACAGCCAGCCTGCTGCTTGGCGTCTCTGCAGCGAATGCCACTCACAGCGAGGTCTTGATCGCGGGAGTAGCCGGCCTGGTCGCGGGAGCCATGTCGATGGCTGCCGGTGAGTATGTCTCTGTCCAATCACAGGCCGATACCGAAGAGGCCGACCTTGCACTTGAACACACGGAACTCTTATCCGACCCTTCGGGTGAGCATAAGGAACTCGCCGCTCTCTATGTTGGGCGAGGTGTCGATCCAGCACTCGCGAAGCAGGTCGCCACACAACTCATGGCCCATGACGCCATTGGAGCACATGCACGTGACGAACTCGGCATTTCCGAAACCCTCCTTGCGCGTCCGATTCGGGCAGCCATGGCGTCGTCCGGTAGCTTCGCTGTCGGAGCCGCCCTGCCTCTTGTGACCGCGACCATCATCCCAGAGGCCAGTCTGATTCCCGTGGTTTCCGGAACCTCGCTGGTATTTCTCGCGGGGTTAGGAGGATTAGCCGCTCACGCGGGCGGTGCGTCGGTGATGACGGGCGCCCTACGCGTCACATTTTGGGGTGCACTGGCCATGGCATTGACCGCGGGAGTCGGAACACTCTTCGGTACAGCGGGGTAGATGAGAACAAGCGAACGCAAACCGCAGACCTTCACGGACCTTCCTAAGGGTTGCGGACTGTAGATAGCGACAACCACTTACAGGATACTCCAGGAAAGGGCATCATGACGGATTTAGACGCAGGGCCACACCGCCAGATTTTGCAACGCATTGCCCATCGGGCGATGCGTGAAAGAGGATTGCTTGCCGATTTTTCCCGCAAGGTGCTGGACGAGCTTGACCATATCCATGGGCCGGCGTCGCGCATGGACGAATCGACGCGTGATCTCAGGACCCTTCTCTGGTGCTCCATCGACAATGATGATTCGCGGGATTTGGACCAGCTGACGGTTGCCGAACCCCTGCCCGACGGAGCCGTCAAAATCCTTGTGGCTATTGCCGACGTTGACGCCGTCGTCAGGAAGCCATCGGCCCTTGACGATCATGCCCGGCATAATACCACCTCGGTCTATACGGTGGCCGAGACGTTTCCCATGCTGCCGGAGAAACTCTCCACGGACCTGACCTCTCTCAACGTTGAAGCGGACCGCCTGGCTGTCGTCATTGAAATGGATCTCGAAGAGGATGGAAGGCTCCAGCGTTCCGACATCTATAGAGCGAGAGTGCGTAATCGAGCCAAGCTGACCTACAACGGCGTTGCAGCCTGGCTACAGGGTGACGGTGCCATACCGCCAGAGGTCAACAGGGTCAAAGGCCTCGACGAAAACATTCGACTTCAGGACCGCATGGCACAACAACTGAAAGGACTCCGTCACCTTCGCGGCGCCCTTGATCTCGAAACGATAGAAACCCGTCCCGTCTTTGACAAGGATGAACTCAAGGATTTGGAGAGGGAAACACCAAACAGGGCGAAGGACATTATCGCGGACTTCATGATCGCGGCCAACGGTGTGACCGCCCGCTATCTCACAGCCAAGGGCTTCCCATCCCTTCGGCGGGTCTTACGCTCACCTGAACGATGGCAGCGGATTGTGGACCTCGCGTCATCACTTGATGAACGGCTTCCGACTGAACCCGATGCCGGCGCTCTGGAACGGTTCCTGCTCAAGCGCAAACAGGCTGACCCCTTAGGATTTCCCGATCTGTCCCTCACCATCATCAAACTTATGGGAAGGGGCGAATACGTGCTCAACCTGAAGGGAGAGACGCCCCAAGGGCATTTTGGACTAGCGGTGAAAGCGTATACCCATTCAACCGCGCCCAACCGGCGCTATCCCGATCTCATCACGCAACGGCTGATTAAGGCAGCCTTATCAGACGATCCGGTTCCCTACCGGAAAGAAGAACTCAAGTCCCTTGCCGCCCATTGTACCGCGAAGGAAACCGATGCCGAGAAAGTCGAGCGCCGGGTCCAGAAATCAGCCGCTGCATTGTTACTGGAATCAAAGGTGGGACAACGGTTTGACGCCATGGTCACAGGTGCCTCCAACAAGGGAACGTGGGTTCGACTCTTACCACTGGCCGTCGAGGGAAGACTGGTATCCGGTTTCGATGGCCTCGATGTGGGTGACCGAGTGCAGGTCGACCTTATCAGCACGAATGTGGAACGGGGATACATCGATTTCGCCAAGGCTGGACCATAACGGTTTCTCCCCCCTCCGCAAACCACCTCTTCACCTGGGAGGATTCCTCTTCGATTCTCGATCACCAGGAAACTTCTTGATATAGTGAGGACGGTATGCAGCCGATGATATCCACGTTTTCACCGGGCCAACAAATCCGCCTTTCCCAGCCTTGATCGTTGGACGCTATCCATGAGCCGACTTGGAGAAATCCGCCGGATCCTGTGGTGGATCCTCATTTTGAATCTAATTGTCGCCGCGGCAAAGTGGGCCTATGGCGTAATGACGCATTCATTAGGCATGCAGGCTGATGGCCTGCATTCCTCCTTCGATGGCCTCTCAAATGTGGTTGGTCTGATCGGGCTCTGGCTGACCACTCCACCTCCTGATGCGAATCATCCCTATGGTCATAAAAAATTTGAAGCCTTGACCGCCGGATCCATTGGAGGATTCCTGGTCATGACCTGTGTGTATCTTCTTTGGAGAGCCTATCAGTCTTGGACTCTGGACCTGCACCCTCAGGTCACGGGCATCAGTTTCTTGATCATGATCATGACCATGGGTGTCAATATCTTTGTGACCCGATGGGAAAGGCGGAAAGGCACTGAACTCAGAAGCGATATTCTCACAGCAGATTCCTATCACACGGCGAGTGATGTTCTGACATCATCTTCAGTCCTGGTAGGACTCTTGGCTGTGAAAGCCGGATATGCCTTCGTTGATCCTTTGGTGGCGGTCCTGATTGCCGGCGTGATCGCCTGGACAGCATCCATCGTGCTCAAAGACGTCCTGTCTTCCCTAACGGACGCGGTTCGATTGGATCCTGGAGAGGTTCATACGGCTGCGATGTCGATAGCCGGCGTCCTGCATTGTCACGATATCAGAACACGCGGGCTGAACCATCATGTCTTCATGGATCTCTCGGTTCACGTTGATCCAACCCTATCAGTCGAAAAAGCGCATGCGCTCGCGACCCGGATTGAAGAGCATCTCATTGATCATTTTGAATCGCTGGAGGACGTGGTCGTCCACATCGAACCGGAAGGACACGAACGAAGGTGATGGGAATCCTGAAGGGGGCTGTTGAAAAAATCCGCCAGCGGCGTTCTCGCCATTTTTCCGTGCTCACGCACTGGAAGTACGCTCTGCGCGCAAAAATGACTGCGGCCTTCCCTTCGGCATGACTCAGGGCAGGACTGGACGAACTTTTTTGAACCGCCCCGAGGCCTCTAATATGCAACGTGCCTGTGGGTCACTATGCCCTTGGAAATTATTATTCAACACTCCCTGAAGGGTAAATCGTGAGGAGTGAGAAGTCAGGGGTCAGGAGAAAATGAAAAAAGAAGCATTCAGCAGATTCAATCTTCGACTCCTCTTCGACCTACCCCTCACGCCTGACTTCTTCAGAATACATGGGCAGGGAAACAATAAAGGTTGCCCCTTGGCCTGGCACACTCGTCACACGGATGGCACCTTGATGTTCCTGAAGAATGCCATGAACCACAGTGAGCCCTAAGCCGGTCCCCTCCCCCACGGCCTTGGTCGAAAAAAACGGATCAAAAATTTTGGCGAGTTGCTCCTGAGGAATCCCACTCCCGGTATCTTGCACAGTGAGTTCCACCGTGTCATCGGTCGGGTGAAGAGCCAAGCTCAGAGTGCCTCCATCACCCATCGCCTGGCAGGCATTCAAAATAAGATTTAACAATACCTGATTCATGTGATCCGGATCCGCCCATACCTTTGGCAAGTGAGGGCTAACTGTTTTCATCACCTGAATATGCTGTTTACCCAACCTCTCCTGCAGCACATCCAGAACATCGATCATCAAGGCTTCTAAGTTGACACCCTGCCGAACAGCCGGACGTTTCCGGGCAAAGCTTAATAACTGATTCATAATTTTGGTAATGCGTTCCACCTGGGTCACAATTGTTTCCAATCCCCGCCTGGTACGCTCATCCTGAGCTTTACGCATTAACAATTCCGCTCTCCCTAATATCACATTCATTGGTGTCCCGATTTCATGGGCCATGCCCGATGCCAACGTGCCTAACTCGGCCAATCGTTCCGTTTTTCGCAGCTGATCTTCCAACGCACGTTGTTGGGTAATATCCACCACGTACCCTTCAATCCCGACAACCTCGCCTGTTTCTGAAAAGATCCCACATCCCTGTTCCCACACCCATTTGACGGATCCCTCCACTGTTCGAATCCGATAGCTGGACTGAAACGGCTTACGGTCCTTGAGTGCCTCCTGCACCTCCTGCCAGACCCGCTCGCGATCTTCTTGAAACATCACATCCCGGCCATACGACACCTCTCGAGACTGGACAAATTTATCAGGTGGATATCCCGTCAGGTCTTGACAACTCGGGCTGACGAACTCAATGGTCCAATCCCAGTCATTTTCGCAGCGATAGACCATGCCCGGCAGATTCTTCAGAAGGGTCGATAAGGTCCGTTGCGCCTCCTGTAATTCCTGTTCGGTCGCCACCCGTTCCGTCAAATCCATGATAATCGCGAGGAAGACCCGACGACCCTCCTCCTGTAAATATTGAAGATGGACTTCAACCGGATACGTCGTTCGATCTTTTCTCCGATGAGATGTCCGGAAATTCACTTGTTCCCGTTGACCGGTCTGAAGTAGTGCCAACAACTCCAGAAACTGATTGTTCGGAAGATCCGGTTTCAAATCCAGCGGTGTCATGGCGCACAATTCTTCCATGGTGTATCCGATATTTTCCCTCGCGCCTTTGTTGACTTGAGTGAATCGCAGAGTCGTGGCATCAAACACATAGATCTCATTGACAGACTCCTCAAGAATTCTCCCCAGGTAAGACAACCGCTCTTCATGTTGCTTTCGCTGGGAAATATCCCGAAGAATCACCGTCAACCATCGCTTCCCCGATCGTTCGGCTTGAGAAATTGAGGCTTCCAAAGGAAAGGTCTCACCATTCCCTCGCAGTCCGGAAATTTCCATGTGGGCCCCCATCCGTCGGGAAGTTGTTCCAGTTTCGGCAAATCGGCGGATATGTTCACGATGGGCGGACCGGAGAGGGAGCGGAATAAATTGGTCGAGGGTATTCCCCAGTGCCTCTTGAGCCGAACACTGAAAAATTTCCTCAGCGGCCGCATTAAAGATGACAATCCGTTGATCGTCATCAATGATGATAATGGCATCCATGGCCGAATGGATGATCCCTGCCAGTTGCTGCTCAATCGCCTCCAACCCGTCCCTGGCTTCCTGATGCATCGCCTGGACGGCTCGCAATTCTGCCAATTCCTGACGGAGTTCATGAACTTCCTGATGAAGGTCTGGGGGTCGTGAATCGTCACTCATCGATTGACCGGGAAGATGATGCTGCCAATCAGGAGACTAAAATTCAACGAAGGGATGAGACAAGAACCAATGTCACATCCCTCGCCGGGCTGAACCCGGATAAAGAGGGGGCACTCCGGTAGCACCATGATTCAGCGCGATCATTCTGACTCTTGGGGCCTTCATACGACTTCCTCCATTTCAGCCAGCTTGCGATATAACGTCTTTCGATCAATGCCGAGCACATGCGCCGTTTGATATTTATTCCCACCCATTTTTTCCAGCACCCGCCGGATGTAAGACTTCTCTAATTGTTCAAGGGGAAGTAACCGCTCAGCGGCATCACCGATAAGTTGGCCATCTCCTTGGATGTTCCGAATATTGGAGGGAAGATCGTCCAAACAAATTTTTTTTCCTTGCGTCAGGGTCGCCGCACGCTCGAGGATATTCTCTAACTCTCTCACATTACCCGGCC
>JBATLR010000105.1:0-3866 GCA_049289415.1 Nitrospirales bacterium
CCGGTAATGAATGAGCTGGTTGGCTGTGTCGATGGCCGTGAACCCCGAAGCCACCGCCAATTGCACCAGATGGGTCGTAGCGCCTTCTTTCCACGCCGTGCCATACATCATCGAGGGAAGTGGGACATTATTATGTGCAGTTAATGTCATAACGATTCCTCCAGATTCAACGACCTACCCGGTTTTTCTCTTACCTATCCAATTTCTACAAGTGCGGGATAGAAATGTGGGCTCTATTCTAGCGTCTTCTCATCTAATTTTCAGGCATCCAGACAGTATTTGAGGAGAAATGGGAGGGGCAGGAGAATTTGGCGCCGTTGAGAATGGCGTAATGGGCCGCCGGAGCCGCAAAAATTCCGGGAGAGGGACGATCAATTACCACGGTTGCCGGCCGGCATTCTACAGATGTTCCCGGCCATGGGGAGAGCGAAGATCCTGATCGGGGCCGAGGGGAACGATACCCGTGGGGTTAATGTCATCGTGAGTGATGTAGTAATGCCGTTTGATGTGATCCATATTCACGGTGTCCGCCACGTCATCGTATTGATAGAGATCTTTGAGGTAGCCAAACAAATTGGGATAATCCACAATGCGACGGATATTACATTTGAAATGTCCGTGGTACACCGCGTCGAACCGGATAAGCGTCACGAACAACCGCCAGTCTGTCTCCACAGGGTTCATGCCAAAGAGATACCGCTGTGTGTTTAATCGGGACTCCAGCCTATCCAGCATGTCAAACAGGCGCCGGACAGCGTATTCGTAGGCCCGTTGGGACGTCGCAAACCCTGCGCGGTAGACCCCATCATTGACCTGTTCATAAATATCGTTATTCAGTTGGTCAATCTCCTGACGGAGATCAACCGGATACAGGTCTAACGTACTGGCGGTAAACTGATTGAACGCCCTATTCAACATCCGCATGATGTCGTCATCGGAATTACTCACGATCCGGCAGGTTTCCCTATCCCACAACACGGGCACCGTCACGCGTCCCCGGTAGGCCGGATCGCTTGCGTGATAGGCCGCACTCAGAAACTGAAACCCGTTGACGGGGTCGGTCGAATGCCCAGGCCCGTCTCGAAAGGCCCAACCCCGGTCATCTCGGATCGGATCGACGACCGTCATGCCAATCACGCCTTCCAACCGCTTAAGCTTTCGCACAATAATCGTGCGATGAGCCCAGGGACACGCCCAGGAGACATACAAATGATACCGCCCCCGTGCCGCAGGAAATCCAGAGCTGCCGTCCTCCGTCACCCATTCCCGAAACGCATCACCTTGACGCTTGAAGGCGCCCTCGCTGGATTGCTCGTCAGGAAATTGCGGCTTTTTGCTCATCGTATCCTCATTGATTTTGACGTGATGATTGAAAGGTCTAACCGACTGTGGGTTTTTCCTTTCTGAATGCCCGTTGGGAACATGAAAACCCACTGCTTTAAAATTATTCTCTTAATCTACCATGGGAGCTGATGCCATTCATCTTTCTCTCCACGACCATCCTCCACTACCCTCTCACCAATCATGGAATAAAGAAAAGACCGGCCTTTTTCAACTGGACTTCAGACAATTCAAATTCTGAGAGACTGTTCCACCAGATCAGAAAAATTACATGGTTTGGCTAAGATCGCATGAGGTCATGGGCAAGTCGATAAAATTGGTTAGATTACAGCCCAGCCAATTTTCTTATAAATTTTTTTGGGAACCGTCTAACCTATCTATTTTGAAAGCCGTTAAAATCATTGTCTCCTTTCACATTGTTAGGATTTTACTAGCCTTTATTGATGGGCCTGATTACAATTCACCTGTCCTTTTCGTAGTCCAATATTTTTTCAACTATTCCATCGCATTTGGCAAAAAAAGGGCATGCGGAGTAATTCCCATTTGTATGAAATGGCTATGAATGTAAAAGACTGGGGGACTCTTCTTATTGCTGTATTGGCTCTTTTTCTTTCCTCTTTCAATACCTATTATCAATTTTTTTACGAACACCATGATGTGAAAGCTTCTATGTTTAACTTTGGGATCTTGGATTTCCCCAATGCCCCATTTGTTGGTATACGTGCTCAGGCTGACATGATTTTGTTGAATAATGGAACCTTATATGAAGCGATTAGCGGTGTCCGCTTTTTCTATTCTGGTTGTGAAAATTCTCCACATGGAATCCAATCCCCCTCTTTAATTGATCCTATTATTCTAAAACCTGGTGAAAAGAAAATGATTTCTTTGGTGGATAAACCTAACCCGTTAAAACCTGACGTTCTCACAAGTATTATGCCCCCTCATGCTGTAGAGAACTATTCCTATAAAGTCTGCTCAGAAAATTTAAAAATTGGCAAAATGTTTGTAACTCTGGAAATAGATCTCATTCAGGAAAATGGAATACCTGTGGTTGTGAAATCCAAGGGTATCCCTATTGAGAAGGATTCTAATGTTGAGTCTTTGAAGTCTATAAAGTTCTCTAAGCCAGATCTTATTTTTGATCTTATTAAAAATCAAGTTACAACATCTAATTAGGAATTTAACTTATTAAAAGGAGCTAGAGTTGTCGTGATCTCAAGTGGGAACGTCGAAATGTCAATTTGCCTAAAAGATAAGGGAGGATAAATATCTCTTTTGGAAATGTCAGTATATCCCTAACTTCCACGGCAAAAGTATCGCGATGTTATTAGGGAAAACCAAACGCTCTTTTCGCATGACTGAAAGAAAATTGAAAATTTCTTCTTATGATTCAAGCCTTCCAGATGACTACCATGTCCGGGTTTATCTTTCGTAATTTGCGCAATGCAGGTTACTCTGGTTTGTTCAGTTGATCTGGGATGTCTTCTCTCAGATTAAGCGGAACCAGACCTCCTTATTCTCCTCATAAATAGATTCAGCCCACATCCCAGCACGAAATCGGCATGTGTAGTGCCGTAGCCCTTCCCTGGAAAACCCATAGCAATAGGTAGCGTCACTTTGCAACCAGGCTCTTGGGATAGATATATTCATAAAATTTTTAGCCAACAAAAATTTCCCAGGAGCAAATGGCCTGCTGAAGTTAAGGTTAAAACAGACTATGCTGAAGGCTCACCGGTCTTCAGAGCTAGGGAGGTCTGCTGTGTGGTTAATAGTGTCAGAAAATGCTGAGGTTGGTGAGTCAGGGAAGGTGATAGGTGAATTCCGGCCATGTGGCCTCACCGTGGATGGCTCCTGATTCGGTTACCCCGATTTCCATGCGGGACTGAAACGGTGTGGTGCCGGAGATTCCGGTGAACCGGCCGGTTCCCCACATCCAGGTGTATTCTCCATTGCATGTCTCCGCCAGGCTCTTGCAGGACCACCGGGAATGGATGACTTCGTGGGTGTCGTGGATCGTCATCGTGCACGATCCAAACGAATCACGGGTTTTGGTCTTCGGATCAATATTCATGGACACCTGGCAATGGACCTGTGCCCGATTGAAGAGCCCTTGTGATTCCTGTAAAGGAGCGCGCTCCTCAAGAATGCCGTGAACCTCGCCATGGAAAAATTTCCGGTAGTTTTCCATTTCGAACATGTTGCCTTTGCCGGACCAGTGAGCAATCACATCCCCCCGACAATCGTCGCATTCCAACCCGGCTCGTCGAATCCGAGCCACAAGAACAGGCAGAAACATCACAATTTTATTAATTTCATTCTTAATTCCAATCCTGTTTTCTGTGTGAACCCGGAATGCAGGGTAATGAATTCAACGGTTTCGGAGAGGGGATGGTGCTAACTAATTTAATTGGGAATGATTCCATCTTCAACTCTCCTTGGGAAGGCGCTCGGGGTTCGTTCCCGGATTGGCGGTTTCACCAAACCCTCAGCGGGAAATATTGTGCTCTTCCATTCATGAAGGCCAT
>JBATLR010000106.1:0-34404 GCA_049289415.1 Nitrospirales bacterium
GGAAGGGGTGCTGGGGCGACTCAAAACATTCGTGACGGATTTATTCTATCGGGAAGATCATGATTTGGTCGTGAATACACCGGCGATGTTCGGCGGGACAGAGCGGACAGGGGAGGTGCAATATTGGATCGACACGGGAAAGGAGGTAGATCATTTCCATTATTTTCGCAATCCGGACACGGCGAATCGGCTGATGCAAGCTCTCACCAAGGACCAGCCCCATTCCCTCTTTCACCGACTGGAGCGCGAGCCTTCCGAAGTGACCGAAGAGGATTACCGCAAGCGCAGCGTTGGAACCCCACAGCCTGTCGTCTATGTCCTGCCCGGCACTATGGGCAGTCAACTCAAGGTGGGAAACGATCGCGTCTGGTTAGATAAGGTGGATTTAGCCTTTGGAGGCCTGAAAAAGCTGAAGTCTACCGCGAAAAATGTGGTGGCTGATCAACCTATCGGGAGTGGCTATAAGGACCTCATCAAGTATTTGGCCAATTCACATACCGTCAAACCCTTTGCCTATGATTGGCGAAAATCCCTGATCGAACTTGCTGCCCGGTTTCGTAAGGATTTAGAGGAAACGGTCAAGGCACAGGAAGCTGTCGGACAACCGGTACGGATCATCGCGCACTCCATGGGTGGGTTGGTGGTGCGAGTTATGATGGCGACGGAAGAGGGGAAAAAGGTGTGGGATCGCATGTGCCGGCATCCCGGTGCCCGCTTCATCATGCTGGGCACTCCCAATGAGGGGTCGCATGCCATCACCGGAATGCTCATGGGGCGAGATCCCCTGGTGCGAATGTTGGATCTTCTGGATATCACGAATTCCCAATCGACTCTACTGGGAATTATTTCCCGATTTGACGGGGTCTTGCAGCTTCTCCCGCATAACGGGTCCCTTGATGTCTATCAGGCGGAAACCTGGAAGTCACTCCTGGAGCATGATCGAGATCGGGCGCGAGGGCTATTTGGGGCAAAGGTGGCGACCTCAAATACCGCAGGAATTGAGTGGCCCGTGCCGGATGCCGCGCAACTGGCTGAAGCTTCCAAGGCTCAACAACTTCTTCAGGCCAGCCCGATTGACCCGCAACGGATGATCTATGTCGCGGGGCGTGCGGATGCGACACCGTGTGATGTCTCCATTGACCTCTCGGCTCCAGCCACGCGGCGAATACGGATCGATGCGACCCCCTTTGGAGATGGCCGGGTTCCATGGGATACCGGCATTCCCGAAGCACTCAAACACCAGACGTATTATATGGACAGTGAGCATGGTGATCTGGCCAATGCTCCGGAAGCGTTTGATGGTCTGCTTGATTTATTGAATGTCGGGGCCACCACGAAGTTGTCCCAGGTGCCTCCCGTTCGTCGGGGGGTGTCCGTTGTCCCCTTTGAGCTTCCCGAGGTTCGGCTCGAAATGTATCCCAGCGAAGAGGATCTCATTGCGTCCGCCCTGGGCTCGACTCGGGTCAAAAAGAAACGCCAGCCTACCCGGAAAATTTCCGTGACCATGGTCCATGGCAATTTGTCATGCGCCTCGTCTCCTGTGGCGGTGGGGCATTATGAAGGAGACACGATTGTCAGTGCCGAGGCCTATCTTGACCGGCAACTCAATGGTCGATTACGTGAACGGCAGTGCCTGGGACTCTATCCGGATAAACTGAATACTTCTGCCGTGGTGCTTAGCGATGGGGATTGTCATCAGGGAAGAACGCATCCAGGGGCCATAGTGGTGGGGTTAGGCATGGTTGGGGATTTAACCCCAGGAGGGTTAACGAGCACAATGGCCGATGCGATGGTCAACTATGCGCTCAAATGTATCGAGGTTGAGCGGGAAATCCGCCGTGCCGCGTCGGTGGATGGTTCGTGTGGTCCAAGTCTGAAAATCCCTGTGACCATGTTGCTGATTGGGACGGGTGCGGGAGGACTGTCTCTGGTTGATTCCCTCCAATCGCTCCTTCGCGGAATTCTTCAGGCGAATCGGCGTTTGGAACGACTGGAACGGACGGAGACACCTGAATCTGAAAAGCAGAGCTCAGATTATGAAAGCCTCACGGGTTCGATCGAGACGGTCGAGATACTCGAGTTGTATCAGGATCTGGCCATACAAGCCACGAAGTCCCTACTGGAACTTGGGCGATCACGGGATTTTCGTGAACATCTGAATATCCATGAAGTCATGGTCGAGGGAGTTGAGGGGCGCCGCCGTGCCTCATTTGATGAAGATGCGGGGTGGTGGCAACGATTGCGCATTGCCACTCAGGATGATGGCTCCTTGAAATTTGAAGCCCTCACCAATCGTGCGCGGGCGGAAACCTATTTGCAGCCAGCACAACGGAAACTCATTGAACGGTTTTTAGAACGGGCCATGGCCACCACCCAGAATAATCTGGATTTATCCAGCACCTTGTTTGAGCTCATCATTCCGAATCGGATGAAAGAATATGCTCCGGACCGTCGAAGTATGGTGCTGGTGCTGGACGAGAAATCCGCCGCCTATCCTTGGGAATTATTGCACAATCGGTTTGATCCCAATTCGCGTCCCCTTGCAGTGGAGGCCGGGATGGTCCGGCAAATGGCGGTTCCTCAATTCCGTGAAAAGGTCCTCCATGGGACAGCCCTCAATGCGCTGGTCATCGGGGACCCCACCAGTCACGAACCCTCAGGGAAATTTTCTCCCTTGCCAGGTGCCGCTGCCGAAGCGCGGGAGGTGGCACAACTCATTCGCCACCAGGAATACCGGGATGTGGTGGAACTCGTGGAAGGTGAAGCGACACCGGATGCGATTCTGACTGCCCTGTATCAACAGCCCTATCGTATTGTGCATTGTGCGGCGCATGGCGTCTTTGAGTTTCCATTAGAGGATGAGTTCGCCAAGCCCGGAGCGGCAGACGCCAAAAAGGACCCTTGTGCGAAACCCAAAACGGTCACGGGAGTGGTCTTAGGAGAAGGCCTCTTTTTGACCCCTGCCGAAATTGATCAGATGCGGTATGTGCCCGAATTGGTATTTTTGAATTGCTGCCATCTGGGACAAACCAAAGGCAGTGCGGAACAATCAAATATTCCGTTTCATCAACTCGCTTCAAACCTGGGGACTCAATTGATTCGCATGGGAGTGCGGGCGGTGGTTGCGGCAGGTTGGGCCGTGGACGACCTTGCCGCCAAAACCTTTGCCAAGAAATTCTATGAAGAGATGTTCCAAAATCGAACATTCGGTGATGCCGTGCGTCTGGCGCGTGAGGAAATTTTTCTTCGCCAGGGCGGATCGAATACATGGGGTGCGTATCAATGTTATGGGGATCCGGATTTTTCGTTACACATCGGAGCGAAAAGCATGGGTAGGCAACGCCGGATGGTGGCTCCTGTCGAATTGCAAGTGGAATTGTACAATCTGGTTCAAGAGGCCAAAACCGCCGAGCCGAAAGATGAAGTCCGGTTGCGACGCCGATTGGAAGAATTAGCTGCCGGTGTTGGACAGGGGTGGACGGAATCCGCGGCCATGTGTGCGGCACTGGGGTTAGCCTATGGGGAATTGGGCCTCTTCGCGGAGGCGGTCAGATTCTATGATCGAGGGAGAATGCTGCAACCAGCCGACGCGACGGTAGAGTCGCTGGAACAGTTAGCCAACCTGAAAGTCCGTTGGGCACTTGATCGTGTCGAAAGGCAGGGAGATTCCAAAGCACAAATGCCCGACCCGCTGGAAAAAGATTTTCCGATCAAGGAATTATTTGACGATGCGGAACATATACTCGCGGGCCTTCTCACGATTCAACAAACACAGGAACGGTATGCTCTCAAAGGGAAACTCTATAAAGGGAAAGCCATGCTGCTCACCACGAAGGCGGAGCAACGGAAAGCCCTCCGGGAAATGAAGGAATGTTATGCGGAGGGCTATCGTATCGGCAAAGATGCCCAGCGAAACGATCTGTATTATCCCTTGGGGAATCGGATAGCGGCTGAGATTGTGCTGTCGTGGGATCAGCCTAAAGGACGGTCAACGCGACGCGGGAAGACAAAAGTAGCTGATCCTCTCACGGAGGGGCTTGCCGAATTATCAGTCTATGCAAAGGATTTAATCGGGAAAGGAGAATCGTTTTGGGATATCAGTCTGACTCCGGATCAAAAACTGCTCGAGGTATTATATGCCCAGCGTATGACAGCCAACGATCAGAAGGAAATTAGCAAGGGATATCTTGAAGCCAAACGACGGGGAGGTTCAGCCAGAGAACTAGATTCCGTGATCAAAAACATCAGGTTCTTTGAATCGATGGTTGCCACCCAGGCATCTCCCAACACTCGTCAACAACTGAGCGCCGGACTGAAAGCATTACGTGAGAGTCTGATGTCCGATGGTGGCGCAAATGGCGAGTCTGAATCCTAATGGGTTTTTCAGATGAAAGGCGATCGCCTCTGGTGCTCACTTGGGAAATTGTCCAGGTGGACCTGGTTTAGACGGTCGGTCCTGGCGTTCTTGACTGGTGTGTGAAGGGAGTTTGGATACATTACGGGCACTGGAGTCCTTGCGGTCTGGTCGCAGTATATTCAGGTGGCCCGGCTTGCAAGTCCTTTAGCGCGTGTACGGACATGACGCCATCCTGGCCGATCATCTCGTATTCCTGCTCCATCATCACAAAAAAACAAACGCCACCAAAATCAGTCTGACTGAGCTGGAATGCTTGATCTTGCCATGAAGGTCATCCGAAGGAGGGTACGACTTCCGCCGGCGTTGTCATGCTGAGCTGTGGCGAAGCATCTGGTCTACGGGAAATTTGTATAAGCTGAAAAAATGTTGAATAGAATTCTTGATTTTTCGTCTAATTTCTTTTCTCTCTCCGATGCAGGTTTTCCGCTAGATTCATTTTTCCGTCCGCGGTAGACTCCTCGTTATCTTCATGAGGGTTGTTCAATCGAACAGACTTTACGGAAGAGGTTCCCTGAAAAACGAGGAGGAGTCGTTAGGCATGAAAAAAGGCGTTTTAGTATTATTTCTGATTCTGGTTTTCATCGCTGCGGTCCCATCGTTACCCTGGGCTCAATTGGATATTCAATATCAATCCCGGAGTCAGGATCACTTAGGCAGTTGGAAGGAAGGCGTCAAACCGAAACCGGTCTCGGGATTGAATATCGAATTGATTTCAGTTTTGGCCGATTACCAGGAACCGGTTTCCTCTGAAAAATTTCCGAATGCGGTGAAGCTTCAATTTTATTTGGATGATGAGCATGCGGTGTACCTGACCGTTCGCGAACTGGATTATCGCACTTACTATTGGTTGGATAAGGTGGAACCTGCCCGGGTCTGGGAAAAGGGGTTTCAGAATGTCTTTGCCTGGCCGACCGATCCTGTTTTGCAACACCTGACTCCCAAACTCGGTCTCTATGAATTGGGGGCACTGGTTCGCCTGGATGCGGAGTCGACTTCCAGCATAGAGCGAGTGGCCCCTGCGGTGCTCTATCACAAGGATGCGCCATCGAAAATTGAAGGGTATTTCTTTACCTTCAAAACCGGAGAAGATGCGAGACTCCTGGCCTCCATTACACACAATGCTTCCGGCAAGGAAGTTGAGAGGCAACTCTTCCGGAGAAAACGTGCCGGTCTTCCCTTTACGATTCATTGGGACGCCAAAGATGCAGAGCCAGACTCCTACAAACTCGACATCAGCGGGTTTTCTCTTTCCTCCAATCAACCCATTTCCAAAGAGATTCATTTCTACCATCAGCCAATCGTGAACCCGTAAAAGGAGGCTCCCCTTCAGTCATGAAGGACGTGTTTATCAGTTACGCCAGCGAGGATCGACCCTTGGCCCAACAATTGGCTGCGTCCTTGGAGCAATCAGGGGTGTCGGTTTGGTGGGACCGCCAGATTCAAGTGGGAAGCGAGTGGGATAAAACGATTGAAGACGCGTTGGTCTCGGCGACATGCGTCGTCGTGTTATGGACCGCTCACGCTAAAGATTCCCGGTGGGTGCGGGCAGAGGCTCGGGAAGCTCTGAATACGGAAAAGGTCGTGCCGGTCATGTTGGAGGCCAATGCCATCCCATTGGCGTTTACCGGTATTCAGGCCTTGTGCTTTCTTGGGTGGGAAGGCACGCCCGGATCCAAGGAATTTGAAATTCTCCTTTCTGTCATCCGTGCCAAATTAGAGGGGAAGCCTCTTGAGCTCCCGGAGGCTTCCTCTACCAAACCTTCGCTGCTCGGAAAATTGGTCGCTCTTGTGGGGGGCAAGGCCGGGGTGGGAGGGGTACTTGCCATCCTGCTGATCGGCAGTTCTTTTGTGCGAGTCGATCCGGATATTTCGGTGCATGTGGAAACCACCCGGATGGAATTTCGCGTGGCGCCGGGCGTGGGTGATAAACGACTGACGGATACGGTGACCTTTGAGACCCTGACCGTTGAAAATATCGGGAAACTCGCTATCAGTCCAGACCGGCTGTTGGTGGCGGATCCGGCTGACTATGATATGGAGTCGGATAGTTATCCGCCGAAAGCCTGGTTTGATATCCCCGTCAATGGGCGAACTGTGCACTTTGATGTGGGAACCTCTGGGATGGCTTCGGAAATCACCATTGAACCCACGGATCATCAGGAGGCCGTTGCGGGGCAACTCGATGGTATCGTGCTGACCGACGAGACGTTCGTCACGATGCAGGTTTCCAATGATAATGCGGTCACTTTGGCAATCCGAAAGAAAGAGGGGCCACAGCGAGTGGTGGTGTCCCGCATACATGCCGTCCAATTCATTCAAATCGGATTACACGCTCCACCCGAACTTTCTATTCCTTTTCCCGAGGATCAGGAGCTGACCTATCACATCATTTTTGAGAAGAAGCCGGGAACGATGGAACTGTTTGGGCAGGATGAGGCTCTGGTCCTGATGATGAAAGAAAAGGATATCACCGGCAAGAAACCGATTTCCAGTTCAGTATTGCCGATACAATCCATAGACTTTTCCTGGCAGGATCCTGGGACTGGTGAACGCAAACCGCCAGAGGGATTTGCAGGAACGGTGGAATATGTGAGTCCCCAAGGAATGCCCTCGGTGCCGATGGGAACCAATGCGTTTCTGACCTTGGACCATCTGGACCATTTTGAAATCACTTCAATCAGCATTGACCCGATCAGCCATAAATTGGTGGTGGACTTGAAGGGCAAGGCCGGCTATGTCAAAACAGGCACCCCTGACAACCCACAGAATCTTCGCCCGACCCTCTTCGATCACATCCGGTACAGCCCTCTATTCGAACCAGTCAAGAAATTAATCGGATTTTAAGTGTAATTCCTCGATGGAAAAAAAGTGAATAAAGAAAAGATGGTATGGGTTGATTAACTTCAAATTTCTCACAAATGAAATCCTCATCGCGGTTTTATGGAAGAGCAGATTCGGGAATATTTTGGCAGGGACATCCAGCGGATTACCTTTGCCGATTTTTCTCTATTCAACTGAACGAGTTCTGCGTGGATGGGCTTGGCTTCATGTGATAGTTGTGACAAGATGGCTGCAAATGAGAACGTCATGCACAAGGTAAAGGATTTGCCGATGGTATCCATCCGGTTTCTGGTTTTCTTTCTTATTGGGGCGCTGGGCTTGGTTCCACCGGTGTGGTCCGATGTGGATATCGACATGCTGAAAAAGGGTGTGGTTAAGATTACGGCTCAATTCGCCAACGGGCAAAAGGTTGGAACCGGCTTTGTCGCCGGACAGGGCAAAAAATATGTGTTCATTGTGACCGCCTCACATGTGATTGAGGGAGAGGTCGAAGTCCCTCAGTCGATCACCGTCACGTTTTTTTCTCATCAAGAAGAACCGTTGGCCGCTGAGGTGATCAATAAAGAAGGCGGGGATCCCAGAGGGTTGGCCCTGTTGAAAGTGGGCGGAGATCTCCCCGATGATGTGCAGATTTTAGAGTGGGATACCCAGAGTCAATTGCATGGGGGCGAAGAAGTGCGGGTGATCGGGTTTCCACAGGTTGGAGGCAATCCATGGGCGGTGACCCGGGGGACCCTGTCTGGATTTGACGGTCCCATTCTTAAATTTTCAGGTGCAGTTGAAGAAGGGAACTCTGGAGGACCACTGCTCTACCAGGGGAAAGTCATTGGTGTCATTGTGGAAATTATCCGGCAGTTTGGTAATGCCAAGCCTTCTCAAATTGCTCAATTTACGGTTGACAATTGGCCGGGTTTTAGCCGTCAAGTCAGGATTGAACCCAACAATGTTTCACCGGGGAGCGTCCCCGATCCCGGTGATTCGGCTGGAAAGAGGTTGGCCGCGTTGGTTGTCACCACCGTTCCCAAGGATGCCGAGGTGTTTGTCGACGATGAACTTGTCGGAAAAACAAAGCAGGGATCATTAGTTGTGAGTCAATTATCTCCCGATGAATACGAGGTGGCGGTCAAAAAGAAAGGCTATCGACCTTGGTCAAAGAATGTTGAACTTCTTCCGGGCGAACGCAGGGAGTTGAACGCGACCCTCCAGGAGGGAGCCGTGTTTGATGTGACGGGCGTCTGGAAAAATCCGGCTGAACCGACCCTGTCCTATGTTCTGCAACAAATTGGAGATCGAGTGGTCATGAGGGAGGTGACCACCAGTGTATTGGGAACCATGGTGACCGCGGAGGGAGAAGGACAATTGCAAGGCAACCAATTGGCCATATTCTATCGGACCGTGTTGGGAACGATGGGCCAGTCTGCAACCACGATGTCCGATGATGGGAGAACCTTAACCGGAACCTTCCAGGATTTTTCCAATATGATTCCCATGACGATCTCCTTGGTTCGAACCGCAGATTCTCCTTCCTCCTTTGGCCTACCAGGCAATGATGCGTGGAACGCCATTCAAGGTTTTGGGCAGTAGGGACCATTCGCTTCTCTGCATATCTTTACCGCAATCGTGCAAACATGTGAATGTGTTCCGGTCCCATCTGTCTAGCCGAACAGAGGGTGTTCAGTTCTACCTGAAAGAAGCCTTTCTCCACGATTACTCGACAGAGGTTTCAGATGAAATCGTTAGTCATTGGTGGGACCGGGCAACTTGGCGCGAATCTAGTTCGGGCGTTACTTAAGCGTGGGGACCAGGTTCGTGTGTTGCATCGATCCACCAGCAACACCTTCACGATTGATGGGCTGAATATTGAGCGTGTCGTGGGTGATCTCAATGATGGAGAGTCCTTGAGGCTGGGCTGTGAGGGCAGGGATGTGGTCTATCACACCGCCGGGTATTATCCGTCAGCATCCATTCCGGTTGAGATGGCCAAAGGGCAGGCTCTGAAAGAAACGGCACTGGTGTTAGAGGCCGTCCGCGCGGCCAAAGTGGACCGGCTGGTCTTTGCCAGCACGCTTACCACGGTGGGATTTCCCAAAACGGCCGGCCATCCAGCCAATGAAACCTGTCAATTTTCAACCCGATATATGAACAATCCGTATCTCATGGCGAAGGCCGCCATGGAAGAGAAGATCCTGCAATCGGCTCGACAGGGTATTCCATCTGTGGTGGTGATCCCGACGGAGTTTTTTGGCCCCTACGATCAGCAACCGACGAGCGGCACCCAAATTCTCATGGTCGCGAAAGGCCGGATGCCGGTGTATGTCCCCGGCCGGGTGAATGTCATTGATGTGCGGGATGTGGCCGTGGCCATGATTCGGGCCGCAGAGCGGGGTCGTGTAGGGGAACGCTATTTGGTAGGGAATTGGAATACGACACAAAAAGACTTGAACGAACTCATTGCGCAGGAGGTTGGAGTGTCGCCTCCTTTCTTTCCGGTTCCATTGGCTCTCGCCCGGTGCGGAGCAAAAGTCGGGGAGTGGGTTTCACGTTCTCTCTTACGCCGGCCCTCCTTTGTGCCTGCCTTTTTTGTCGAAGTGATGGCGCACATGCAGCATTACGATTGCTCAAAAGCTCAGCGAGAGTTGGATTATCCGCGGAGTGCTCCCCAAGGGGCAATTAAAGATGCGGTTATCTGGTTTCGGGAAAATGGGTACCTCTAGGGTAAAAATTTTGATTTCATCGCCTAGACCTTGGACGGGTCAATTGTGATTGCAGGGGCCTTCAATTCGCCTGTCATCCTGATCCAATGGCAAAGGGTCTGTGCCCGGGTTGAAGTGCCAGGGCTTTGCGAGATCCTTCGGCTCCCTCAGGATGACAACTCCATCAAGGCTTGTTCAGCCTTCATGATGCATCGTCTGATAAATGTAGTGTATGTTTTTTACCTATAGTGAGTCCGTGGAATGTTCCGATGCGTCACCTGAGAGGGGATCTTGCCCTAAGAGCTTTGATAAGTCGAGCAAGAAGATTCTTGAGAAAATGAGAATGCAGCCGCCCGCAGGGAATGTGATCCTCAGTATCTGGAGTCAAAACAACGGGCGGGCTCTTTCAAGCAGTACCACCTGATTCTTCTTCGGCCTTGTTTAAGACTTGCGAGAAACGACCTCCGACGAGTGTGGTGACCTTTCCCATCACTTCGGTCAGCTCTTTCCACTCCTCGGGTTTCAACTCTTCTTTGAGATTCGGATGGAGTCCCCATTTGGCACTGACCTGCTTGCCATCCCGTTGTATCACGACATAGAGAATTTCTGTTTCCTGGGAACCGGTTGCTGCTGGTGTCGTCCCCGAACTGCTTTGTGCCATGCCTGCTCTCCCTGTTAAGTATATATTGAGGCGATTGTACTGCATTGCCGTGTCCCCTGTAACCACCTCAGTCCCCCAGGTCGGCCATCGTCCGGCGCTTGTGTGACTTGAGGAGGTGGGGTACATTCTTTCACTGGCAGACGATCTGTCAATGTATGGTTTTTGCAGGAAAAATGCGACAGTTTCGAACTGTCTCAATCCAGGGCGCTGAGCATGCGGATATTCACTTTTTTATGGGGGTAGTCTGATATGGAATTACAACGACCCAAGTTTTGGGCCAATATTAATATGAACGACCTGGCCAGGAATTTTTTCGAAGGTCTCTTAATCCTGGTCCCGGTCGTGACGACGTTGTATGTGGCTTGGTTGGTGCTTCAAACCATTGATGGCTGGTTGAATATTCCCATCCCGGGTGTGGGTTTTTTGGTCATGGTTGGGTTAATCACCTTGACCGGCCGGTATGCGTCTACGGTGTTTGTGCAAAAAATGTTGGATATGTTGGAAGGGGTGTTGGTGAAAGCGCCGTTCGTCAAAATTCTGTATACCTCACTCAAGGATTTGATAGCGGCGTTTATGGGCGAAAAACGGCGGTTCGATCAGCCGGTTTTGGTGTCACTGCTTCCCGGCGGTCATGCCGAAGCGGTAGGCTTTGTGACTCGAACGGATTTGGAATTTCTCGGCCTGCTCGACCATGTGGCCGTCTATTTCCCGCAATCCTATAATTTTGCCGGGCATGTGCTGGTCTTTCCCAAAATGCAGGTTCGTCCGCTCGAGGCGGAAAGCGCGGATGTCATGGCGTTTATTGTGTCTGGGGGGGTCTCCGGCGGGCAGAATCACGAGAAGGTGATGGTCGGCTAATATCAAGGTATCGAGACCCACGGAACGAACCACTCAGCTATAGGAACTCTTCTGAAGACTCTTCAAAAGAGCCTTCTTAGATCCTATTCCCGTGCCTTTGTTATGCCATTTTGGCGGCTTTCACCTCCGGATCTTCCCTCATCCATGTGTGCTTGATTGCCTGCGTACTCCTTTAACTTCGATGCCGGCCTTTCCGATAGATGAATCAGTATTCCATATTGTAGAATAGGTATTCACCTTTTAGGATGAGTTCTCCGGGACCCGAAAGGATTGAGCCGTTGATATGAAAGTTGCTACAGATCAGCGATCCCAGCGCAAGCAACGGGAATATGAAGCCCGGCGAGAGGAAATACTCTTAGCTGCTGAGCGAAAGTTCTCCCAGAACGGATTTTTTAAAACCAGCATGGCGGAAATTGCGGAGGCCGCTCAATTTGCCATGGGCACGGTGTACCGGTTTTTTAAAAGCAAAGAAGACATCTATATCTCTTTGGTGGAAGCCAAGGTGGAGGAATTACTCCGTCTTTTAGAAGAAGCGACCCAAAGCCGTCTCCCGGCCCAGGAGAAGTTACGTGCGGTGATCCAAGTAAAGTTAGCCTTCGCTGATCAAAATCGTGCGTTCTTCCGTATTTATGTTTCTGAGTGGAGCGGGTTTGAATGGACGGTGAAAAGTGCGTTTGGCGAGCGGGTGTGGAAACGGTACTTGGCGCAAATTGATCTTGTCGCGAACCTCATCAAGGAGGGCATCAAGACCGGAGAATTCCGCAAAGTGAATCCCAAAGATACCTCCTTGGCGTTTCATGGCATGTTAAACTCTACCATCTATCTTTGGATTCTCCAGTCAGGCCCCAAAGAATCGCTTGTGGACAAAGGCAAGTGGTTAGGGTCGTTGTTGCTTGACGGCCTTGGAACTTCAACCCTCAAAAGGTCAATGTAAACGTATGACATATCGGCTCAAAAGCCTCATCTGGTTGGTGCTTGCCCTGATCCTCGCCGTGCAGGGATTGCAGGGGTGCAGCGAACAGGAGGCGGCCCAGCCGCCAACGGGACGTCCACCCTCACCGGTCAAGGTTGTGACCGTTTCGAGCAAGCAGGTTCAGCGATCCGTTTCATTGGTGGGAACAGCGGAACCACGCAAGCGAAGTCTCGTGGCCAGTGAAGTGGCGGGGCTGGTCAAAGCCTTTCCCGGTAAAGAAGGGCAGTTTGTGAAAAAAGGCCAACTGCTCGCCAGTCTTCGAACAGACACGCTGGACATCCGCCTTGACTCGGCAGTGGCTTCGCATCGTGAAGCCAAAGCCCGCTATGAACAGGCTCAGAAGGATTTGGACCGAATCAAAGTGTTGTTTGCCAAGGAGCTGGTGACTCAAAAAGAAATGGATGATGCGGTTGTTGAAGAAAGCGCTCTGGAAAAGCGGCTGATTCAATTAGAAGCGGAAATTCGACTGGTACGTGATCAAGTAACCAAATCAAGGATCATGGCACCTTTTCCCGGCTGGATCACGAAAGAATACACGGAAATCGGCCAATGGGTCGAGGAGGGTGGATCAGTGGTGGAATTGGTAGATCTGGCAAAGGTTGAGGTGCAAGTGCCGCTCCCGGAAGAATACGTGCGGGATGTCAGGGTCGGAGATCCAGTGATGGCGGAGTTCGATGCCCTGCCTGGAGTTGAGGTCGAAGGAACAGTCTTTTCGGTCATCGCCCAAGCCGATCGGTCAGCACGGACATTTCCGGTTAAAGTCGTGTTGGCCAATCCGGATTTACGCATTAAAAGCGGAATGGTCGCACGGGTGAAATTAGCCGTGGGCGCTCCTTACCAGGCGGTCGTGATCCCCAAGGATGCGCTGGTGCTCAAAGGGGGCAAGGAATTCGCATTTATTGTGGCCAATAACACGGTCACACAGGTCACGGTGATCCCCGTAGCCCATTTTGAGGACGTGGTAGAAGTACAGGGAGCTATTGAAGAAGGCATGCAGATCGTCGTGGAAGGGAATGAGCGCCTCCTGCCCGGGCAGTCGGTCAGAATTTTAGAGGAGCCGGTAAAAACATGAATCTGGTTCATTCAGCCATCCGTTATCCGGTCAGCACGGCAGTGGGTGTGCTCTTAGTGGTGTTGTTCGGCATTGTGGCGTTGGTGAAGCTCCCGGTTCAATTGGCACCTGATGTGGAAAAGCATGAAGTCACTGTAGATACCGTTTGGCCCGGGGGGAGCCCGCATGAAGTCGAGCGTGAAATCATCGATGAGCAGGAAGAGCAACTCAAAGGGGTCGAAGGACTGGAAAAAATGTTCAGCGAAAGTTCCTACGGTCAGGGAAAAGTCATTCTTCGATTTCCCACAGGAACGAATACGGATACTGCCTTACTCCAAGTTTCCAACCGGTTGAATCAGGTCAAGGAATACCCGCTTGAGGCGGATGAACCTGTCATTAGCAGTGCGGATACCCGTGGGGCCGCCATGGCCTGGTTTATTTTAGACACCTTAGAAGGGAATCCCGTCAATATTGAAACCATGCGGGATTTTGCAGAGGATATCATCAAAGCCCGTTTCGAACGGGTCCAGGGTGTCGCGGCTTCGAATGTCTACGGTGGGCGGGAGCGGGAGCTTCGGGTGACAGTCGATCCGGCCAAATTAGCGTCTAGAGCGTTAACCATTATGGACCTGGCTCGAGCGTTAGATCAGGAGAATAGGGATTACAGTGCCGGAGATTTCGATGAGGGTAAACGGTCGTACGTCGTACGCACGGTGGGGGAATATCTCAATCCCCAGGATGTGGAAAATGTCATCATCGCCAGGCGTGATGGGGCGTCGGTGTATGTGCGGGATGTGGCGACCGCCCATATTGATTACAAGGATCCGACCGTGGTGGTGCGACAAAAAGGCCATCCAGCCATCGCAATCAACGCAATACGGCAGACCGGGGCCAATGTGTTGGAAGCGATGGACGGTCTGCGCGAGGCCGCCAGTGAGCTGAATGAGGAAATTTTGAATGCGCGGGGGTTTCAGTTATTTCAGGTCTATGATGAAACCACTTACATTAACCGATCCCTGACTCTTGTCCAGCAAAATTTGATCGTCGGGAGTTTATTGGCGATCTTCATTTTGTATTTATTCCTCCGCACGGGCAGTAGCACCCTGGTGGTCGGTTTGGACATTCCGATCAGCATGATGGGGACGTTTATTATGCTGTGGGCGTTGGGCCGGAATTTCAATGTCATCAGTTTAGCGGGAATGACGTTTGCTGCCGGGATGTTGGTGGATAACTCCATTGTGGTGTTGGAAAATATTTATCGTCATCGGGAATTGGGCAAATCGTTATTTCAAGCGGCATACGATGGCACTGTGGAGGTGTGGGGCGCGGTGCTGGCCAGTACCCTCACGACTATTGCCGTATTTGTTCCCATCGTGTTTATGGAAGAACAATCCGGTCAATTGTTTCGGGATATCGCTATTGCGATTAGTGCGGGAGTGGGTTTGAGCCTTGTGGTTTCGATGACCGTGATTCCCTCATTGTCTGCACGAGTGTTAACTACGGTGAAAAAGTCCAAAAGGGAGCAAGCACCCGGTACGAGGACTGCCGCGGGATTCGCGGAGAGTGGTTCGACGGCGGGACGGCATTCCTGGTTGGATCGTATCAAAGAGGCCTTGGGTTCTTTGGTGTATGGTTTGAGTGGCAGTGTCTTCTGGCGAAGTGTGACCATTTTGGGGTTTACCTCGCTTGCCATCGTGGGAAGCTGGGCTTTGTTGCCGAAGGCAGAATATCTTCCTCAGGGAAACCGGAACCTGGTCATTGGCATTCTATTGCCTCCGCCGGGTTATAACGCCAACGAATTTGTCAAAATGGGAAAGCCGATTGAATCGACCCTCAGCCCCTATTGGGACGCAAAGCCTGGTTCCCCGGAGGAAGCCGCTCTGGATGGCCCCAGTATTGCCAATTTTTTCTATGTGGCACGGGGGCGATCCGTCTTTATGGGCGGTCGAGTGAATGATCCGAGCCGCGTGAAGGAATTGATCCCCCTGTTTCGTCGAGCCACGGCCGATCTTCCAGGCGTAATTGGTATCATCACACAACGCGGCCTCTTCGAGCGTGGCTTGGGCGAGGGGCGAAATATCGATATTGAGATCACCGGGCCGGAGTTGGACACGCTTGTTCAATTAGGTGTTCAGGTGTTCGGTCAGGTGAAAGGGGTGCTCCCCGAGGCACAGGTCCGACCTATTCCCAGTTTGGATTTGGGAAGTCCGGAAGTCCGGGTCACCGTTAAACGGGATCGTGCGGCGGATGTGCAAATGACGAATCAGGAGCTCGGATTTACCATTGATGCCCTGGTCGATGGGGCAAAGGCCAGTGATTACCAATTTGAGGGAGATGAGATTGATCTCACGATTCGTGGAGTCGACCGGTATGCCAATCAGACGCAGTCGCTCAATTCCATTCCGATTTATACCAAAGGCGGTCAACTAACGACGGTGGGCAATATTGCCGATGTCACATTAGTCTCGGGGCCGGAACAAATTAATCATATCGAACGGGAACGATCCATTGTGATTCAGGTGATCCCGCCGGTTGAGATGGCGCTGGAGGAGGCCATGGATGTGATTCGAACGCAAATCCTTGGGCCATTGAAAGAAAGTGGGACGTTAGGACGTTTGTATAATGTCCGCCTGTCGGGGACGGCCGATGATCTTACCGAAACCTATGATGCGTTAAAATGGAATTTTCTGTTGGCCTTTACCATTACCTACCTCCTGATGGCCGCGTTGTTCGAAAGTTTTCTCTATCCTCTGGTCATTATTTTTACGGTGCCGTTTGCCGCAGCCGGTGGATTCCTGGGGCTTTCTCTGGTCAATAATTTTATCGCGTATCAACCATTAGATGTGCTGACCATGTTAGGTTTTGTCATTCTCATCGGCGTGGTGGTCAATAATGCCATTCTGGTGGTGCACCAGGCCTTAAATTTCATGAGGGGACCGGAAGAGGGGGATTCGTTTGGAGGAGAATCGGGACAAGGATTACCACTTCGGGAGGCGATTCGTGAATCCGTTAAAATCCGCGTCCGGCCGATCATGATGACGACACTTACGACGCTCTTTGGCCTTTTCCCACTGGTGGTCTCATCCGGCGCGGGTTCTGAGCTCTATCGGGGTATTGGAAGTGTGGTGCTGGGTGGCCTTTTGGTCTCCACGGTGTTCACCCTGATTGTCATTCCGGCATTGTTTACGTTGGTCATTGATACGCAACGCAAGTGGTCAGAGGCCAGAAATCCTCAATTAGCTGAACAGCCGTCGGGCGGCGCGTTGTAACCCTGAGGCAAGGGGAAAGGATATGATGGTAGGACAGGATTGGAAGATGGTAGGGCTATGCGTGGTGTGTCTTGTGGTGTTTGGCGGAGTCGGTGCCGTGACCTGGGCGGCTTCCCCGGAGTCTTCAACGGCTCGGGACCTTCCCGAGTTGCGGCTGAGTTTGCGAGAGGCCATGGATGCCGCCGTCGATCAAAATCCCACGGTCCGGTTGTTTAACGAACGTATTAACCAGGCGCAGGATGTAGCCGATTCCCGTCTTGGCGAATTATTGCCCAATCTTTCAGGGACGGCGGGTTACTCTCGGCGGCGATTCTTTACGGGATCGTTTGGCCAGAATGCCACGGTCGTTGGCCCCAGGGATTTTTACGAGGCACGGGCGTTTCTTACCCAAAACGTGTTCAGCTTGAGTCTCATTCAGCGGTGGCGAGCTGCCAAAACCGGTGTGGATGTGGCAGGGTTGGATGCGGAAGTCACCAAACGGGACACCATGGCGACCACGGGTCTGATTTATTTGGAAACGCTTCGGGCAAGGGCAGCCGTGGATGCTCGGAGCGCGGATGTGGCATTGAATAAAGAATTATTGCGTTTGGCGGCGGAACGAAAATCCGCCGGGATGGCGACAAGTTTGGATGTGACGCGGGCGAAGGTTCAATTGGAAAACGCGAGGCAGCGATTATTAGTGGCGGAAAATGAGCGGGATCGTGCCAAACTCAATTTGATTCGGGCCATGGGGCTCTCGTTCGAGGTGCGGCTGGTGCTCACAGATGAAATGAAATTGGTGAATGTCTCTGAACAATCCATAGGCGAGGCCTTGCAGGTGGCGAAAGAACACCGGACCGAACTGAAGGCACAGCAGAATCGTGAGCGACTGGCTTCCCTGACGTTAAGCTCTGTGACCCATGAACGCACTCCCTCCATTCAGGCCCTGGCCGATGTGGGCCAGATCGGCAATCAAATTCCCAATGCCCTGACCACAGACAATGTTCAGTTGCTCATGAGGGTGCCGATTTTCGATGGCGGAATGCGGGAAGCCAGAATTTCAGAGAGCCGCAGTCTCCTCAGGCAGGAAGAAATTAAGATGCAGGATGTGCAATATCAAGTAGGTTTGGAAGTTCGCGATGCGCTGATCACGATGAGTTCGGCCAAACAGCAAGTAGTGGTTGCGGAAGAAGGCTTAAAACTTTCACTAATTGAATTGGAACTCTCGCGTGAACGGTTCGCAGTTGGTGTCGCCACCAATATCGAAGTCACGGATGCGCAAACCCGTGTGGCGCAAGCCAGGGATAATTTGATAGAAGGTCTTTTTACCTTTAATGCTTCCCGTCTGAGTCTGGCCCGGGCGCAGGGGCAGTTGGAAAAAATGTAATGGAGAGGGCGTTCTCGCCCAAAAGGTAGTATGACCACACTTCAAATCAAACAAGAAATTCGGGCCGAGGCGAGCAAGCGTCGGACCTTTGCCATCATCAGCCATCCGGACGCCGGTAAAACCACGTTGACCGAAAAGCTCCTGCTTTACTCAGGGCTGGTCCGCACTGCCGGTATGGTCGGGGGGCGGAAAAACCGGAAAATGGCCACATCGGATTGGATGGAAATGGAGCAGGAGCGCGGCATCTCCATTACCGCCTCGGCGATGCAATTTCCTTATAAACAGGCTGTGATCAATGTGTTGGATACGCCTGGCCATCAGGATTTTTGCGAGGATACCTACCGGACACTCACCGCGGCTGATAGCGCGATCATGGTCATTGACGCCGCGAAGGGAGTTGAAACGCAAACACGAAAACTGTTTGAAGTCTGCCGTCTTCGCCGGATTCCCGTGTTGACTTTCATCAATAAGATGGATTTGCCGGGACGGAATCCGCTGGATCTCATGTCAGAAGTGGAGGACGTATTGGGCATTCATGCCAGTCCAATCAACTGGCCCATCGGGTCCGGACAGGACTTTCTTGGTGTGGTGAATCGGCAAACCCGAAAGGTGTTGCTCTATACCAAAACGGCAGCGGGAGGGGCGGCGAAACCGGATCTCATGGAACTCTCATTGGACGATCCATCGGTGAAAGACCGTATGGCGGGGTATATCTGGGATGAATTGATGCATGATTTGGAATTACTGGATATCGCCGGGAACCCCTTCTCGAAAGATGATTTTCAAAATGGAAAAGTCACGCCCGTCTTCTTCGGATCTGCCATGACCAATTTCGGTGTGGAAGCATTCTTCGATGCGTTTGTGGACCTGGCGCCTTCCGCTCACGGTCGATTAGCCGATGCCCCGGATGGCCGTGAACTGATGATCGATCCGGTGGATACACCTTTCAGTGCCTATGTATTTAAACTCCAGGCCAATATGAATCCGCGCCATCGCGACAGCACGGCCTTTTTACGAGTCTGCTCAGGGAGATTCGAGCGGGATGTGGTGGTCAAACATCATCGGACCAACACGGAGGTGCGGCTCTCACGGCCCCACAGTATGGTGGCGAAGGAACGCAATACGGTCGATGTGGCCTATCCCGGCGATGTCATCGGGATTATCAATCCCGGGATTTTCCAGATCGGTGACACGATTTCGGTGGCGGACGGGTTTAATTATAAACCGCTTCCACAATTTCAACCGGAAGTCTTTGCCCGTGTGCGGCCGACCGATACGGGAATGCGCAAATCCTTCGACAAAGGGATCGAGCAACTCGCCAGGGAAGGGACCATTCAAATCCTTCGAAGTCTGGACGGGCTGGAATTTTTTGTGGCCGCTGTCGGCAAACTTCAGTTTGATGTTTTGGAATTCCGCTTGCAAAGCGAATACCGCGTCAAAGTGGTGGTGGATGTGTTGCCCTATGAATCCAGCGCCTGGCTGGTGGGCGATGTTAAGACCTTTAAGCCGCCCTCTGATGCCCTCGTCGTCAAGGACAGCCGGGATCGAGCGGTCGTCCTGTTTCGCAGTTCATGGTCAAAGAATTTCGCCAGTGAACGCAATCCCGATCACAGTTTCCGGGATATGGGGTAGTCAAGAATCAAAGTTGCTCTATATCAGATGTTCTGGGTCATGCCTCTTTCCTGAAATCCCATCCCTGTAATTGAGTGGGGAGTGTAACCTCTCTATTTCCCTCAGAATTTCCCGCGTTTTTGTTTTGACCTATTCGGTTGTTTCGGTCCACCTTCAGTACGCAGCGGTCCTCTTGTCTCAATAGGATTTACGATGACTTGTAACGGGTGATCAGAAGGAAAGACCAATCATCATCAGGTTGGAATGAATCCCGAGAAGCGTGAAAATCACAAATGGGGTTTTGTCAAAAACGCATTCATTGAAAGCAGAGGCAACACATGAAGCAAGCTCGGAAGGGCATACTGACGGGATGCACCATATTAGGAATAACGGGTTGCCTATTCTATTTTCCTCCGATGAGTGTGGCGACAAGTATTCCTGCACCTGAAATTACCAGCTCGACTTGGTTGAATTCCGAGCCCTTACAAATGGAAAAATTGCGCGGCAAAGTGGTGATGGTGGAGTTTTGGACATTTGGATGCTGGAACTGCCGGAATATCGAACCGTATGTCAAGGAATGGCACGACAGGTACGCCAAGCAAGGGCTGGTTGTGATTGCGGTACATTCGCCGGAATTCAAATATGAATACGATGTGCAAAAGGTCAAAGATTACATTGAGGAACACCGCATTCCCTATGCCGTGCCCATCGATAATGAATTCCGGAACTGGCGGCAGTACCGCAATCGCTATTGGCCGACGCTGTATTTGATCGATAAGACGGGAAATATTCAATACACCAAGATCGGTGAAGGTAGCTATGAAGAAACCGAAAAAACTATTCAGCAGCTACTTGCCGAACCGACATAACAGGACGTTTGTGAAGAGGAATGCAAAGATCAATAGGTAGCAAGAAGGCTGGAGGAAAGAGCCTTTGAGAAAATCGTGATCCGGTTTCGATCAGGGGGGAGATGACGGACTTATTCTTGACGACATTTCTTGAGTACCTCAGCCATTTCCTGATGGATATGGCCGTTGGTGGCGATAAGGGTGCTGCCATAGATGGAGTAGGGTTCGCCTGCATAATTTGTTAACATTCCCCCGGCTTCTTCCAGGATGACTTTTCCTGCCGCGGTGTCCCACGGATTGAGTTGTAGTTCCCAAAAGCCATCGAATCGGCCGCAGGCGATGTAGCAGAGATCAATCGCGGCGGTCCCGGTCCGCCGCATCCCACGCGCACGGAGGGTGAATGCGCAAAATTCCTTAAGATTGTTATCTTTGGCGGTGTGCACGTCATAGGCAAAGCCGGTGACGAGTAACGCTTCGTTTAATTGAGGTGTCGCTGAGACATGTATGGGTGTGCCGTTGAGTGTGGCCCCCTTCCCTTGTTGCCCCAGAAACAGTTCGTCCCGTGTGGGATCATAGACCACTCCTAGGACGCACGTGCCTTCATATTCCACCCCGATAGAGACATTGTACATGGGAAAGCCATGGGTGAAATTGGTGGTTCCGTCCAAGGGATCGACGATCCATTTGACGGGATGGGTGGGGATGTCCTGCAGGCCCTGTTCTTCGCTGAGGATCTGGTGTTCGGGAAACGCATGTCGGATGGTCTGAATGACGGCTTCTTCTGAGCGCAGGTCAGCTTCGGTGACCAGGTTGATGGCTTGATCCTTTTGATGGATCTGAAATCCTTTTTTGGCATAGTCGAGCAGGATCGCTCCGCCCTGCCTGGCGGCTTGAATGGCGATGCGGGTTAACGAGTGATATTCGGTAGGGGATAGTGCCATAGATGATGGGAAGCAGACCGTTTTTGAGCATACCTGAAGTCTGCGGAAATCCCAAGCGTCAGGATGTGATCATGTGAATTGGTTGTGTGAGTGTTTAAGGGATTTGAGGAGAAAAACACACCGGGAGTGGGTGGCCCCACTCCCGGTGGCACTGCAGGTGGGATCTACAGCTACTTCTTCTTGGTTTTTGCTTTTGCTTTGGGTTTCGCGGCCGCGGCCTTTTTCTTTGGAGCGGCTTTCTTTTTCGTTGCTGCCAATTCACTCACCCCCTTTCAGATCATACAATCATGTCCGTCAATGCGGGTCAGACGGCTTTGGTTAAAGATTTTTCGTGATTGACTTCGAATGTATTGGGTCCCACTTTACGAAAACGAGGGTCCCTTTTTAAGGATGTAGCGACAGAGGTGACTGGAGTTTTTCCCCGGATAGGCATCCCGCCCTCTTTGAGGCGTTGAAAAAGTTCTTTGGCGTGCAATGGACGACCTACCTCTTGGAGAACCATGTAGACTGCATCAGGGACGCTCATGCCCACATATTTGCTTCGGCCTAGAAGAATTTCCCTCGACTTAGACGCGACATCCGTGTCGGCTGAGGACAGATGGCCCTCTTTTTCCGAGAAGATCTGGCTGGAGAGACTCGCCAGCTTCGCTTTGTCAGCTTCGACGCGATAGAGGGTTTTTGCCAACTCCAGATATTTCTCAACCGTCGCAATTTCCTCACCTACCTGCTCCCGTTTTTTTTGGAGATCCTTGAGTTTGCGCTCATAAACACTGATACGCTGCTCCAGCCCATCGCTGATATCTTTAAGCTGGTCATTTTGGTCCTCCATTTCGCAAGCTCCACCATATGTTGAGTCTTATTCTATTCGTGTTTTAAAGCAAAGTCAACAAGCAAGCTTTAAATTTTTATTTTTAAAGGCTGCCTTCAAACAAATATACAAATTACGATTGGTTGTTTATAAATCAATGGCATGTTTGTGAAGAGATCATTATAAAATTACATGTTGAAAATTAAAGCCTAAACTTAGTGCCTTATGATTTTATAAATTCAATATTTAGTATGATATTCGTCCTTACGATTCATAAATGTGCCTTATTAACTAGGTATTGTATCGTGGTAGGGGGATTTGTTTTTTGATGTTTGGTGGTGAGGACATTGACGAAAATTTCTATATTAATTGGCAATAATGTGGCGATATCGTTTATTGATGAGGATTTACAGTTCGGAAGTATGGTATGGAACAACTCATCGTTTGAAGCATGCCATGGAGGAAATGACAACAGGTTGTGGTGTAGAAATACTTAGTATTAATTTGGCATTTTGAGAAATTCTCCACTTTTCTTGAGGTGGCTTGGGAATGTAGGGATGCTATGATTGTTGAAATATTTGATTGTTGGATTTTGCCGTGATGACCAAAAATACCGATCATCTTAACCTGCTTGCCCTCACCGCGAATGACCTGAATGCCTTCATTCAGCAACTCGGGTGGCCACGATATCGGGCCAACCAAATCCTCCGATGGCTCTACCAACATCGTGCAGTGGATGTTGAGTCGATGACCAACTTGTCAAAAACCGACCGGGCCAGGTTGCAGGAGGTGGCGACCATTCACCGCATGGGGTTTTCACCTCCAACGATTGCCAGCGATGGCACCGCAAAGTTTGTATGGAATTTGGAGGATGGCCTGGCTGTGGAAACGATATTGATCCCCGATGGTCGTCGACGGACGTTGTGTCTGTCATCTCAAGTCGGCTGTACGCTGGATTGTGGATTTTGTTTAACGGCCGAGATGGGCCTAAAACGAAGTTTGCGCGCGCATGAAATTGTCGGGCAGGTGTTGAATGTCCAAGGTTACCTTCCGGAAGGGGAGCATCTGTCTTCCCTAGTATTCATGGGAATGGGCGAGCCATTGGTGAATTTTGAGCCAGTCGCCGAAGCGATTCAGCGTCTGACCAATATTGAGTGGGGTTTGGGTTTTTCTCCACGACGTATTACGGTGTCAACAGCAGGATGGATTCCGCGATTTCCAGATGTGCGGCGATTAGGCGTGAATCTGGCCATATCCTTAAATGGCACCACCAATAAGCAGCGGTCACATCTGATGCCTGCCGTGAATGGGCGCTATGATTTATCCGAATTGCTCGATGCCTGCCGCGATTATACCCAATTCAGCGAGCGCCCCCTGACGTTTGAGTATGTGTTGTTAGCGGGGGTCAATGACTCACCGGATGATGCCAGGCGTTTGGTGCGCCTTTTAAAAGGAATCCGGTGTAAGGTGAATTTGATTCCCTTTAATGAATTCCCGGGTAATCCGTTTCGGCGTCCGTCATCAGAAGTTATTGATGCCTTTCAATGTATTGTCAGAAGCAAAGGACTGGATGTGTTTCTCCGAAAAAGCCGGGGAGATGATGTGTTGGGAGCTTGCGGCCAATTAGGTCGATCAGCTTCCGAAGTCTTAAATCAGACGACGACAAACAAGAAAAGGAGTCTCCCTCTCTATGCTCAGCCTTGAACCAACTCTGCAGGGGAAGTACGAGGCCTTGCAAGAAATTTTTCACCAAATGGGATCCGTCGTAATCGCGTTTTCTGGAGGGATCGACAGCACCCTCGTGTTAAAAGTGGGCTTTGACACACTTGGTGCGCAGACCAAAGCGGTCACGGCGATTTCGCCAACATTTCCATCGCTGGAGGTGGAAGAGGTCAAGCGATTAAGCTCAGCGATCGGGGCGCCCTTGCAATTTGTGGAAACGGATCAGTTGCAAATTGATGCGTTTGTCAAAAATGATGCAACCCGGTGCTTTCATTGCAAGACAGACTTATACCGGTTGCTTGCCAGCCTTCGGGATGCCGTGGGATTTCAGACAATCGTAGACGGGACTAATGTGGATGACTTAGGAGAAGATCGTCCCGGTATCAATGCGGCCCGAGAACTCGGCGTGCGGAGTCCATTGGTTGAGGCGGGATTCGGTAAGGCGGATATCCGGGAATTGGCAAAAGGTTTGGGGTTGGCAAATTGGAATAAGCCTGCCGCAGCCTGTTTGTCTTCACGAATTACCCGTGGTCTTCCCATCACGAAGACCTACCTTTCCCGGGTAGAGCGTGCCGAGGCCTTTTTGGTGGCTCAAGGAGTAACGCAAGTTCGGGTTCGCCTTCACGGCGATTTGGCGAGAATCGAGATTGAGCCGACGCAAATGTCGATTTTGACACAAGAACCGGGGAGATCCCGTTTAGTGGAGGAATTTAAGAAGCTGGGATTTCAAACGGTCACGCTGGACTTGGAAGGGTATCGGGCCGGAGGTGGGAATCTTTCCTCAACGAACGATTGAAATGTAGATCATGAGTTTTGCGAGCTGGTCACTGGGAGTGTCTCACTTAAAAACCGTTGTTTGCAGGTGTTCTTGGGAGTGCCATAAAAAAAGAGGGAAGTGATTCTTCCCTCTTTCTTATTGTGCATGGCGTTTTGATGTAGGCGATTCTTGAAAGAATAGCTCTGTGCTTGAGGCTATTCGGAGAGAATGGGGAAAGCCTTAGTTTTTTGATTGGGCAGCGACGGCAGCGAGAGCTTCTTCGGCATATCGCCGATGATCATCGTCCGATAAGCTTCGACCAATTACCTTTTCCGCAACCAGGATGGCCAAATCAGCAGATTGGGTCCTGATATCTTGAATGGCCTTACGCCGTTCCCGCTCAATGTCTTGCGTCGCTTCCTCTTTGATTCTCTGGGATTCGGCACGAAGCCGTTGCTCATTTTCATCAAGCAGTCGTTGAGCCTGTTGTTTGGCCTCTGCCAGGATCGTTTCCACTTCTTTGGCAGCCACCTGCAGTTTGGCATCGTATTCCTTGAGCTTTCGCTCTGCTGAAAGCCGGTTTTGTTCGGCCTGGTCGAGGCTTTCCCTGATCTTTCGTTCCCGGTTTTCCAGTGTTTCCAGGATCGGGGGGAGGGCGTACTTATAGAGCACCCATAGGAGGATCCCAAATGACAGGAGTTCCCAAAATATCAGCGACGAAAAGAAATGTGAGTCAAATTGTGGCATAGGTCAGGAGCCCTTTATCCTTTGCCCATGATGATAAAGGCGATGACCAGTCCGTAGAGCGCGATGGCTTCGACCAAGGCAAACCCGATCCACATGTACTTGCCGACTCGAGCTTCCGCCTCGGGTTGACGGGCAACCGCCTCAATCATTTTTCCAAAAATATACCCGATGCCGATACCGGCGCCCGCAAAGCCCGCCGCTGCCAGGCCCATTCCCAAAAGTGCTGCTGCTGCAGAATCCATTGTAGTGTTGTCCTCCCAGTTTAAAAGGGACTAATTGTAAAAACGTCCTTTGATCGTTTCGTTCGAATGCCAGTTAGTGTAAATGCATCGCGTCGCCGATATAGACGCAGGTTAAAACGGTAAAAATATAGGCCTGGATAAAGGCAATCCCGACTTCTAAGCCATAGAGTGCGATGGTAAAGGAAAAAGGCAGCCATCCTATCAGGAGTCCGCCGGCAATGGTGAGGCCGAACAATACCCCAAGAATCACATGCCCCGCAGTCATATTGGCGAATAACCGGACAGCCAATGAAATTGGTCTGGCTAATTGACTAATTAATTCGATGGGAATCATTAAGGGAAGAAGCCACCCTGGCGTGCCAGGGGGAACGAGTATACCCAGGAATTTTGCCCCATGCAGTTGAAATCCGACGATAAGACTAAGTAGATAGACACCGACAGCGAACACCCCGGTCACAATAATTTGGCTGGTAATGGTATAGGATCCAGGTATAAGACCGACCAGGTTTGAAAATAAGATAAACAAAAAGAGGGCGCTGATGAGCGGAAAATATCGCATCCCGGAGGCCCCCATCGTGTCGTGGATAATCCCGCGAATAAAATCGACCAGCAACTCCGCAAGACTTTGGAGCTTAGAAGGCACGAGTGCCCTGGCGCCACCAGCTTTCAATAATATGAAAGCCACAAGTCCCACCACGACCCACATCATCAAGACGGCCTTATTGACGGAAACGTCAAGGCCGAAAATGGAAAGCGGGAGAAAGTTATGAAGCTCGAAGGGATGTAACGGATCTTCCAAAACTAAACCTTGTGTCTAGCGACTCATTGTTTCCAACGCTGAGCTGCACGGTAGGCGTTGCGAACTCCAGCGATTAATCCCAGTACCAGTCCTATCGCCACACCCCACGGCGTGGTATCCAACACATACGAATCAATTAACCAACCAAGGAATCCACCGACGATAAGGGCGGCAAGAAGGTCCGTCCCCACTCGCATTGCCTGTCCCAGCCCCGCAAACATTGGATCCTGAGAAGGTGCCATTTTTCAATCGACAAGGCGAGTCGTTGGAAGGGGTCACATTCAAGCAAAAAATCCTGAATCATGTCAAGCAACAAAGGTCCCATTTCTCAATAATGTTATGGTAAGGTACAGTCAGGGAAAAAGGAAAACCATGAAGCCTCCTCGCGGGTTTAGTTCCGGGTTCATTTTTGGCCAACATTCATGATGATGAAACAATTTGTGTTACTCCTGATCATGGCGGTTGCCACGAGTGGGAATTCCGTGTTGGCCACTTCATCCGGGGTTGATGATTTGCCGGATTTAACGGGTGGGGTGGTGCCTGTTGTTCAATATAAGCAGCTCGACCCTTTTTCTGGAAACGATATCTTAACCTCAGTGAGTGAGGTTGAATATACGGTGAAGGTCAAAAACCAAACGGGCCAGCCGTTAATTGCAGATTCCTTGGTCCTGGTGGTGGATTCCGTCCTGGAAATTTCCGGAAAAGAGATCATCAACCGTGTCAGAATCGAAGGTTCCGATGGGATGACCCAGGATGGAAAACCTTTTTTCAGGATTCCCAGTACCGGGCCGGAACTGTCACCCTATGGAGAGAGCGAGGCGGTCACCATACGGGTGACGAATCCTGATTTTCTTCGCTTTTATCCTCCTGGTGTTCGGGTTCGCGGGATTCGGCGCTCTTCTGAAAAAGCCGTCAAAGATCTGCTCGATACCTTGGTGCAAAAGGGGTTGTTGTCTCCCGAAGACGCCATGCGGGCGTTGGAATCTCCTTCATCAGGTCGTCCTTAACCCTTGTCCCCCATTTCCAAGCATGCCGAACGAGGAGTTCCTTCTTCGGTTCATTCGAATCCGTGTTTTCCGCTTATTCAGCATTGTTCCCCTGCTTTTGATGATCCCTTTGACCTCTTTGGCCGGGTGACCGGTTATGCTCCGCATTCCTTTTTCATGGAGCATGATGCCGTTCAGGAAGGAGTGCCGCATCGTTATTCCTATATGGGGTGCGATCCCTATCGTGTCGTTCGGGGGAAGGGGCGCACGTATGAAATTGTTTCGGTAGATAAGAAGGAAACGCACATTGGGGATCCATTCGCGTTGTTGCAGCGTACCTTTGTAGGTCAGCCCGTCACTTCGTGGCCCCACCTCCCGCCTTTCCAGGGAGGAGCGATCGGTTGTTTCAGCTACGACCTTGTTCGCATGTTTGAGGTGTTACCAGAAAGCCTAAGGGATGATCTGCACTTTCCTGATCTGTACTTTTTGTTTGTCGAGATGTTTGTCATAGTGGATCATCACGCGCCAGGGGCCTGGCTGATATTTGCGCCTTCGCCAGACCGTTTGGCGACCGAAAGCTGGGATCACTTGTATCGCGAAGGCCAGGCGCGCCTGTCTGATCTGCAAGCCAGGGTGATGATCCCTGAGAATTTCCCAACGAAGTTGCACTCCGCCAGGTCCTCGTTTCGCATAGAGGGGGAGCAATCGTCTCTGGAGTATATGGATCGCGTGCGTGCCTGCCAGCAGTTCATTGCTGCGGGAGATATTTATCAGGCCAATCTCTCTCATCGATTTCGGATAGAGGGCGTGACTCACGGTTTTGCAAGCCAGGCCGAAGCCGGAGCCGACTTATATCGGCAACTGCGCAAGGTTAATCCCTCTCCCCATTCGGCATTCCTCGTGTTGGAGTCCGACGTCATTGTGTGTAATTCCCCGGAACGATTAGTCCGCCTTTCAGAGGGATATGCAGATATGCGTCCAATCGCGGGCACCAGGCCTCGTGGCAGAGAATCTCACGATGATCGACTCCTGGCGGAAGATCTGTTGTCTTGTCCCAAGGAACGGGCGGAGCATCTCATGTTGGTTGATTTGGCTCGAAATGACCTGGGGCGGGTGTGCAATTATGGATCCGTTCGGGTCAATGAATTAATGACGGTAGAGCGATATTCCCATGTCATGCATATGGTTTCCCAGATTTCCGGCCGTTTGCGGGACCCTTACAGTGGTTTCGACCTCATTCGAGCCACGTTTCCTGGAGGGACGATTACCGGAGTGCCGAAAGTCCACTGCATGGAACTTATCGAGCAGCTTGAGCCCGTTCGTCGGGGAATATACACCGGGTCGATTGGGTTTATTGGATGGAACGGGAATCTTGACTTGAATATTGCCATTCGCACGTTGTTGCTCACGGAAGGACACGGATTGCTTCATGTGGGAGCAGGGATTGTGGCTGATTCCGAACCGGACCGGGAGTATCAGGAAACGCTCCAAAAAGCCGAAGCCTTTTTCCAAGTTCTGAAAGGGAACGGCTGACGACAAACGGGGATAGGAGATGTGGATATTTCTCAACGGTGAGTTTGTGAAAAAAGAACAGGCTCGAATTTCGGTCTTTGACCATGGGTTTCTGTACGGGGATGGAGTCTATGAAACTCTGCGCGTCTACCAGGGACGAATTTTTTTACTAGAACGGCACCTGGCGCGACTTCGACGATCCTGTGAACTGATCAGCCTGGTTCTTCCAATCCAGGATAATGCCTGGGCAAGTATCATGACCGAAATGCTCATTCGGAATGGGCTTCAGGATGCCGGTCTGCGCGTGACGATTTCTCGAGGAGAAGGGGAACTCGGGATTGACCCCGGTCTCTGTCCCAGCCCAACTATTGTCGTGATGGCGAAGTCTGTGGTGTCCTATCCTGCTCACATGCGAGAGCAGGGAGTCCGGTTGCAGCTCGTCTCGGTTCGACGGAATCCAGAATGTGCCCAATCGCCGCAAATTAAGTCGCTGAGTTTTCTCAACAACATTCTGGCCAAGCAGGAAGCCGTGCAGGCCGGAGCGTTCGATGCTCTGATGTTGAATATGGATGGTCATGTGACGGAATGTACGACGAGCAATATCTTTTTTGTGTCCAACCACCGGTTGCATACTCCTTCGGTTGCTTGCGGGATCCTTGAGGGGATCACTCGGGAGGTGGTGATGATCTTAGCCAGGGAGTTAGGGATTGATGTGGAAGAAGGGGCGTATGCGGCCGCGGACGTGCTTCAAGCGGATGAGTGCTTTATGACGAATACGGGTCTGGAAATTATGGGGGTCTCTCAAATTGGAAGAAATCCTATTGGACAAGGCAGGAGTGGGGAAATCACGATGGCCTTATGGCGGGCTTTCCAAGAAAGTTTGGAACGATGGTTGGGGCCGGTTGTCACGGGCCCACACGCATCATAACATTCAACGCGGTGTGGTGTTTCTTGGTTTCTTCCGGGTAGCCTCAGTGGCCTTGGAAGGATTTTCCTGATGACAGTGGCTATGGATTTTCCATGCTAAGCCTTTATAGAACGGAAAGTCTTCACGGAAATGCGCGCCCACACTATTGGCTCTCCAAAGTGCAGATTCGGCAATGCATTGCCCAACCAAAACCATATTCCGTGTTTCTAATCCCGGCCGGTTCCACGGAGCAGCCGACAGCTTTTGCGACCATTGCTGAATCTGATCGACCGCTTTCTTTAATGAGTTCCCTGTCCGCACCAATCCGACTTTAGACCACATCAAACGCCGCAGGGAGTTTCTAATTTTTTCCACATCTTGAGTGGACATCTTCCGTCCGGTGGGTTTTCGGAGAAGGGGGGAATCCACGAAGTTTGGAGAAGAGCCGGTCGTCGGACATATTGAAGCGGTTTGAGCTGCGCGATAGCCAAAGACCAGACCTTCCAGCAAAGAATTACTCGCCAGTCGATTCGCACCGTGCACGCCGGAGCAGGCCACTTCTCCAGCCGCAAACAGGCCTGGAAGGGTAGAGGCTCCATGCAGATCGGTTTTGACTCCCCCCATAAAATAATGAGCACTGGGGGAGACGGGGATCCATTCCTCCGTGATGTCGATATCGTACCGTAAGCAGGTTGAGTAAATGGTGGGAAACCGTTCTTTCAAAAATGTTGCCCCCAAATGCGTCACATCTAAATAGACATGGCGAGCTTTGGTTCGTTGCATTTCCGTCCAGATCGCTCGGGAAACAATGTCTCGGGGCGCGAGTTCCTGGCCCCGATGATAGTTTTTCATGAAGCGTTCGCAGCGATTATTCCGCAAAATCCCTCCTTCTCCTCTTAGCGTTTCCGATAGCAAAAAGGGAGGACTCGAAGGGAGATACAGTGCGGTCGGATGAAACTGGATGAATTCCATATCCTCAAGCATGGCGCCGGCTCGAAAAGCCATGGCGATGCCATCTCCGGTCGCATTGGCTGGATTGGTGGTTCGAGCATAGACCTGTCCGGCTCCTCCTGTAACCAGAATCGTGGCCGGGGCACAGACGATCTTTAGATGCCCACTCAGTTCATCCAGGATTAATGCTCCCCAGCATCGTCCGTCTTGGATGCACAGCTCAACCGCAACATGATTGCCCATCCATGTCAGATTGTTCAGAGTTTGGGCTTTAACGCTGAGCGCACGTACCATTTCGCTGCCGGTGGCATCCCCTCCGGCTCTTAACACTCGGTGGCGACTATGGGCTCCCTCTCGGGTGAACGCCAGCTTGCCATCCACTGTGTCGAATTTAGCTCCCCATTCGATCAATTCATGAATGCGTGAGGGGCCTTCTTCAACAAGTATTTTGGTGGCTGGCCGCGAACAGAGTTGATGGCCGGCTTTCAGGGTATCCGCCAAATGAAGAACCACGTCATCTTCTTCACTCAGCGCGACCGCCACGCCTCCTTGGGCGTAAAAGGAATTATTGTCTTGGGGCCCACCTTTGGCGACCATGATGACTCGTCCATGTCGACTCAATTCAATCGCGGCTCGAAGGCCAGCCACCCCCGCACCTAAAATCAGAAAATCCGTGGAAATCACGTGAGAGGGATGGTGAGATGTGACGATGGAAGGCATGATAATGACTGAAACAGGGAAAAAGAATTGATGATTAAGAGGGAAAATTGAGACGGTGTGTCATACCAAAAGGCAGGTCTCCTTCGATCCTGCGGAGCAGAATAACTTGATTGCCACTCCATAACAGAATTCCATGACCGCTGGCTTGAGCGGAAGGTCCCTGGGGAGTGCGTTCCCAGTTGCCTTGCCAGGACACAAAGGCCGATATTCGGTCTCCATCAATCACCATGCGGTCGATGGTCAGGTCTAATCGAATACTTGAAAACGTGGCGAAATCATCCCGAACATGGGCCTCAAGGAGGTCAAGATTTTCCAGTGGAAGGAGTAATTCCTGGAAGCCCGAGGCATCTTGATTGACATAGGCCGTTTCCAGTGCTTTGATGGCTTGCACCACTCGTTGGAATCGGGCGTGGTCCTCAGGATATTTTGGGGCTTTTTTCGAACATCCTGTTCCGGCAAGTGAAAAAATGACCGGCAAGGTTATGAAAAGCACAAAAACATGTTTATTCAAAAATTTAAGTAGAATCATGAAATTCTATAATGAAGAAAAATGCGGGAGGGGGTCAAGATAATTTATAGAAAGTTGATGATTATTATGTGAAGGACCAGGTATGATGCATTTGCTTTCCTTGACACCTTTCTTGGCCCTATGATAGGTAGTCAGCCGGCAGTAGGGGGCTAGTTTGCCAAATACGCGGAGAGAATTTTTCGAACAACGGTAGCAGAAACGATTTCACCCAGGAATGTAACTTTATGTCGAGTGTTGTCAAAAAGCGTAGGAAAAAAATGCGTAAGCATAAACACAAAAAGCTCCTTCGCCGAATGAAATTTGCCAAACGTCGTAATTAATTTCCATAGGCCGGGATGGTCAAGGGTTTGCATATGACCCAGGGGAAAAAAACTCGTATTCGGGTCCGTTCCTCTCTGTCATCTTATGTGGGAGATATCTTGATCCCGCCTATGCGAAATCGAATTTCAGATGTTTTAAATGATGAGTCTGTCTTGTTTATTAACTTAACAGATGTGCTAATCAATGACACTGAACATTCTGCGTTTGTGGCTTTAAATAAAAATCAGATCGAATCGGTTATTCAACTCGACTAGCCGCTAATTCCTCTTTTCTCTTGCCTTGTTGCACCTTCCGATTTCGGTTTTAGGGCATCTCATTCTTTCTCTCAACGGATAATATCACTTGTTCGTGTAAGGCCTCTATGAACTATCTGTCTCGATTCATTCCCTTCCTCCGTCCGTATCTGATGACCATGGTCGGTGCGGGGGTCTTGGTAATGGGTGTTGCGGCCTGCAATCTGTTACTCATCCGGTTGGGCGGCTCGCTTTGGGACCTTATTACGGTCCAACGCGATTTGCCGAAATTGACAAGCATGGTATGGGTCTTTGTCGGATTGGTGGTCGGGCAGGGCCTCTTATCCATGGCTCATAGTTATTTAACCGCGCTGGCTTCCCAGCATGTGATGGCGGATTTCCGTACCCACGTTTTTTCTCACCTCCATCGGTTGTCACTGAATTTCTTCGCCAAACGGCGAACAGGAGAGTTGATTTCCAGATTGATGAACGATGTCGGAGTGATTCAAAATTTATTAACTGAGACCCCGATGGATGCCCTGAAGCATCTTGTAACCATCATTGGGGGCGTGGGATTTCTGTTGGTGATGAATTGGCGGTTGTGTGTCCTGATCCTGATTCTCTTGCCGTTGCTGGCCATCGTCGCTCGGACGTTTGGAAAACGGTTGAAAGCCTTATCCATGCAAATCCAAGATCAAACGGCCCACGTCACCACGTTAATTGAAGAAGTGGTGTCAGGCATTCGTGTGGTCAAATCGTTTGTTCAGGGTAAACGAGAGGACGCGCGGTTTCGTTCAGCCGTAGAGGCTTTATTAGCGACCACCATGAAACGGACAGCGGTGTTGGCCGTATTTGTTCCTGTCATCACCTTCTGTACCTTTGTCATGGCGATCGGCGTCTTATGGTATGGGGGCAAACAAGTCATCGAAGGACAGCTTTCTCCCGGGGAATTATTTGCATTTGTTCTATTTGCCGGGATTTTAATTGGTCCGTTTGGGTCAGCGGCCCGAATGTTCTCTCAGGTCAAGGAAGTGCAAGGTGCGATGACCAGGGTGTTTGAACTCTTGGATACGCCACTGGAAATTCATGATAGTCCGATGGCGAAGGCCTTAACGCCCATTCATGGAAAAGTCGAGTTCGATTGCGTGCAATTTGGCTATGAGGGCCGATCTCCCGTGTTGGATGCGGTGTCATTTTCGATTCAGGCCGGGGAATGTGTGGCGTTGGTAGGACCCACCGGAGCCGGGAAAACAACTATTGTGAATTTACTGCATCGATTTTATGATCCAACTGCAGGCCGGGTGCTTATCGATGGGCATGATCTCAAATCCATTCAAGTGGAGAGTTTGTATCAACAGTTGGCGCTTGTGCCGCAGGAAACCCTGCTTTTTGGTGGAACGATTGCAGACAATATCCGGTATGGTCGAGCCGATGCCCCTGAATCTGACATGATTGAGGCCAGTCGCCGAGCCAATGCCCATGAATTTATTCAGGCGCTTCCTGATGGCTATGAAACTATTCTCGGTGAAAAAGGGATCAATTTGTCTGGGGGGCAGCGGCAGCGCATCGCGATTGCCAGGGCATTGCTTAAAGACCCGAGAATTTTGATCCTGGATGAAGCGACCTCAGCATTGGATAGCC
>JBATLR010000107.1:0-13116 GCA_049289415.1 Nitrospirales bacterium
AACCGTGCAATTGACGATGGTGCCGAAATAAATGGCTTTGATGCCCCGGAGCGCCGACGCCGCACCGTGGCCATATCGCACCTCCGTCAGCTCAGCATCGGTGAGCACCCCTACCCGCCGCCAGCTCGGAGCCAGGAGAAACCCCATCAGAAGAAAGGCCAAGGCAAAAATCCACAAGCGCCACAACGCGAAAATGCCGGCCGTAGCCACCAACCCTGTGACAAGCAATGGAGTGTCAGCCGCAAACTGCGTGGCCGCCATGCTTAATCCGGCCTTCCATCCCGAAAGACTGCGTCCTGCAAGAAAATATTCTTCCAGGTTTTGGGATGCGACCGCTCGCTCTCGAAACCCCGCTTGCAGGGCCTAGAGAATAAAAACGGCAAGAATCGCCCAATCCCATCCAGTCATAATTTTTGGCTCATCATGATTGGGTGTGCTGTCAAAAAAGATGAATTCAGTCTATTGAACAATGTTCCCGAATTCCCAACCAACCACAGGCAACGTTACTCCACATACCACAAGAACAAACCCAAGCCCCGTCACACCCCATCCGACGAGCGTGGCCCGATCCCCTAACATGACCGGCGTCTCTGCCCCAAATCCCATCCCCGCTGGAGGCCACTGCTGAGTGAGACGAATTCGTGACCCAAGGTACATAACATAGGCGCCCATTCCCACTGCAGGCATTCCTGCCAGCATGGTCACGACCAACAGCAACATCCTGATTTGGTGACCCGTGGACTCCGTCAGTGTGATGTCCGGCTTGGTGACCTGTGAGAGATACTCCATGGTGAAATAGACCAGGGCCCCGCCAAAAACAAGAACCGTCACCAGCATCACCAGCAGGAACAGTCGATTGGAAGACTTCATCATGCCTGAGAGTTCTGCGACGAATCCGTTAACTTCCACAACGTTTGCTTGCAGCTTTCCGGTAAGCCCTGGGAAGTGATCGTTTCATAAAACACGCGACACCGACTCACATATCCATCCAAATGGACATCGCTAAACCAATCCATCTGCCACAGTTCTGAAGAAAGCAAATGTTGCTGTGCGACTGGTAAGACATAGGCATGGGCCGTTATTTTAGAGCCATCCGTCCGGTAAACCTCAAGCAATTCCCTGCGATAGACCGGGTCTTCAAACCGGTCCAGGAGCTCCCAAATTTGATGACTCATTGAGGTATATACGCGACCCTGTGTCAGAGCGCCTTCCCGGCGCACCATTCCCGGATAAATGCGGTCCCTAAACCGAAACTGGGCGAACCCCGGCGCTTCCGCTTCCACCCATGCCAACGCCAGGCCGGTCACCGCTTCCATCACTTCGGGAAATTGCAACGTCCCATAAGTAAACAAGGCATCACTCATCTCATGATTCCAATCGAATGACCTCTGATGATCGGTCCTAAGCAGGGCTTTCTTTTGCAGGGGACACATTAAACTCCATGACAATCTTCACTCGGGAACAAGCCTCATCGTCGCCGGATCGCTTCGTGTCGTTGCCCAAGCCACACACCAGTGGCAAGCCATAGACCCGCAATGGGCAGTGCGGAAAATGCCATGTGAGACAAAGTCATTCCCCAAGTATGAAAGACGGAGACAATCCCTGTCCCCGTCATATCAGCACCTCGATGAACGACCGTATCAATCACATTTTTCGCCTGATATTTTTCTTCACGGGAAACAACGGTAAAGAGGGTTTCCCGCGTCGGCTTGGTGATGGAAAATTCCCCCGCCCGCCGCAGGACACCAAACCCGATCAAGACCGGCAGGACGGTCACCAAACCAAACACCCCAAATCCAATCAATGATACCAGGGGCATGACAGACAACATGATCACGACACCAAACCGTGTCAACAGCCAGCCTGTCGCGAAAAACTGGAGCGTGAACGCGAACACATTGATCCCAAGATCCACCGATGCGAACAATTGCATGCGATCTTCCGAACTTGGCATGACTTGGGGAATTAATATGGTTTGCTGCGAATACAGGAATGTTGACAGAATTGAATAACACATGAGATAGAGGGCAATGCCTTTCAAATAGGGCGAGCGAACAATGCACACCACTCCTACCCATAAGCTGGGAGGAGTGGTTTCAGGACTCCTCATGGAAGAAAGGTGCCGGTTTCCCAGATCAATCCCGTGATGACCGTGATACCATTTCAACAACGCCATAATGCATCCCACCGCGATCAATAAGAAAGCCGCTGACACCAAGAGTAACCCGGAAACCCCGACCCCTTTTACCGCCATTGTGGTGATAAACGGGCCTGTCATGGCGCCAAGACTGCCTCCTGCGGAAATACACCCAAAGAGTCGACGAGCCGCATCAGTGGGAAACACATCGGCCATAAAACTCCAAAACACCGACACGACGAATAAATTAAACACACTCAACCATACAAAAAAGATCGGCCCAAAGGCTTGCAACCCGACTCCACTTTGCAAAGCCACAAAAAACGCCAAAAGATTCAGGATGAAAAACATATAGACAGTTGGCAATAATCGACGAATCGGAAAATGCCCCGCGACCCAGCCAAACATCGGGATCACGGCTAGCATCGTGATGAACACTACCGAGAACAACCACGGGAGTTTATGAGCCCCCGAGAGTACTCCCATTTCATCGCGAACCGGTCGCAGGATGTAGTAGGCCGCCAGCACACAAAAAAAATAGACAAACGACCAAATGAGGGCAGGGAGCTCATCCCGGTCAACCGGCACCACCCGGCTGATCGACCAATGAAGAAACTGTTTAGAAGATTTCGCCATTCTATAGAAATTCGTTCTGGTCACTATAACTGAGGCGCATTGATGGGTACATTATGGGAGTGTTGAATAATTAAGATTTTCAAGGACAAATTTGCCCAGGATGAGATTACTCGTCAAAGGCTCCGGGTCGGTTCAAAAAAGTCCGTCCAGCAAGGCCGCAGCCGTTTTTTCGCGCGGAGCCTACGCTGAGTACGTGAGCACGGAAAAATGGCGAGAACGCCGCTGGCGGCTTTTTTCAACAGACCCATTATGACGAATGCCATCCCTAGAGTCTTCAGGCACCGCACCTCATATCGCCCAACCATGCCTTTTCAATACTCATAGATGGATTTCCAGGAAAAAGGAAATGGGACTTAAAATGGAGAGGAACCGCAGGGATCGCAACCAATGGAAAAAGCTCAGAAACGATCTTTCACAATCACCATCAGGATTCTCAGAACCCACACATCATGATTGGGAGGTGGAACCCCTAGGGTTCGAAAGAAACCGAAGATTACAGTTATTGGGAAGGGGAGACGGATAGGAGGTGAGTCATTTTAGGATGATCCAGGATGGCTTGCACATGAGCCAAAAGCTCCTCCTGGTCTTCCGATCGATCAACTCGCTGATGAATGACGCATGCCACCGTATTCAACGCGGCGTGCAGCGTTTCAGATGATGCAGGAGATGGAGAAGAGCCGAGGTGTCCCAACGAGCCGAAGGAAGGCTCAGGATTGGTACCCGAATTATCCGGCCATTCCTTCTGTGATACCAGGAGAGAATGAGGAGGCCGTTTTTGTAGCTCCTCCAGCATGAGCTCAAGATCCTTCAGAATAAGGTCAAGATGCTCCGCCTGACATTCATCAGACAACGCATGAATATAGATATCCTCTCGACCCCTGGAATCCAAATGAATCCGGTAGCGACCTCTGCTAAAAGTCCCTACAGACTCCTCTATGGAAGTAAACTGCTGATAAAGAATATCCCGTAAGGCCTTTGACGGTGATGAGTCCATCCCAACTGAGCCGTTGCGGGGCAGGCCCTGATTCGGTTCAGCCATTTCCCTATACTGGAGAACTCCCTGTCGAAATTCTTCGAGACGATCAATGAACACAGCTACCGTCATTAACTCCCACTCCTTGCCTATTGTGAAATTTGATCGCACATGTGGAGGTTCTGAGGGCAAAGTCCCACTCCAACCCACACATTGGAACCATCTGCCAACCTAAAGGGAAGCACTACTCAATCCAGAGAAAACATTGCGACAGGAACAACTAGAGCAGATCACCGAGGACGCACCATCTTCCTGCGATAGTCAAATCTTTAACATAGAAACTGCCAACTGCACAACCTAACCAAATAACATCCCCAAAACCCATACCCACATCCACATCAAAAAACATAACGTAAAATCTGCTTATGGTCGTGGTGCAGTCCTCGCTCCTGCTCAGCCGGTGAGGCCTTTCTGCTTTACTACTGAAAACCTCTCGCGCACTGCGGTACGATAGAAAAATATGCCGTCTTTACAGTTTGAACAGCACACATTAAGACACGCGCAGGCCAAAAGGAGCCCCAGGTGAAACAGGGATTTCTAGTCCAATCCCATGAATGGGACCAGCACGAGAAGGTGATTGTCTTTGACGGGGTGTGTAATTTTTGCAATGCATTTGTCAATTTTGTCCTTGAGCGGGATTCCCGAGGATTATTTAAATTCGGAACGCTTCAATCCCAACCTGCACACGCCATTCTTACTCAATTACACCTTTCGACCCAGGATTATGAAACCTTTTTACTGCTGGAACACCGAAACGTCTTCACAAAATCCACTGCTGCCCTCAAAATTCTTCGCTGCCTACCTGGGGCTTGGCCCTGGCTGTATGCTTTCATCATCATTCCCCGGCCTCTTCGAGATATGGTGTACAGTTTCATCGCCCGGCATCGCTATCAGTGGATGGGGAAATCGGACACGTGCCGTGTGCCTACTCCGAAAGAACGGGCCAGATTTATTTAGCGGGACCTGGTTGCCTTCCGGACGCATCAGTTACTACCGACAGCCCCCCTTCACCCTCTCTGCCTTCTACCAACCTTGCTTGAGTGAACAGTTCCTCAAGGTCGAAACTCTCTTGAATACATGGAGCACCATATTCGGCAGAACCCGTGATAACCCGCAGGTTTGGTCGCAATTGAACGACCCCTGCATGATGAGTGTGACCGCACAACACGATAATGTGTCCACCTGGTCGTTCTCGCGACACATTCAGCAACACCTCGCCGACTGCCTGGCAGGCAAAATACGGAAGCCAGTCATCGTTGCCCATTTTCCCCTGATACCAGCAAGCTTCCTTAAACGGCGGGACATGCGTAAGGCAAATGACGCGCTGATATGATGACAAGGCTTCATCCAATCGATCCCGCAAATAGCAAGCCGCCTCATCTCCCAACGCACGGAGTTTGCGTAACACCGCCTCCCGATCTAAATCCTGAAAATCCGCGATCAACTCCTGATCACTGAGCCGAACCGGGGACAGATGATAGTTCCCATAGCGCCCGTCTCCCCATCCGTCATGCCCGACCAACGCCGTTGTCGGAGTCAATTCGACCAACCCCGATGTCGAAAGATAGGTGAGTCCAGGCTGAGCATGGCTCCAATGCTTCAGACTGGCTCGATCCGGGGAAATCGAACCATAGTAAAAATCATGATTCCCCAGGACGAAATACAGCGGCACTTGAATGGCTTGATGCATTTCATGGAGCAGAAGGGTCAGCGATGGAGCCTCAGCAATGTCTCCTGTCACAAAGACGACGTCCGGCTGTTGAGCACGAACGGACGAAAAAAATACGTCCCGTCCCTCGAAACCCAGAAAATTCAAATGGATGTCGGTCGCCCACACTACCCGCATATGACTTGCTCCTCTCACCACCGCTTAATAGTCTGAAAGAAAATCGTCCAAGCCTATAAAGAGGCTGAACAAAAAGTAAAGCGGAGAATTTCAGGGGAAAACCTCACTCTCGCCTCTCCACCAGTGCAACAAGCAGTGGCCCAAGAAAGCAGGGCATGGTATAAATCTGAAACCTGACACTTCGACCTCACAGCTTCAGCCATTTTCATGAGCAAGGAGTAACGCATGTCTGACTCCGCCATAGCTTTATCAACAGGGAAGGAACTCGCCACATTGGGTGGCGGCTGCTTCTGGTGTCTCGAAGCCGTATTCGATCAGGTGAAGGGCGTCGAGTCCGTAGAATCCGGCTATATGGGCGGTAATCGCCCCAATCCAACTTATGAGGCCGTCTGCAGCGGAAACACGGGACATGCCGAGGTGATCCAAATAACCTTTAATCCCGGAATCATCACCTACCGGGAACTCCTGGAAATTTTTTTCGGCATCCATGACCCCACCACTCTGAACCGACAGGGGAATGATGCGGGCACCCAATATCGCTCCGCCATTTTCACCCATTCATCAGCACAAGACGCGACCGCACACGAGGTCATTCGCACGCTGACGGAAGCCAAGTTGTTCGACGATCCCATTGTGACTCAGGTATCACCCGCGTCCCCCTTTTACATGGCCGAAGCCTACCACCAGGAGTATTTTGTGCAGAACCCGTCACAACCTTACTGCGCCTACCTCATTAATCCCAAAGTGGCGAAGTTCCGGCAACGCTTTTCAGACAAGCTCAAACCCTCCTGAGTGCCTGGAGATAAACGGCTTCGGGGTCGTCCTGCTCAGCGACCAGAGGAGAACTGCAAAAGCGTGTCCCGCAGGCCACCCCACAGGTCCGGCTGTAAGGTCACCTGATGGGGATACACCAGAACCGGCTTTCCCGGAAGGCAAAAGGGTGGATCAATCTTTTCAAGGCCAACCGGTTCCGCAATCATCGCCCTCTCTGATGGAGGGCCCATTTGCTGCACCACTAATTGTACCCGTGGCTCAAGAACACACATCGCCAAATGCCTTCCAATCTCCTCATTTTCGGAAACCATTATCCGTACACGATGGCGATCCGTGGCAAACACTACGTCACCAACTTTGGCAGGCCCATCCGGGCCCATAGAATACAGAAATACCGGTACCATGAGAACGGCGAAAACCGCGAATCCTATCGACATGAGGGGTGTCCGGGAATGGCCCGAAGATGCTTCTTCAGATGAGGGATCCACCTTCATCTCCACGCCAGGATCTCAGTATGTTGGCCTCGCTGTTCCTGATACATCCGGGCATCATTTCATGGACCATGGAATGAAGCATACACCGGAGCCATCCTCTCTTCCACTAAGATTGCCAACCACACCCATGTCGGAGTGGAATGAGCACGTCAAGAAAGCGCTCCTATGACCTTTGAGGAATTACGAACTCGTTGGCCCTGGCGGCCCATTCGAAATTGTCCGGGGCGGCTTGTTCTCCCCAGGTTGGAGCTTCCCGTTTCCTTCGAAATGCTACTCGGCATGCCATGCTCCCCTCAAGCCTTTTCCAGCCATCAGGCCAAAGATCGAGTACTCGTCTGGCCGCTACAGGATGGTGGACTTATTACCTACGAACAGCCGGATGGGCGCTTAATCCATACACTCAACACGCCTGCCGGGTTTAGCCGGAAACTTAACCAATTGGGGATTACCCTGTCCAAGACCAAAAATCCTGACAAGGAATAAATTCAGTAACGGGAACAAAGAATTAATGCGGATTTTTACGAATGCGGAATCTGTATAAAATCGGAGAAATAAACAGTTCGAATACCATAAACGCACTTGCAGTGGCCATTATGCCGATAGCCGATAACGACAGGGGTCCCCATAGCCCCAACAGGGGAAAAAGGCTTTCCGGAATTTGGTCCAACCCCAAGGCCATCCCGCCTGAGGCATAGCCCAACCGTCGCTTGATAAAACTAGAGAGGCAGTCGCCGGTCATCGCTAACCCTCCCGTCAACAGCCCTATGTCCCAGGGCATAGCCAAGACATCCGCCGCCAGAACCGTGCCCACCAATGAGAAAGCCACGCCTCGATAGGTTTTCGAGGGTCCCAACCACGGCTGCCCATCGAAGAAGGTCGCACCCCCATCAAGAGGAGCACTCCAACGCCCTTTCATAAGCAGCCGCCCAAAAATCGGGGCGGCATTGGCCGCCATAATTAACAAAAAAGCCTGGAGATAGACCATTATGATGCCCGGCAAAAACCGCACACACAGAAGAGGCAAGGGAAGACACACCATGGAATGGGATCTGGCAGGTCGGTCATCATTCGCACGGGAACCACCGTCAGGCCAATCTACGATTCGGGCTCGCGAAAAGTCTCAAAATCAAATAATCGCCGATCGAGGAGATGACTGGGTATGACCTTGGACAAGGCCGCAAACACACTGTCACCCGAGCCGGGATACCGGGTATCCCATTCCTGAAGCAGGGCCTTCACTTCTTTGCGTTTCAAATTTTCCTGTGAACCGCATAGGTCGCAGGGAATGATGGGAAAGTTTCTCATTTCCGCATAGCGGGCCAGCTCGGATTCCTTCACATAGGCCAATGGGCGGATCACCACATGTTGTCCGTCATCAGATCTCAGTTTCGGCGGCATGCTTTTTAGCGTTCCGTTGAATAACATGTTCAACAACAAGGTCTCCATCATATCGTTGCGATGATGGCCAAGAGCAATCTTGGTCGCGCCCAACCGTTCCGCCAACCCGTACAAGATGCCACGACGCAACCGTGAACAGAGCGAGCAGGTGGTCTCGCCTTCGGGAATCAGCCGTTTCACCACCGAATAAGTATCGCGTTCTTCAATATGAAACGGCACACCAAGCCTCGTGAGATAATCCGGAAGCACATGTTCAGGAAATCCCGGTTGTTTCTGATCCAAATTCACCGCAATCAGTTCATAGGCCACCGGAGCACGAGACTGCATAGACATCAACACGTCCAACATCGCATAACTATCCTTCCCCCCGGAAAGGCACACCATGACCTTATCGCCTCCTTCAATCATGTTGAAATCGGCAACGGCCTGTCCCACCATTCGGCACAAACGGGTATGAAGCTTCTCGCTAGATCCGGTCAGATGGGACAAGGGTTGAATGGGTTGAATATCCTGCAACATAGCTACGTCTCTACTCCTCATTTCTAAAAAATATTTATTCGTTATAATTCACAGGGACGTGCAACGGTCCCTGCAATCGGCACAATTACCGCATTCTACCCTCGGAAACCGTAAAAGAGATAGACAGTCAGAGGCGGGATCAACCCAAAGGAATGGCAGGAAAGACCGGGTGAAGACCGTGTCACGCACCAGATGGGGTTAAGACAAGGAATTGGGACCGGCTGAAGAAGGACCAGGCATCGTCAGATCTTTCGTTTCCTTTTTCCCATCTTGGACGGGTGGCCTGTTCCCCAAGAGGCAGTATCGGCCAACGATAAGACTTGAGAGGCTAAACTGGCTTCACGACCATAAAAGCCCTTGGTATGAAAGGAGTCTTTCAGACCTAAACAATCGTAATCCAAATGATGACACAGTTCATGCAACAAGGTGCGCAGAAACGTGCGAAAAGCGACGACTTGATGCCGTTTTGCAGTGCGCATCCACACTTGAATACGCGGGATCCGCCGTCCTTCCATGGGATAATACAGCCCATACAGTTCCATCCGGGGATTGGAGGGTCGGATATCCAACAATTCAAATCGAATGGGCCGAATATGGAGTTGGCTCGTTAACCTATTCAAAAGGCGTTGAGTCCATTTTTGCGTGCGCAAATGACTTTCGGCCTGTAACGCTTCAAATATTTTTCGCACGACCGGTCGAACGACAGAGACATTGGGCAATTGAAAATCCGACACCTTGTCGCTTGCCCGATAGATCCGCTTCGCCTTGGCGTTAAGCTGGTGGTAATAGCCGAAAGGCATGTTTTGGTCTCCATTCTGCTTAGTGAAGGTCTTCGAGCACCCCAAGAGTAGCACCCCTTGAACCTGTCGGAAAAGACGGGAGATCTACTGAGGTAAATGATGAAATTCTTGTTTATTTACAATACATTGCCTAGAAATTAATCAACTTTAAATTCACGAGAAAAGGTAAATTAAAATACGTATTTTTAAAAAAAGTACCCGTAGTTAGACTCCTCCCATGCGTTCCTCATTTCAAGAAACATAAAGACTAAAAAAGAATAAAAAGGTGCCGAATTGCTAACCACCCAGAAAAAATCCTCTTGGATAAGAAGGGAACCCGGAAGACCATGAACGAATGTTTCAACAACCAGGAGGAGTGAAGATGAAGCGAAAACGCCAACTCCATGACGGAATCGCCGGTGCGCTCATTACTGCAGGCGTCGCACTCGGGTACTACGTGAATCCTATATGGTTGTTACTTCCGGGAATCCTTGGAGTCACACTGCTGCAAAGCGGATTCACCGGATTTTGCCCGGTCTATTTTATTCTCGACAGAACCTGTCCTGAGGAATAGAAGCAGGTCAGATATCGCGGGGGATGGTCAGACATGCCGAGATTTGGTTTTTGGAGGAAAATGAGAAGCCGGCTTGGAAGTTGTGAGACCACCGCCAGGCCACAGCGACTTTCAAAAACCTCTGTGTGCCTTTATTTGGATCAGGTCAAAATAATATTTTAACAAGGACACTCGCGACACCTGCGAGGCTTTCACCAGCAACGAGCCCCGCAGCCAGGGCCATGACAAATCGTTCCGCCCAGGTTTTCGCATATCTCATTAAAAAGGCCCCAAGAAGGGCACCGAGAAAGAGGGAAAGAGAGTTCCAGGCAGGAATGACAAACGCCAGTCCCATCGTCGAGGCGCTGGGGATCCATCGGCTAATGGATGGTGGAACAGATTGATCAAGAACCACCATCCCCACGCCTAGTAAACCCGCAATGCTCATGGCCAACAGACTTCCCGGAGGAATAGCCTCGGTACCGAGTTGAAAGACTTCCGCGACCGCCTTCCAGGTTGCCACGGCAGGCGCCGGCCATTCGATGGTTAACAACATGGATTGAGGATCAGGGATGAGCACCAGATACACCGCGCTGCCCACAAGAGACCCGGTTAACACACCAAAAATTTGTGCCAGAGCTTGAAAGCGCGGCGACGCACCCAGGAGCAGACCAGTCTTCAGATCGTGGAGGAGGTCTGCGCATTGGCCGGCCGCTCCACCTGTGACGTTGGCCGCCATCAGATTAGTCGTGACATTACCCGGAATAAGGAAACCAAACGTGAGTTGTGTAACTTTCCCCATGGCGCCGATTGGCGTAATCCCGGTTTCTCCCGAGACTCGTCCCGCCACGATGGCCAACACAAAAGAGAGAAGAACCGCAAGAACCGCAATACCCATCGAAATGTTGAATAACGTTATCTGTGTCACCACCGCAAAGACCAAAGAAATACACAGTCCAATCACAAACCATTGACGTGGAATGACGAAAGGATCATTCGGGGTTAAAAGGGATGCCGGGGTTTTTCGAGAAAGCATATTGCCGGTCACCACTGTCCCCCAGGAGCAGGCAAACGACGTGAGCGAGGCCATGACCATCAGGGTCACCCCCGGCCAGAGCAACCATTCCACCAGGGGTCCGAACCAATAGCCGTCCGGGGTCAGATTTTCTGCAGGAATCCAGCCTTGCGTTAAGACACATGGACCAATGATGCCCCAGGCCAGGATCGCTCCAATGAGCAGGGAGAGTCCGGCGCGAAGCCCGATAATGGCCCCAAAGCCCACCATCAGAAGCGAGGGATCGAGAACGAACCCAAGATTTGAAAGGGACACAGTGGACAACCCGGTCTTATTGAGCGCTCCCTTGAGTGGAATGACCAGGCCCGTTGCCATTTTGGGGATTATCAGAATAGCTTCGTTGAAAATTTTTATGATCCCGGCGATCCCACCAGCCGTAAGGAGAACTTTCACCCGAGCCAGGGCTTCTCCTCCTTTCCCATAGATTTCTCTCACGGTTTCCGCTGTGGCAACGCCGGCGGGAAACGGCAACCGGTCACGAATAAGCATCTGTTGCCGGAGACCGACCGCGACCACAATACCAATCAGGCTGACGGAAAAGACCCATACAGAGAGCAGAGACCAAGGCAATTGCTCGCCCGTCAATATGGCCAAGGCGGGAATTGGGGCCACCAGCCCTGAGGAGATAATGGATGCAGCCGAAGAGGCCGTAGTTTGATTGATATTATTTTCGAGAAGCCCCCAGCGCTCGGTTTGGGCGGTGGTTTCGAATATTTTCCAAAACGCATAACTGAGCAAGGCTGCCGTAATGGACATATTAAATGTCCAGCCAATCTTCAGCCCGCTATAGATATTGCAGGGGGTGAGGAGCGCTCCTAAGACCATCCCGGTGGCAATGGCACGAAGCGTCAACTGTGGATGGGTCGTATTGGGTGAGGGAAAGGTAGAGGTGGGTGGATGAGAAGACATCAAACCAGACAGGGAAATGAGGAGAACATCCGCAAAGGGCGTGCAACGAACATCCTGTCGTCTGTCCTTAGCGGAGAAGCGCTATGGGTCATCTTGAGGTTCACCATGGCGTCGGACCATGTCCTCGAGGGTGTGAGGGAAAGACGTTTCTTCAATCGGTTGAGTAGGAAAATCATTATCGGACCCTAACGTATCGCGATCTCTCCAAAACACCGGTTCATTTTGCATATACACGACCAATAACTTCGCAATGGCCTCGAGTCCACTCAGATGAGTTCGCTCATAGCCATGAGAAGAATCGACACCAAACGTGAGGAGAGCGGTCCGAATGTCGTTCCCCGCCTCTACGGCCGACGCACTGTCACTTCTGTAGTCGCAAAAAATGTCGCGCTGAAACGGAATGTCATGCTCCACACATAAGGCGATGAGCCGCCTGACCAGGTGATAATCAAAAGGCCCGGCTGAATCGGCCATGGCAATCGTCGCACCAAATTCGCTCGAGGCTTGAAAGGGCGCGGGAGTGCCGTTATCAATCGTGATCATTTCTGCCACATCCCCATGTAAGATCGCCGAGGCCCCTGACCCAACCTCCTCGGATATCGTAAACAGTAAATGGCAATCCACAGGAAGCGTGGCCCCTGACTCAAGAATGGATTTGGCAGCAGCCAGGATGGTGGCCACTCCGGCTTTATCGTCCAAATGCCGCGAGTTGATAAATCCATTAGGCCCGATTTCAGGTGAAGGATCAATGGCAATGAAGTCACCAACATGAATCCCGAGTCGCTGGAGATCCTGCTCGGTCGATAAGGGCTGGCTACGTCCATTGACGTCCGTCACAGTTTCATCGAGTCGAATTTCCAGATTCTTCCACGACACCGGTTGCGTATCAATTTCGTCACCATAGGTGTGCCCGGAAGCTTTCAGGGGCAGGATGGTGCCCCGATGCATACTGGTATCGGAAAG
>JBATLR010000108.1:0-20809 GCA_049289415.1 Nitrospirales bacterium
TTTCAGGATAACGGGGAGGGTATGTCCCCTGGTTACGTGACAGAGTTCTTAGAAGTTGATCCAGAGTTGGGTGTAGCCCCAGTTCTGGTCAGCCGTGCCAAACCCGTTCTTCTTCAGGTAATCCCCGGTAAAGAAGTGGCCGTAGCCCACTTGCCATCCCACCTTATTGTTTTGGAAGAACAAGGTGTAGACAACGTCGATTTCACCACCTAGAGACTTTTCTTTATTGTTGGCAGGAGTGCTAAAGAAGGTGGCCTGAGAAGCCGTGTACCAGTTGTCCTTCTCGTTCGCCAACCGCATAATATGCCCGGCAATTTCAAAATGGCTTTCTGCCGTGGGACGCAGTTGCAAGTTTCCACCATAGGTCAACATATTTTGCCAGGACATCAAGTCCATGTACCCGAAGTGGATGTGGTTCGTCGGGAACAATTGGCTGAAAGTATGTCCACCGTTCTTTGTCGAGCTCCCAGTGGCGTAGTTGATTTCTCCGCCGATACGGGGTTGCATCGGAACCGGCAACGTCACACCAGCATCAAAATGCCCGGCCAACGCATTGATACGAGTCTGACTCGCTTGGCCAACAGGTCCGATTTCTCCAAATTGCCAATAGCCTTCTCCCGTGGCATCGAACATTCCCTCTTTGAACGCGACACGGCCACCAACCGTGCTTCGTTGTTGATTGGATTGCTGTCCACCGGTACCGAATCCCGGTGAACCGGCTCCCGTGGTGGCACCACCGTCTTCATAGATATAGGCAGGTTCGACTGCGACAGACCCGAACTTCATTGGGAGACGTAAGAACAGAATGTCGCCATCACCCTTACTGGCCTTCCCGGTTGTACATCCTCCTGCATTGGCTACACAGTTTCCTTCTGCCACGCGCAACCAGCCCAACTCAACCGGCACGGTAGCATGGTTGTATCGCATCGTTATACCATCGAAGGCAAACCCGACGTTATTCCAGTCAAAGTGACCGAAGATCCGGTGATTTCCCCAGACCATGAGTTGTCGACCAGCTTTCAACGTCAAATTCGGCATTAAGAAGTTTCTGACCAACATGAACCCCTGACGGAGAAACAGATTGGTAGCCGTTCCGTTCGGATTTCCCGCACCAGACACTGAAGTTGATGAAGGATTGGAACCAAAGTTATTCGAAACCTGAGGTTGGAGGAAAAACACAACATCCGGGGAAAGGTCGTAATTAAATCCCAACCGGATGAGTTGCTGCGTGAAGAAGGCATTGGAATCGGAGTTGTTACTAAAATTCCCATTCGTCCGGAACTCAGGCCGGACACGCATGTCACCGGAAATCGTTAACTTGCTGGGATCAAAGACCCCTTTGGGTGGATCAAACTGGCCATAGGGCACCAAATCTGGAATAGCCCGTGGCACCGCCGGCACGTTGGTGTTTTTGTCGGTCGCCGGAGTGGTCTTGGCGGCCAACCCTGGTGCTGCCGACATGGCGACAATCAAAGCCGCTGCTGTCAACCTGGTAAAGGATCGGTAAAAAGTCCTCATTGCACTCCTCCTGTTGGTGAATAGCCCTGTGGATTCAAGATCCAACGCCCTGTACCCCATTTACTACCATCCAGAGCTGGTGGTTTCTCTCATCCGCTTCCTTCTTGACTGCGTAATTTTTGCGGTCTCAAGCACTAACACGTTTTCTATAAACAAATGGTTGCCTGTTCTACGACTCTTCCGATCTGTTTTTGTTTGCCATTTAGATGCCAAGTCACATTCTTTGTCGTAAATCATTAAAAAGTAATGTCTTTTTTCTGACTTTCTCGATGATTTCGGTTCATGGCCCTATCGCTTGAATGCTACGATAGTTGCAAAAATCACACGACAAAAGATAACCGTAGACCCGCCCGAAGTGCGCACGATGAACAGTCTGATGACCGTCCGGAAGGATTTCGTAATGACAGATAAATTTTAAAAATCGAACTATAGCTTGGGTGTCAACGAAACGATCCAGCAGTCAACGTCCTCAAGGAGTCGCACCTCCCCTGGCTACCCCATTTTGGATCCACCGGACTCGGTGGCTTGTTCTGTCGCCCCTTTGATCTCTGCTTCGGCTTCTTTGATTGACGATTCCAAATCTTGTTCGACCGATTTGAATTCCTGCGTAATCATATTGATTTCCGGCTCAACCGATTGCCGAAGATCTTCCGTTGTTTCTTTAAACCCTTTGACCGCTCTCCCGACCTGCTTGCCGATTTCCGGTAATTCCTTAGGACCAAAGAGCAGGAACGCGATGACGAGGATGATCAAAATTTCCATCGCTCCTAAGCCGAACATCTTCCCACTCCTCTATAGTCTGCCCGCTGAACATATACCTTGAGCGTTGATCAGGCTTTGGTCCATGCTGCCTGTCCCTTCGGTGGGCGGTCTTCACCGTGTCAATCTCACCCGCAAACTATCCCTGTTTGGATTGCGTGGATTCCGTTGGTTGCGGCACCCCTTGCGCCGGTGGCGGAGGGGGAACCTCTGCTGTCTGGTGTTGGCCAGGCAATTGTTCCGGTTGGGGCGGTGGGGCCTGACCGCCTTCGGCTGACTCATTAGGCGTCACATCCAGCGCATCCGCTTCGGCAACAGACTTTTTAAAGCCTTTGATCGCTTTGCCCAAGCCCTCACCAAGCTGCGGGATTTTCCCTGCACCGAAAATGATGAGCACAATGATGAGGATGAGCATAAGCTCCATCCATCCAAACGATCCAAACACAGCTACCTCGTCTTATTGTGAATGAGTCTTTACGTTCTTTACATTCTTGGAAAAATCCGCCGCAGTATACACAACCCTTTTCAAAAAATCTACCTGATTGCAAATTTCTTGCATTCGGTAAGGACTTTTTTCAGATTACGGTTTTGCCTTCACAGGATCCACTCCTCCGTCGAGAGACTTACAAATACACAATCATCATGACCGCGTTCCGCCCTAATCAATGGCACACGACATAACCCATCCCGCAACGGTCAGGGTGACTATGAATCCTACAAGGCAAAAAACATGTGGATGTAATCCACCGGCTGCAGGGGAAGCTCCAACATGCCTTTGATGCCTTCTGAATCGTATCCCAATTTTTCCAAATCGGGCATGGCCTTCCAAATTTCCGATTCCGTGAGATAGGCAATGGTATCCGGCACACCATGTGGCGGTATCGATTGCACCAGCTTTTCTAGTCCGGCGCGTTCGTGAGCAGGAGTACTTTCGGAAAGCGGAAATTCGATATGACGTTGGTAGGGACTCCGGTACGTGCGGTTCAATGCCTCCAGGGTTCGAAGGATCAACGCGTCCAATTGCCAGGCCTGGCCTTCCGGCGGCGAAGGATGTGATGCCAGCAGATCCATGACCGTGATCACATTAGTTGACAAGCTCCGTCCCACAAAGTCCCGTTGCGATTCAATCACGCCCGTGTGAATGTTCAAATGCCTGGCCACGTCTTGCATCAACTGAAAGTTCACCATAAAGCTGAATTGGCCACCCTGCACCGTATAACAGGGCTTTTCCGGGTCATTCAGCACCTGCGGATCGACCGTCCCTGCGTCAAAACCGCTAAATCCGATCGCGTTCGGAGCCAACAATCGCTTGGCCTCCTTGAGGCTCTGACACGCGCCCACGTTGTAAGGCACGAGGACTTCTTCGTCGATCTGCTTAAGAAACTCGGCGACCGTGCGGCGAAAAGGAAAGTCCTTGGTCTCGATCGGGCGATATTCCCGCTCCCAGACGAGATCTTCGAGGAACGATGGCAACGCGGCGAGAGATTCGATGTCCTGCTGGCCAAAGGCCTCAATAAACTTTGGCCAATCCGGGAAATCCGCCAACCGCTTTTCGTTCAGATTGGGGCGAAGCTGTTCCTCATGAATCTCCCCCCCTTTTCGCAGAATGAGCTTGGTTGGCAACTCGCTCCAGAGTTCATTGCAGAAAATCCGATCAATACTCCCATCCGGAAAGTCCGAGAGATCCTCGATAGACACAAGGTCAAACGTAACCCGGTCACGATGCTTAGCCAGATCCGTGTTGGCTTTGGCTTGCTCCAACAAGACCGGCTCGCGCTCTATACAACGATAGGTGATTCTTGGAAATATCCGTTTTTCTTGATCCAACTCCTGAAGACGATCCAAGAAACAAGCCGCGAGATTCCCATTCCCGGCGCCCCATTCCATCACGGTCAATGGTGTGGTCGCTTGATCGGCACCTTGAGTTTTCGCTCGTTGTTCACACCGACGCCAATAGTCCTCCGCCAAAGCAAAGCCTAAACGGAAATCGGCCGCGGCCACCGTTTGGTAATATTCTCGAACACGACTTCCTCTCAATCCGTAAAATAGACGATTAATGTGGGCTTGCCACATATCGACCGGTTGAAAATCTCCTACGAGTTGCGGCAATGCATCGGGATCCATACTTGGTGAAGCACCCATAGTTCTAACCTATATTCCTTAGAAAGAATGAATGAAAATGCCAGTGGCAACAAAGTAGATGAAAATGCGTAGAACCGGCCGGAATCTTAACAAACACCTCATGGTGCTGCAAGGCAAGCTCGAAAGTCCTTGACTCAATGGCGCCATCGAAGGTAGAGAACGTGGATTCTTAAAAAGAGCCGGAAAAGAGTTTTGGAAATAACAATTGCCGAGTCACGCCAACTCTACACAAAAACCTGTATGAACCATCCTTTGCCCGTCATGCCGCGCAACCTCCTGTTGGGCATTTTGATGTCGATCATGCTTTTTACGATGGTCGGCACCGCTTGGGGCGGTGATTCTCCCGTTCAGACCGACCCCCCTTCCGTATTTCAACCGAAAGATACACAACACGGGTTTTCCCAATATGATACTCCGCCCGATCATTTTTCTGATGTTCCATCCCTTTATGATAATTACTCCCAATCGCCTCTGATCCCCTCATTGGATAAAAAACCCGGGGGAGTATTTCTGGGTTTAGATTTCGCAGAAAGTTTCGAGGTCAAACCGACCACCAGGGGCGGCCATACACACATACCCGTCAGGCCAACTGAGACATTCCTGCCGGACGTCACATCAGTGTATCTGGTGTTTACCGTCCATGAACATTTATCGTCCTATCAAATCATTGGCCGTCTGTTCTCTGAATCAGAAAGCGGAATGAATGCTCCTCAATGGCTCGACGAGGATATCGTCGATCTGGCTACGGAAGACGAGAGCGGATTTCTGAAATTTTTCCCGCCGGACGGAACCTGGCAACCAGGCCAATACCGCGTCGAAATCTTCGTGGGGTATATCGCCAATGACGTCAATAAGTTGGGCACCATGCGATTTACCATTGCTCCACACCCTGTCGCACCCGCTTTACCCTAAACACGCTCTTGTGGCCACAGACCTTTTGCGCCGGGTTATTTCTTGACTCAATTCAATGTTTCTTGTAAGGTATTCAGCAGTTTACCCTAAGCATATTTTTGGGCCATTCCAGCCATCATTTCGTGCAAATTTCTGATACATTCCAGAGATCGCATACACACAATTCCCTGATCTCCAACAATGCGCCGGGAGGCAACGGGTGTTAAAAAAGAGTGGAAGCTACTTACTCTTATTTATTTTTATTGGCGGACTGTTGGGCAGTATTTTAGGGGAAATTCTTCAGGTCGTGGCTCCTCAGGGCACCGTGCAAAATATTTTCGTTCAGGCGTTAAACTTAGGTTTAGACCCACCCGTGACCGTCAATTTGGTCTTGATAAAATTCACACTCGGGTTTCTCCTGAAAATGAACCTCCTCACCGTTTTGGGGATGTTTCTCGGTGCCTACGTTTATAAACACATCTAGACAACCCAAACGGCACCAGCACCTCATCGAAAAAATTTCTTTCTACCGACGGGGATGACAGAAGAAGATGGAGCACGGATACCGACCACGGGTCTGACAGACGGAAAAATAAAGAGGCTTCCGTTATCTCGTTTTAAATACCGACCTGGATCTGCTTTTGGCGGAGAACACGAATGGTATCCCGCAACTGGGCGGCTCGTTCAAATTCCAAGGCCTTGGCTGCCGCCTTCATATCTTTTTCCAGTGCGGCGATATTCTGTTCCAAATCCTTTTCGCCCCCGTACGCCGCAACCGCCTCTGCCGCCAGCGATACATCCACATAATCGGCTTCCGCCAATTGGTACTCCAAATCGTGGATACGTTTTTTGATCGTCTCCGGCGTGATCCCATGCTCGGCGTTGTATGCCAATTGAATGGTTCGCCTGCGGCCGGTTTCGTCCAGCGCCCTCCGCATCGAATCCGTGACCACATCGCCATACAAAATCACGGTGCCTTCGCGATGACGCGCCGCACGCCCGGCTGTCTGTACTAAGGCACGATATCCCCGGAGGAAACCTTCCTTATCCGCATCCAACACTGCCACTAAACTGACTTCCGGCAAATCCAATCCTTCACGCAATAAATTAATGCCGACCAGCACATCAAACACACCCTTACGCAGATCCCTGATGATGTCCGCCCGCTCAAGCGTTTTAATATCCGAATGCAGATAGCGCACCTTTAATCTCTGGTCGTGATAATACTCGGTAAGATCTTCCGCCATGCGCTTGGTCAACGTCGTCACCAGCACCCGCTGCCCCTTCCCCACTCGCAGCCGGATTTCGCCGAGCAACTGTTCGACCTGGCCCTTCGCCGGCTTCACGTCCATCACCGGATCAATCAAACCTGTGGGTCGAATGATTTGCTCAACCAGCGCCTTGCCGGCATGTTTCAGTTCATACGGTCCCGGAGTCGCGGAAACATACACCACCTGATTCATGCACCTTTCAAATTCGGGAAATTTAAGGGGCCGGTTATCCATCGCCGAGGGTAACCGAAACCCGTACTCGACCAAGGTGTTTTTGCGTGAACGGTCTCCCTCGTACATCCCGCCAAATTGCGGAACGGTGGCATGCGATTCGTCCACAATCAGCAAAAAGTCTTTAGGGAAATAATCCAACAGGGTCGGCGGCGGCTCGCCCGGCGCCCGTCCGCTCAAGTGACGGGAATAGTTCTCAATCCCATGGCAATACCCCATCGTTCGAATCATCTCCAGATCAAATCTCGTCCGTTGTTCAATCCGTTGCGCTTCAAGCAATTGGTTTGTCCGGCGAAAGTAGGCAATACGTTCTTCCAGCTCTGCTTCAATGCCGGTAATGGCCTGTTCATAGCGATCGGGCGCAATCACATAATGGCTCTTGGGATAGATCGCAATTTTCGGCAGCTTCCGCAATGAATGGCCGGTCAACGGATCGATTTCATACAGGGCTTCCACTTCGTCGCCGAACAATTCCACCCGGACCGTATTTGAATCGGACGAGGCGGGATATATCTCAATAACATCCCCGCGTGCCCGAAACATCCCACGCTGCAACTCGAGATCATTCCGCGAATATTGAATGTCCACCAGCTTGGCCAAAATGCGCTCCCGGCGAATCTCCATGCCCGGCTCCAGATACAACAACATGTCGTGATAGACCTCAGGCGATCCCAGGCCATAAATACACGACACGGATGCCACGATAATAATGTCATTGCGTTGCAGGAGCGCCGTTGTGGCCGCATGCCGCATCTGGTCGATGGTGTCGTTGATGGCGGAGTCTTTGGCGATATAGGTATCCGTAGTCGGAATATAGGCTTCCGGCTGATAGTAGTCGTAATAGCTCACAAAATATTCAACCGCATTGTCGGGAAAAAATGATTTAAACTCCTGATATAACTGAGCCGCTAACGTCTTATTGTGGACCACAACCAGTGTAGGTTTTTGCACGTTGACGATCACATTGGCCATGGTGAACGTCTTCCCCGAACCCGTGACCCCCAACAACACTTGATGCTTAAGCCCTTGCTCTAAGCCATCAGTCAACGCGGCAATCGCATGACCTTGGTCACCTTTGGGTGTGTAATCGGATTTGAGAGAAAAGGTATTGGTTGCTTGCATCATGACAATGTATCACAAGGCAAACAGGAGGGGCAGGTATGGATTACACGACGTGATTCAAAAAACTCTCAACTCCCACATTTTTACCGGGCAAGTAAATTGGGGTGAAATTAATTCCCAAAGGAAGGACGGCGAACCAGCGAGAGAAGCTCTTCGTAGACATTTCGACGCTGTCCAATAAAAACCACATCAATAGTCCGCTCGTCGTCATTGAGTCGATAAATTATTCGGTAGGACCGCACACGGTATGATCGATAGCCGAAGAGTTCTTGCTGGAGAGAATGCCCTGTTAAGGGTGCATCCTGCAATGTTCGAATGGCATCCCGGATTTCTTGTTTAACCTCAGGATGCAGTTTGCGGATGCGGCCCCCGGCCTCTGGGGTATACCGAACACGATAGGGCGTCATTCACTCTCGTCGGCAAAGATGGATTCATGTGTTTCCCAACGACCGGATTGAACCTGCCTGAGGGACTTCCGAAGCGGGCGCATGGTCTTCTGATCACTCAAAATGTCCAGGGTTTCCATCAATCCTTCGAAATGCTCCATGCTGAGAAGCACAGCCGTGGGCACTCCATCCCGTGTAATGCCTACCGTATCCTGACGCTTTTGTAGTTGACGGATCAGTTCAAGGAGTTGCGTCTTCGCTTGCGTCACTGACACATATTGATCCACATGCGGCATCAGAAATCCTCCCCTCCAAATAGTTCGATATCTAACCATTATACTGGTCATCCAAAAACCAGACAAGATGATACGATCCGAAGACAAGCGAGCAATGGAGTCCGCTCTTCAGAAAGCGAACATGGTATAAGTTAAGAAGGCTTGCGCGGCGACCGAAGGGTAACACCGTGGATCCTCTTGACGCTCATTGGCTGATCAGGCCAGGATCATCCAAGAATACTCGGGACACCCAGTCCACATAAGAGGAGGACGTATGGCCACAAACACCATCGCGGAGTTTATGGGACATGATCATGACCGCCTGGATGAAATATTCAACCGGTTTCAGGCATTCAAGAAGCAGGATGCTCAAAAAGCCCGATTACTGTTTCAAGAATTGTTAACCGGACTGTACCGACATATCAGGTGGGAAGAGGAGATTCTTTTTCCGGTCTTTGAGGCTCAAGCGGAAATGGTCAGAGACCATGGGCCGACCGGAGTCATGCGAAAGGAGCATCGGCAGATCAAGGACTTTCTGGAACAGATTCAGGCAAAAGTCGCAGCAGGAGATCTTCCCACCGAGGAAGCGGAAGAGGGTTTGCTCCAGGTTTTAACTGCTCACAATGTGAAGGAAGAAAAAATCCTCTATCCGTGGATTGACAATTGCGTCAGCGACGAAGAGCGGGCCTACCTGCTCGCCCGGATGAGAAACTGATCCCCGCGACCGACACTCCCCCTGCGGCCAGTCACGTTCACGTGCTTCTTTCTAAAACAACCCCACAATATTCCCTTTTGCGTCGATGCCGATCGATTGAGCCGCCGGGACACGCGGAAGGCCGGGCATCGTCATCATATCCCCGGTAATGACCACCACAAAACCTGCGCCCATCGCGAGGCGAACTTCTCGCACGGGAAGCGTAAATCCGGTCGGGGCTCCTTTTTGGGCGGGGTCGGTGGAAAAGCTGTATTGCGTCTTCGCCATACAAATGGGGAAATGACCAAACCCGTTTTTTTCGAGTTCAGCAAAACGGGCATGGACAGCCGGCGGAATCTCTACATCCTCAGCCCGGTAAATCTCCCTGGCGATAATCCGCACTTTTTCTGCCAGCGGCATCGTATCAGGATACAGGACACGAAAGTCCCCGGGTTCTTTTTCGATGACCTCACGAACGGTTTCGGCCAAACACACGGCACCAGCGCCGCCTTCAGCCCAATGATTCGCCAGAGCCATTTTGACCCCATGATCCGCGCATGCCTGTTCCACCAGTTCCAACTCCCGCTTGGTATCACTCGTGAATTGGTTGATGGCCACGACCGCCGGGACCCCGAATTTTTTCACATTTTCCAAATGGCGCAATAAATTCGGCAATCCCTGCCGGAGCGCGTCCAGATCTTCGTGTTCGAGTTCTTTTTCCTTGGCCCCTCCATGAAGTTTTAACGCCTTGATCGTCCCGACCACCACGGCACATGCCGGCGTGAGACCGGATCGTCGACATTTAATGTTAAAAAACTTCTCGGCCCCGAGATCGGCACCAAACCCTCCTTCTGTCACGACGTAATCCGCAAGTGTGAGAGCGGCCTTGGTCGCCACGACGGAACTACACCCATGGGCAATGTTCCCGAACGGACCGCCATGAACCAGTGCCGGATTATGTTCCAAGGTCTGCACAAGGTTGGGATTGAGGGCCTCCTTGAGTAACACGGTCATGGCTCCCTCCGCCTGGATATCTTTTGCAAAGACCATTTCCTTGTTGGCCGTTCTCCCCACTTTGATATTCCCTAAACGTTGCTGAAGATCCTGGAGGTCGGTCGCCAGACACAGAATGGCCATGACCTCTGAGGCCGCCGTGATGTCAAAACGGCCTTCTCTGGTATACCCGTTGGATTTCCCCCCAAGTCCCGTGACCACGGATCGCAGAGACCGATCATTCACATCCAGCACCCTACCCCACGTAACCCGACGGGGATCAATCTGGGGTTTGTGCCCCCAATACAAATGATTGTCTACCAGGGCGGCCAACATATTGTGCGCAGACGTGATCGCATGAAAGTCCCCCGTGAAATGCAAATTGATGTCGGTCATGGGAACCACCTGAGCATACCCTCCCCCACATCCACCGCCTTTCATCCCGAAACAGGGCCCCAGACTTGGCTCTCGAAGGGCCGCAACAGCCCGTTGACCGATCTTATTCAATCCATCCACCAGACCGATGAGCGTCGTGGTTTTGCCTTCTCCGGCCGTTGTCGGACTCATGGCGGTCACCAAAATAAGCTTGCTCTTGGGTTTGCTCGGAAATGGTGGGAGGGACGCTAAGGGAATTTTGGCCTTATACCGCCCGTACAATTCGATTTGACTCGCATCCAGTTGAAGTTTTTCCCAGGCCACTTCGGCGATGGGTTGTAAGGGGATTCGGTTGGCGATGTCGAGATTAATGGAAGAATGGCTCATCAGGCTGACTCCTCAAAAACGTGCATAGGGTTATGGTCTGGATGTTGTATTCATTATCGCATACTCGAAGCGGACGGCGGGCCCTTTCTCCCGCCCCGTCGCCTGCCGGCCTAAAGCAACAACCTCGTTTCGGCATTCAATCATACCAACCCGATGCGATGCAGCGGGGACGTCAGGACAATAACGAAAAATAACAGGTCTATTCCCGATGACCATGATGGGATTTGACCGGGAGACAACGAGAAAGAAAATCGGCCTCAGGGTCTATTCCGGCATAACAAGCACCCCGGGTCCCGATTGGTATTCTATCCCAAGTTTTGGTAAGTAGAGGACATGCATAAACTTTTCTATACACTCGGCTTTGTATTCTGCTTCACCATGTGTGGCTGGACCATCACCTTCGCCCAAGGTTTTGAGGTTGGGCAATCGGTAATTCTTGAGGCCACGAAGCCAATTGGAGTTCCTCTTCATCGCAACCCGTCCCCGAGCTATCTGAAACATGTCCCGACGGGCACTGCAGCCATCATTGAACAGACCGCACAGCATGGCCAATGGCTCTACCTTCGCTTGCCCAATGATGACAAGGCCTGGGTCCATAAAAAATATCTCAACGCCGGTTCACCTCAGCCGAAACCACCTGCCAAACCCGACCGTCCCCTCACCGCTGAGGGAGGAGAGCACGAAGTATGGGCCAGCCGGGATCAGTGCGAGACCGCCGTCAAGCAAGGCAGCCGTATGGCTGCGGAATCTTCTGCCAAGATCCGGCTGGCTACATGGAATATTCGATGGTTTCCCATCGGTCAACCCAAAGACCAAAGCGAGGATCATGCCGATCCGACCGACATCGACTGGCTGATCTGTGCGATCCGTTGGATGCAAATTGATATTCTCGCGGTCCAGGAAAGTCTCGCGACCCCGGAGGCCACCAAAGCCTGGGACAGGATCATCGCTTCGCTGAATCAACAGACGGGGGACACATGGCGGTGGTATCGCCAACCGTGCGGCCGGCCCGAAGACCATCATGTCGGCCTGTTGTGGAACGACACCCGCGTGTCCTTGTCTCAGTTTGAAAGCTTGTGGCAATTTAATGCGAGGGCAACATCGGCCAACAACGCCTGCACTTTCGGGTTACGCCCGGGACTCTATGCCTGGGTACAAGCCAGAGAACCCCATGGCGTTGATTTTCATCTGATCGGACTGCATTTAAAATCCGGTCCCACGGTGTTTGCCGTGGAGGATCGGCATCACGCATTAAACCGGATTGATGAAGCCGTAGATCCACTTCTCGCTCGCGATCGGGATGTGATCCTCCTCGGCGACTTCAATACGATGGGCGCGGGCGATTGGCAATCACGAGACTCCGAGCTGAAAAACTTGCGTAGAAAAGTCGCCAAAGAAAAACCCGGCTTTGCTGATCTGACCTTACATCCGCAATGTTCCCACTATTTTCGCGGACGCGGTGGCTGGCTGGATCATGTGCTGGTTCCACAAGAGATGCAAGAGGTAACCGTCACCACCGTCCAGATCACAGGCTATTGCGCCGTGGCGGGCTGTGAACGCATACGAGGGAACTATCCGCTCGCCTACCGGCAACTCTCCGATCATTGTCCGGTGGTGTTGGAAATCGAGAATATCGACCGGGATTAAACATCCCTCCACCCGACCATCCTTCGTTTCTGACAAAATGTTACCGCTTGCGTGGCTTCGATTTCTTGGGAAGACCGACCTCGCCCCAACAGGAGAGAAAGGCCGTGAGAAAGGCATGCTCGCTTGAAGCCTCTACGGCTAGCGGCGCTAAGGCCAACCCCACCGCCAGAGCAATATGATAGCCGACCGACCGCGTCGCCACCGCCCGTTTATAGGCAGGATGGGCACGATTCACCCACACCGTTGACTCCACTAACCGCCCGATTTCTTGATCGTCTTCCCGGTCTTCAAATTGAATACCGAGCCCAAAGCGGGCTGGAGCCCTTCGGCTGCCTCGGTCCGGCAGAAGAAAGTCAGACACCACCGAGGCATCTTCTCCCGGCTCGCGAAGCTCACGTTGGGTCTCCCCACCTGGAGATTCATTGCCGGGAGGTTGAACGACGAGTTCTTCCTCTGTTTCCTGATCCTGCGAGGTTTCTCCGGGAACCATCACCGCCCGCATGGCCTCGTAGGGGCCCGGCGTTCCCAACGGTAACCGTTTTTGCCCGCCCTTCCGATGTTCGACCAACGAGCCCAGGAGCGGAAAGAGGTCGGAGAGATCTTCCAACACGCGCTCAAGATCCCGTTCCAGGGGTCTGATTTGGCGAGGTGGGGTTTCCTCGACCGGACTATCCACCACTCCCCATTCTGAAAGTTGACGCTGAACGGCTTCCGGCTTTCCGATAGGCCAAATATGTCGCGCCTCGTGCTCCCACACGAATGAAATCACCCTTATTCAATGTGAGGCTGGCCGCCAGGCCAGGCACCTCAATCAGTCCGGAAATGTGTTCCCGTGCCTGCGGGGTAATCCCCAACCAATCCCACCCGGACTTGATGACTTTGCCATAAGTGCTAACGGCTAATCCTTGAAGATCGTCGGGCAAGGGATTTCCAGTTCGCACCAGATATCCCACCGCAGAGGGTTTCCGTTTGCGGGCCAAGCGAATTTCCAAAAGCGCATGAAGCGGCGCCTCAAAGCGTTGAGGCGGCAGATCCACCCCATTGATTGCAAACGTCACCCCGTGGGGATAGTGAGCATTCAGGATGGTGGAAAACGTGGGATCTAGCAACGGTTGGAAATGTCTGGAGATGGCCGCCCCGATAAATGCCTGATCCAGGAGTGGAGAGAGAATATTGTGGAGTTTCAGACGAACAGCAGTGCCTTGTTGAATCACCATGCCGATCGGAGGGACCCATTTCCAGGGAGCCCGATGCCGTGACGACAAATGCCACGTGGTAGACACATGCGTGTGTCCTCGCTTGGTTTCCGTCAGGACTTCCTGACACACCAACAACCCCAGCTTAATACCCACACCGGCAAAGCCAATCCCCTGTCCCCGTCGTTTGGTGCTGGAGGCAATGTCATGATAGCGGGCTAAGTCTTTCCGTTGCATGCCCGACCCGTTATCTCTCACCATCAACGTTCCCGCGGACGGATTCACGTCCATCACAATCCGGCTGGCTCCTGAATCCAGAGCGTTCGCAATGATTTCTGTAAGAATGGTGTCTTCGAGCGCGCCCGGATAGGCATCCCGCAAATCTTCAAGCAAATGAAGCAAATCAACCCGGGTTTCACCCATCGCGATCGTGTATCCCTTTACTTAGGCCTTAATCAGCCCTTTGAACTTTATCAACCAAAGACCGTGATGCATTATTCCGGATTCTTGAGGACCCGCCGGGCTTCGGCCTCCACAAACACCCGTTTCACGAGGGGATGCTTCACCTTAATATCCTTATCTAATGTGGCCACGCCGCGTTCCACCTCTTCGGACGTGACCCCGTCTCGAAAGTCCACACTCAGATTCACCAAAATAAAATTTGGCCCCATGTGCATGGTCAAGACTTCATTCACATGCTCCACACCGGAAAGCTGATTGGCCATGTCGCGAATGCTCTGGACCACTTCCTTATTGGCGCTTTCGCCAATCAACAATCCCTTGGTTTCATACGCGAGCCACATGGCGATGCCGGCCAAAATCAATCCGATGATACAGGTTGCAATGCCGTCAATATAGACAATACCGGTCACCTGTCCCAACCAGATGCCGATAAAGGCCACAGCCAAGCCCAGCACTGCTGCCGAATCCTCAAAGAGGACCATAAAGATGGTCGGATCCTTTCCCCGTTGAACCGCTTGCAAATACGACCACTGTCCCTTGGCACGGGAAAATTCACGGAAAGCCATGTACCAGGCACCACCCTCAAAAACGAGGGAGAGACTCAAGACAATATAGTTGACCATGGGGTTGATAATCGGCTCAGGATGGAGGATGTGTAACACGCCCTCATAGAGGGAAATTCCCGCGCCCAAGGCGAAGACCAGAATGGCCACCGCAAAACTCCAAAAATAGATTTCCTTCCCATACCCGAATGGGTAGCGCTCATCCGCCGGTCGTTTGGCGCGGTGAAGTCCATAGAGCAGGAGACCTTGATTGCCGGTATCAACCAGGGAGTGGATTCCCTCGGCCAACATCACCGAACTCCCGGTCATCGCCGAAGCCGCGAATTTGGTAACGGCAATGAGACTATTCCCAATTAAGGCCGCATAGATAACTTTTTTAGAGGATGACGCCATCAGACCTGAAATTATAAGGGAAGCATATCCAGCGAGAGAACGCGCAATGTTACCTGATAGCGCAGATAAAAGTCCGGTCTATGTTATCTCACTGGACTCCTTTCGTTCCCGTTTTCCTGATGACGCGTAACATCACCAACCAAAGAGCTACAGGTATCCCAATCCACACCAGTTCACTGAGCAGCACTCCCATGCCCTCCTTAGATAAAAAGGCCGAGAGCCCAATCGGCGAAACGGCCACTGGTCTCAAGGGAAAGAAATATCTGGTCGAGTCGAATGGCGCAAAAAAGGCAATGCCGAGTCCCCCATTGGTCAGGGCATCCAGAAACCCATGGGACAGGGTGACGAGAAAGAAATACACGGCAAACATCCAATACGGTCTGGTCCCATACGGGATCGGGGGATCAGCCAACCGGGGCACCACCAATCCCACCAGCATGGCAAACACAATGGAATGCGTGAGTCCACGATGCCCCAACATATGTTCATACGGAATCCCGAGCGCCAGTCCAAGCACATCCACATCCGGCAAAAGACAACAGGCCATCGTAAACCACCAAAACCTTGCCGTGTGGAAAGGAGTCCTCAGACTTTTGCCCATGGCATACGCCAACACCACATGTCCAAACACAGAGGCCATCACCTTCTCCTTCCATTCACGCTCTTGTTATCATGGGATTCACTGAAAGGTCGTTTCCCATGGTCCGACGCCTGCCGTCTGGCCCAAAGGAGGGACGCTCTTCTCAGTTGGCGGGCCTTGTTTGAGCCTTGCGAGTTGGACCGCCTCCTCATAGTTAGCGTCCCTCCGCTCTGAATGAGGCCAGACGGGGCGTCAATGGTTTTGGGCCCTTTTGCCGAAACAAAAGGGCCTCGCCTGCCGGGGCGAAACCCGGCCACACAGAACACCACGTTGACATGAGAGATAGGACACAAATGCGATGCACCACCTGCAATCGTTTTCCGGCAAATCCTAATGTGAATAAATTCCCAAATTACATGCTAACCCTGTAAGACCAAAAACAAATAATCATCCACCATATATGTTCAGACAAATCAATCTCCGTTTCCCATCTACCAGCCGTCTCTCCCGATTTTTCCGCTTATGGGCTTTCATCCTGCTTTTGCCGGCACTCCCTTTCTTCGCAGGTTGTGCGCCAAATAATGTTGAGCATTCTGACCCGGCAGCAGCCAGTCCGTCTTCTTCAGCTAGCAGCGTTGTAGAGCCAGACGGGACATTTCACCGTACCTCGCAGTATCTCACGATGCGGGACGGGGTCAAGATTGCGGTGGATGTCTATCTCCCCACCGACCTTAAGCCAGACCACACCATTCCCACACTCTTACACCAAACCCGGTATTGGCGGGCGATCGAATATCGATGGCTGGTCTCCGCCTTCAAAGAGGACGGTCCACGGGGGCTCATCGGGTCCTATGCCAAACGATTCCTTCAACAGGGCTATGCGTGGGTCGATGTAGATGTGCGTGGCTCCGGCGCGTCATTCGGGACACGCCCGATTGCCTATTCCCCTGAGGAAATCAAAGACGGCGCAGAAATTGTGGACTGGATTATTGCCCAACCCTGGTCAAACGGAAAGGTCGGGGCCATGGGTATTTCCTATAGTGGCGGGACCGCTGAAATGTTACTCGTCAATCAACATCCGGCCGTCAAAGCGATTGCCCCGATGTATTCAGGCTTCGATCTCTATTCCGAAATTATCTTTCCAGGTGGCATTCATCTCAACTGGTTTACCAAAACCTGGAGTGCGATTACTCATCGGCTTGACCACAATCGCCTACCCCACGGTGGCGTCATAGCGAATCTCTTTGTGCGTGGAGTGCGGCCGGTGGATGGCGACACGAGCCTGGACCTCTTGGGACTCGCCCTGCAGGACCACGAGACCAATTGGAGTCCATACCGGGAAGCCTCGGAAATTGTCTTTCGGGATGACCCTCCACCATCGGGACAGGCCGCCAACATCGACGCGCTCAGCACACAAACCTATGCCGACGAGATTGCCAAGTCAGGTGCAGCCATCTATAGCTACAGCGGGTGGTTCGACGGGGGATATCAACTGGCCGCCATCAAACGGTATCTCCACCACCAACAGCCGGCGAATCGGCTCATACTCGGGCCATGGGATCACGGAGGGAAACGGCATATCAGCCCCTACGCGCTGGGACCTGCGGCATTCGACCATGCGGCGGAACTCATCAGATTTTTCGATGTCCATCTGAAGGGCGTAGCCACCGGAAATCCGAATGATCCACCGATCCGGTACTACACCATGGGCGAGGAACGATGGAAAACATCGACTCGCTGGCCGCCTGAGTCCTCACCCCTTTCAATGTATTTCCAACAAAAAGGCAGGCTAGCGATGAATACTCCTCCGGCAGCAGACAAGCCGGATCGATATCAGGTGGATCTCAGCACGGGAACCGGCAAGCAAACCCGGTGGAACACTCTGGTGGGTATTTCGCTGAATGATCCTTATCCCGACCGGAAAGAACGAGATCAGAAGTTGTTGGCCTATACCTCTGAGCCGCTTTCAGAGGCGCTCGAAGTCACCGGGCATCCGATGGCTACCGTCTACCTCTCTGCCACCACTCAAGACACAAACCTCTTCGTCTACCTGGAAGATGTCACACCAGAAGGAGACGTGCATCACATCACAGAAGGCGAGTTGCGGGCCATCCATCGGCAATGGCAACCAAGCGGCACCATCATCAATCCGACAGGTCCACTCCCCGTTCACTCGTTTCGCCGTGCGGATGCCGCCCCGCTCATTCCAGGTGAAGTTGCGCCCCTGCTAGTCAAGTTACTTCCCACGTCCTATCAATTCAAAAAAGGGCATCGCATCCGGATCGCCCTGGCAGGAGCCGACAAAGATCATTTCCAGGCCTTGGAGGGACCGGCACCAATATGGGAGGTCTGGCATACAGCCAATCGACCCTCTCATATTGAACTGCCCGTGGTTCGTTAAAAATAACCAGACCCTAACAAGTTGCGGGAAAAGCGTATCCGAGAAAAGTTGTCATCTTGAGTGAAACGAAAGATCTGAGCCTAGCCAGACTCACACTCGCACTTCAATTTGTCGACGATTCATATGTGATGCATATGCTATGTGCCAAATAACATCAGCCCGTCTGGCGAGTCAATCAGCTTGGAAGGATTCTAATGAGACAGGGGAGCAACCACGCCATGCCGCACGTCATGGCGAGGCGCTCCAACAAAAACCCCTAACCTCTTTTCGAGGCGGAGTTGTTGTCACATTCCCTGGCGCGGAGAGTCTTCAATGGCCGCATATTCTGACTCCATCGCGACATGTCCACTCTGTCAGATTCATCTCAATCTCACCTCAATAGTTCTGGATGTCACGTTCACTATTGAGCAGGCGTGGTAGTGGTCGTCGTGGTGGTGGTTGACGTTGAGCCTGATGGATGACTTGTTTGACTACTAGGTTGAGCATTGATACCTCCACCTGTTTGATCCCTGAGTTGACCACTAGCAGGGACACTTGTTTGATCACTGGCTCCATCAGTGGGTTGAGTACTGATTTGGCCAAGGTTCTGATCACTGGTTTGATCAACGGCCTGGCCGCCCTGCCCGCCAACCTTCACGACTCCCGAAACATTGAGGTTGCCACTCGCCCTGTCCGATTCCATCCTGACCGTATACCGGAACGTGCCGGCATCCCGGAAACAGACGCTGGCGGTTTCGTTGGTGGCCAGTTCGGCTGTGTCGCTGCGTGTCATCAACCCCCCGAAATTATTCTTGCATGACAACTGCTTGTCCCACTCAGGGTCAAGAAAAATGATTCGAACCGGTGCATTTCTTTTGTTGATCCACCGAACTTCATCGCCGGGACCCACCGCGATGTAGCCTGACGTGAGGTCATCCCCAATCATGATGTCTTTGACGTCTCCGGTCCTCGTTACCGTGGGCATGCCTTGACACCCCACCACAAAAACTAACGCAAAACCCAACAATCCGATCGCTTTCATGAAGAACCTCCTTGTTACAATTTAAAATTCATCAACTGAAATTCCATAATTTCTGACGGTCATCACATTCACCCGATTGGCGCGATCAATCGGCGAGGACTTAATGGCGCCATATGACCCCAATCGAATTCTATGCTCATGTAGGATGGCAATCTGATCAAAACAGCTCAGTTTGAAGAATTAATTGATGGTAGGCCCATCCAAAACACGAAACGTTATTGGAACGAATACAGGAGGAGGCCATGAAAAGAAGCAAAGCTTATCAACCAGACCTGATTGAAAGCTTGCGTGATGCCCGTGAGGCGGAAGAATACCTGCACGCGGCGCTGGAGGAGGGCGATCCTAAACGGCTTTACTGGCGTTAAAATAATGTGGCCGAAACTCAGGGCGGTGTGGCAAAACCGCGAAAGCTTGTACAAGATGCTCTCCGAACGGGGCAATCCTGAACTCAAAAGCCTCGATGCACTCCTCCACGCGTTGGGATTCCGCCTCGCCGTCATGGCAAACCGCTAGACCTCAAGCATAAGAAGCGAGAAGGAATCGCCATCATCCACGACGAAATTTCTAGATATGGGTTCGAGAAACCTGCCCTCAAGCTTCTATTCGAGTTCCTTACCTCGTCGGATCAATTCAAACAGGGTCATTGCATCCGGATTGCCTTGGCGGGAGCCGACAACGATCATTTCCAGAACTTGAAATGCCCGTCACCCACATGGGAAGTCTGGCTCACACCCAGTCGCCCGTCCCACATTGAACTGCCCGTAGTCCGTTGAAAGTTACCAAACCCCAAAAGGTGGCGGGATAAGCGTACTCTAAAAATGTTGTCATCTTGAGTGAAACGAAAGATCTGAGCCCAGCCAAATCACACTCCCGTTTTACCTCGACAAGAATCCCTCTTGGGTGTTGCCCGTAAATCGTGTTGGCAGGTTCACACATTCCACTTGCGATCACACTCTCGTGTCAACGTGTGTTCTGTGTGGCCGGGTTTCGCCCCGGCAGGCGAGGCCCTTTTGTTTCGGCAAAAGGGCCCAAAACCATGGACGCCCCGTCTGGCCTTAGGAGAGCGAACGGACGCCAAATATGGGGAGGGCGGACCAACTCGCAGGGCTCAAACAAGGCCCGCCCACTGAGAAGAGCGTCCCTCCCTTGGGCCAGACGGAAGGCGTCGGAGCAGAAGAGACGACCATCTCAGTGATTCCCATGGAAGAGCAATGAGGAAAATATTCTGTAGGATTTAACCGTACGCAAACCAAGAATATCGAAACCGCGAAACAATAGAATTGTTCCTGCTGGCGTTAAGGAATGTGGCCGAAGCTCAGGGCGGGGTGGCCCAACTCGCCGAAAAGGCCAAGCTCAACCGCGAAAGCTTGTACAAAATACTCTCCAAACGGGGCAAGCCTGAACTCAAAAATCTCGATGCCCTCCTCCACGCATTGGGATTCCGCCTAGCCGTAACGGCAACCTGCCAGCCCTTATGCACAAGGTGCGGGAAGAAATTGTCC
>JBATLR010000109.1:0-6751 GCA_049289415.1 Nitrospirales bacterium
TGCTGCCCGGGGTTATCAATTCTACCCAGGAAGGAACCGACGCATGATCGGGATATCAAGACATCTCTCCACAGTCGGAGGATTTGAGTTGGAAGGTATTCCCCGAGCTTAGCCGAGGGGCTTTTCAGCTCGGAAGGATGATGAAGTTAAGGAAGTGTATTCACGAAGGCGCAATTCTAATGTTTTTATTTCTTCGTCTTTCTGTTTGAGATCCATAACCAGAAGATTATTCTGCACTTCGGTATTCTGCAGCTCATTTTGCAAACTTTGTATTGCCGGATGCACCTGATCCAATTTTTCCTTTGTAGCTTGTAGTTCCCGTTCGAGTCTTTTCTTCGTTTCCTGTAGATCACAAGCAATGGACTTTTTCGCTTTCTCCATGGTCGATAAGTCGTTCTCCAACGATTTCAGCCGATCCTCAAGCGTCATCTTCTCTTCCCGGATAGACTGGACGACGGTATGGACTTCTTCAAGCAGATCAGCAAGGTCTTTCATCTCATCGGTCCTCACGGCTCCCAAACATTGCAACCGGTGACTTTATCTGGGGCTTTCCCCAGTCATGGTATCGGCCTATTTTTTCCCAATATTTAGTGGCCTACGATTGTTGTTCAGTTTTTTTGTTTGAATCAATGGCTCCCTGATAATAAAGCCCTCCAGGAGGCAATGGTTCAGGCACCCATTTTTGCCCGGCACATCTTTTTTTGAGTAAAAGTACGACTCATATTTCTTGACAAATGTTTTCTGCAAATTTTATATTGCATATTATTCCTATCGTTTTAGTATGAATTAAAATATGAACAAGTTTCCGATCAAAGTCACCTATGGGATTATGGCCACAATCGAGCTAGCAAAGCAGGACAGATCCATTCCGCTTCAAGCCAAAATCATCTCTCAGCGACAGGGGATACCCTCTCGCTTCATTGAACAAATCCTTCAGCACTTGAAACAAGCCGGGATTATTAGGAGCCTTCGAGGAGCACAAGGAGGGTATACCCTGGCACAACACCCCAGTCAGATTTCCCTTGCGGATTTAGTCAATTCAATGAATGGGTGGGCGACAGAACCATTGCTCCAACATGGGCACACCAACGGCCATTCGGAAAGCCGACAGGTTCCGAACGTCTTACTTTCAAATATTTGGCAACAGGTTCAAGAGGCGGAGCAGGCAGTTCTGCGGGGCATTTCCTTACAAAAATTGGTCGAACAGTATCAAACGCTCGAAACCCAGCGCTGCCTGATGTATCATATTTAGCTTTGGCAAAGGACGGACTATTCCAGGGTCGAACAGAAATTAGGGCATTTTTAAGCCAACCCTAGAAATTTACCCCTCTATACGGGATTTGGAGAATTATCATGAGCACCTCACCGGTCACCACTCGCCCTCCTGTTCACACGGTTCCGATAGCCCAGGAGATTCTTGAAGAAATAGAAACTTTCGAAGATGAGGTAAATCGCCTGCAATCTGGGGACACTCCAGCCGACGTGTTCAAACCGTTTCGACTCCAATACGGTATTTATGGTCAACGCCAGGCCGATGTCCAAATGGTCCGGATCAAGATTCCCTTTGGTGGTCTGAACGCCAATCAACTACGCCAAGTGGCAGACATTGCGGATACCTTTGCGACCGGCGTGGGACATGTCACGACGCGGCAGGATATTCAACTGCACTTTGTTCCCCTCCGCCACGTTGGCACCATCATGCGAAAACTGGCGGAAGTTGAACTCACCACTCGGGAAGCCTGCGCCAATACCGTCCGAAATGTCACAGCCTGTGCCTTGGCAGGGGTATGCCCCGGCGAAGTGTTTGACGTGACCCCCTACGCGAAAACCGTGGCTTATCATTTATTACGGAATCCACTCAACCAAAGTCTCCCTCGCAAGTTTAAAATTGCCTTTTCCGGCTGCAAGCATGACTGCGCCCTCACCCCCATCCACGATGTCGGGCTTCTGGCTGCTCGCAATCCCGAAGGGGTTCCGGGGTTCAAAATGGTCGTTGGAGGCGGCTTGGGGTCCACTCCGCGCCTCGCCAAAGTGCTTCATGAATTCGTTCCCATGGAAGAATTGATTCCCGCCATCGAAGCCATGCTCAAGGTGTTTGATAATTTAGGCAATCGAAAAAATCGAAGCAAAGCCCGGATGAAATTTGTCATTGACAAATTAGGGTTTGAGGAATTTTCTCAACGATGGAAAGAGACCTACGATGCCATGTTGCAATCCGGCGCCACCAAAATTGGATTGGAAACGGCCCCGTATCCTGATGATCCTCCCTTGGTGATGCCGACGAAATCCGGGAACGGCACCTCCACCCAAGGCAATGGGAACAGCCACCCTCATGGCCCATCAACACATGAAGATCCCTCATCTCAAGAGGCGTTCGATCATTGGTGTGCAACCAATGTGATGACGCAACGCCAGTCCGGCTATAGAACGGCGGTGGTAAGACTCCCCTCCGGTGATATCACGTCTGAGCAAATGTTTGGACTGGCCGATCTCGCCGAACGGTATGCCAACGGAAACCTTCGTACCACCATCAATCAGAACATCATGGTGCGATGGCTTCCCGAACTGCGTCTCCGGCACTTCTATGACGAATTAGTCGCTCATGGGTTGGGCGACCCTGGAGCTGAAGGCGTCGCAGATATCGTCTCCTGCCCAGGGACCGACACCTGCGGACTGGGAATCACCTCTTCTAAGGGACTGGCTCGAGCGCTGGCAGAAGTGTTCCCTGCCGGAAAGATCGCAGAGGACCTGGAAGGGGTGAACGTGAAAATCAGTGGCTGCCACAATTCCTGCGCTCAACATCATATCGCCACAATCGGCTTGCATGGAGTCGGCAAACGCATTGGAGACCATGTGGCGCCTGTATATGAATTGCACCTTGGGGGGCGGGTCAACGGCACGGCCAAAATTGCTCAACTCATTGTGAAGGTCCCTGCGAAAAACGTCCCCGCTGCCGTCCAGCATCTGCTCGATCTCTATCGCCGGGATAGAAAAAATGGGGAGTCCCTCCTGGCGTTCATTGATCGCACTGGAAAACTCCGACTAAAAGATGAACTGATCCCCTACACCATTCTTCCCACATATCAAGAGGATCCACAATTCTATATTGACTGGGAAGGCGATGAGGAATTTTCGGTTGAGGACCTCGGACCCGGCGAATGCGCCGGGGGCGCATTGGAGATGATCGACAATCGGATTCTTGAAGCGGAACAGGAACTGTATCAAGCACGCCTGTTGGCTGAAAAACACCAATATGCGTTTGCCATTAACAAAGCCTATCGAGCCGTGGTGGCAGGAGCAAAAGCCATCCTTGTCACAGAAGGGATTGATCCGAATACGGATGCCGACACCTTAGCGGAATTTGACAAGTTGATTGTGGCCAAAGGGCTCATGCCGGCGGAATACCACAATCTGGCCATGACAGTGGGAGATCTGGGGAACAAAGATGCCTCGGCTGATCTGACACAAGGGAAAATCGCATTTACCAAAGGGTTCGTGGATCTCTGCCGGACCGTTTCGGACCAAATCGGCCAGGACCTCAAGTTGGCTCCTGCTGAACTGGGACAACAATCCACTGAATCAACCAGGACGGTACCCGCGTCACCTGACAAGGCATCCTCCCCATCAGGCGTGCCCGTCTACGACCTGCGGGGCGTGGCCTGTCCCATGAATTACGTGAAAACCAAGTTAAAATTAGAAATGATGGACCACGGTGACCAGTTGGAAGTATGGTTGGACGGCGGCGATCCGATTCGCAACGTCCCAGTGAGTCTTCGAAACGATGGGCACAATGTGCTCAAACAGGAACCCATAGACGCCGAGGAGCAGCATTTCCGAGTGTTAGTGGAGAAAGTAGAACTGTAAAACGCCATGGCTCTTTTCCTCAATACCCAACCAACTCCAGAAGAACTCATCACGGTCAATCGATCCATGGAGGGCCAGACTCCTCTGAAGGTTGTCGAGACCGCCATTGCGGAATATGGGGGAACGATTATTCTGGCCTGTAGTTTTGGGGCCGAGGATGTTGTTCTGGCCGATATGATGTTTCGCTCAAATCCGGGCAGCACACTCTTTTATTTGGATACCGATTTTTTATTTCCTGAAACCCATGCCGTTCGGGATCGGATGATTCAACACTACCAGTTAAAGGATGATCAGATCATCCAGGTCAAATCAACGCTCAGTCCTTCCGAACAAGCCACAGAGTTTGGGGAAGCTTTATGGCTGCGGGATCCCGACCAATGTTGCTCACTGCGAAAGGTTGAGCCTCTCACACGCATCCTGGCAAAGTATGCGGCTTGGATGACGGGTATTCGGCGAGATCAATCACCCACGCGTGCCAATGCCGCCATTGTCGAGTGGGATACAAAGTTTGGCCTTGTAAAGTTTAACCCCTTAGCCGCCTGGTCATGGGAACAGGTCTGGGAATACATTCGCACGAATGCCGTTCCCTATAATGCATTGCATGATCAACACTATCCCAGCATTGGATGTACCCATTGCACAGCACCTGTTATGCCAGGAGAAGACCCACGCTCCGGACGATGGAAAAGTTCGGGGAAAACCGAATGTGGGCTTCATCGATGATAATCCAGCCACGTGACCATGCCGTCATTCATGACTTGACATTCATTTTTCTCAATCAAGTAACTATTGGAGATTGCCAGTGAAAAAAATTGCCGTCATTATTACCAGAGGGGGATGGAACAACCTTTTCCAAGCCTGTGAGTGGATAGCCCTGGCAGCGGCCAGTGGCATCGAGGTGAGTGGCTATTTCCGTGACGAAGCCGCAGGTCGAATGACCAAAACCAAGATCAAAGAACTGACCATGTCCCCGGAGTTTAAAGGGCGGGAAGGCTTTGTTCGTGAACTCTTGAAAAAGGAGGATAAAGCGGACCTCTCGAAACTCATGCAAACCTCTAAAGAAAAAGGAAACGTCAAATTTTCGGTGTGTAAGGATTCTCTCAAATATTTTGGAGTGAAAGTCGAAGAACTCATTCCGGAATTAGATGAAGTGCAAACCGCCGAAGCCTTCTGGAATGAAGCCGTTCTTCCCGCTGACCAGGTTTTGACCTTTTAACCCGGAACCATGGCATGGATCATCTGATTGCAAAAATTGGAAAAGGGCTTAAAGGTGCCAAGGATTTGACCTGGGACGAGGCCAAGCTGGCTCTGAACGCCATCATTGAAGGGCAAGCCACTGACGTTCAGGTGGGAGCGTTTTTGATGGCCATGCGTATCAAAACGGAATCCATCAGCGAACTCGCCGCGTTCACCACAACGGTCCGCCGGTGGGCGCCACCGATTCCACTCCCGCATGCTGAAAACATTGTGGACCTTCCCCTCTATGGAGAAAAGCACAACACCATCCATGTGGTCATCGCTGCAAGTCTTGTCGCGGCTGCAGCAGGCGCAGGTCTCTTCATGCATGGCGTAGAAAACCCCGACCTCCCCTACGATCTCCCTCAAGTCCTTCGTCACTTACAGCTTCCTATCGCCAATACTGCGGCTGAAGCCATTGAACATGGCACACAATCGCCCTGGGTATACATGGATTTAGCTGGATATCATGCACCGTTAACCAAATTACTGGACCTGCGTCAGGCATTCGGATTGCAAAATCTGTCCCATCAGGTGTCCAGACTACTGAACCCGGCCAGGGTCGGCTCACAAGTCATTGGGATTTCCCATCCTCCATACCTGGATAAAATGGTGGAAGCTTTGGATATGCTGGGTGCAAAGCGGGCATTGATTATTCAAGGAGTCGAAGGATTTCCTGAACTGTCCCTCTCCGCCCCATCACTGGCACGCGAATTACGAAGCGGGCATATTTCATCCTTAGTCTTTCGTCCCGATGATGCCGGATTCCGGTCCGGACCGTTTCAAGCCATGAGTTCGACCATCAATGGGCCGGGATCCGGGAACCCGCAACATGAAGCCCAATTGATAACGCAATTACTCGTCGATCGCCAGAAGGGCGACCGACGGAACTGGGTGATCATGAATGCCGCCTTACTAATATATGCCGCAGGGTTGGCTTCCTCTCTCGCGCAAGCCACACCGCTTGCCCAGGATACACTGGATTCCGGAAAAGCCGGAGCGTTCTTTACCGCCTTGACCCAAGGACGCCCTCCAGAGTCCAAATTCGTTGTCCCCCCTGCACCGGCGGTGGTGCCCGTATGAAGCATATCCGCCAGTTAGAAGATCAAAGCGTCTATATTCTGCGGGAGGCGTACAAAAACTTTGATAACCTGGCCATGCTGTGGTCCATGGGCAAAGATTCTACGGTGTTATTGTGGCTGGCAAGAAAGGCATTTTTTGGCCATGTCCCCTTCCCGTTACTCCATGTCGACACCAGCTATAAAATTCCTGAAATGATTGAATATCGGGATCGCCTCGCACGCGAATGGCGATTAAATCTGATCGTGGGCCAAAACAAAAAAGCCCTGGCCGAAGGGATGAACCACACGAAGGGACGTGTGGAATGTTGCACGGCCTTAAAAACCCAAGGGTTAAAACAATTGCTGGAAGAGAAGGGCTACACAGGGGTCATTTTGGGTGTGCGATCGGACGAAGATAGTACCAGGGCGAAGGAACGGTATTTCTCCCCGCGGGACAAAAACAATGAATGGGATTTTCGCGATCAGCCCCCCGAACTTTGGGATCAATATAAACTTTCGTTTCCTCCAGGCACCCATATCCGGATCCATCCCCTTTTGGATTGGACAGAGATCAATATTTGGGACTACAT
>JBATLR010000110.1:0-2615 GCA_049289415.1 Nitrospirales bacterium
CTCTTATTCCTGGATGATGGGACCAATTTCTATCGGTCCTTTTCTTTGCTGCTGGCCCTCCAATATTTACAGCAGAAGAAAATCGTTCCCAAGCCGGCCGTTGAGAATTCTGATTGGTTGCAACTGGGGAAAACGGTCATTCACCCTTTCGAAGCGCACGATGGGGGCTATGTGGAAGCCGATGCCCAGGGGTATCAATATCTGTTGGCTCTTGAACGGGGGAAAAACGTCTTTCCGACCATTTCCTTTGGAGACATACTGGAAGGAAAGTTTAATCCGGAGTTGCTTCAAGACCACATCGTGCTTGTCGGGGTTATCGCCCAAGGCGTCAAAGATGATTTTTATACATCACAATGCGGAACACTCACGGTGTGTCCCCCAATTCCCGGACTTGAACTGCATGGATATATGGTGCACCAACTGCTCCGCTTAGCGAAGGGAGAGGGCCAGGCCCCCATTGCGACATTTCCAGATTCCCTGGAAACAGCCTGGATCGGGCTATGGGTGCTCGGGGGCGGATTCATCGGCGTGTGGGTTCGGGGTGCCTGGCGTTTCTCTCTGGCTGTGCTCATGGGGATGCTGCTGCTAAGTGGAGTGGTGGTGAGCGGGATGATGTATGGGGCGTGGATCCCGTTTATCCCGCCGGTCATTGGATTAGTCGTCAATGCCATGGTGGTGACAGCCTGGCTTTCGAATCGGGAAAAGCAGGACCGGACGCTCTTAATGTCGCTTTTTTCCCGGCATGTCTCTTCAGAAGTGGCTCAGGCTGTCTGGGAGAAGCGGGAGCAATTTTTGGAAAAGGGCCGGTTGCGCCCACAAAAAGTGGTGGTGACGACGTTGTTTACGGATCTTGAAGGGTTCACGACCGTGGCAGAAAACATGGAACCCGACACGGTACTGGACTGGCTCAATACGTACATGGAGCGCACGGTGAAAATCATCACCAATCATGGCGGGATGGTTGATGATTATCATGGAGATATGATCAAAGCGGATTTCGGGGTATTCCGGCTGGAACAAACGGAAGCCAACAAACGGCAGGATGCCAACAATGCAGTCAGTTGTGCAGTGGCTCTGGAACAGGAAATGCGGCATCTCAATACCCAATGGCAACAGCAGGGGTTGCCCGAGGTGCGAATGCGGATAGGCATGCAAACGGGGTCGGTGGTCGTCGGAAGTCTGGGCAGTGAACAACGGCTGAAATTTACGACCATTGGAGACTCCGTGAACGTTGCCTCTCGATTAGAAAGTTTCCACAAAGACTCGTTGGAGACCTGGTCCAAAGATGAGGTCTGCCGGATCCTTATTGGAGAGACGACCAAACAATACCTCGGGGACCATCCATGGAGACTCAAAGAAGTCGGGGTGATCACGCTAAGGGGGAAAGCCAACCGCATTTCCGTTTACCGGTTGTTCACGAACCCGGGCAGTCCGGAATCACGTTCGGTGATTCCCATTGAACAAGCCAGAGGATAGCTCATGGGCTTGGGATTTTGGATGGCCAGAGGATAGCCTCCTCAGGTGAACGCAGAAAGGGGGGCTGGTCGGGTAGTTGCCTTCTCCATTCACACCTGGTCATAATGTGTACAGTTGATCCTCCCTGCTGTCCAGCGGGGTGGGCTCAACGGAATTTTCAGGAACACCGCCATGGCGAGTCGATCCGGAAAACAAGAAATCTCTCATAAGAGAATAGACCTCCCCGAAACATTTCTGCTTCAGATCAACCAGGAGCAGGAATTACAAACCTTGTTACAACTCATTGAAAAAGAATCACGCCGGTTACTGCAGGCGGAGGGGATCAGTGTGTTTCTGCTGGATCGGAAGGAATGTGAGCTGTGGTTTCCCCTCCCTGTGAGTGGGCGGGTACTGCGCCTGGATGCTCGCTTAGGAATTGCGGGCGCCTGTGTGGCGACAGGAGAGTTGATTAATGTCAAAGATGTGCAATCGGACTCAAGATTTTTTTCCGGCATCGACGCACAAATGAAGCGGCAAACGCAGACCCTGTTGGCGCTGCCGGTTCGGGACAGAACCGGCGACATCATTGGAGTCTTTGAAGCCGTGAATAAAAAGGGCAAGGACTTTACCGCCCAGGATGAAATGGTGTCTCAGGCGTTGGTTGATAGCATCGCCATCCCTCTTCAGAAATTCCATGTGATGGAACAATTGCGGCGGGAACGCGAACGGTTGCAACAGGAAAACGCGCATTTGTGGAAAGAGGTCGAAGGACAGTACTCCACGAAAAAGCTGCTGGGGAACAGCCTGCCCATGCAGCGATTGATCAGAATCATCGATCAGGTCCGGGATAGTTCAGTGGATGTGCTTATTACCGGAGAAAACGGAACTGGAAAGGAATTGGTGGCCAAAGCCATTCATTACAATAGCCCTCGAGCCCGTCAACCGTTTGTCGCGATCAATTGTGCCGCGCTCCCCGAAACGTTAATCGAAAGTGAATTATTCGGCATCAGCAAAGGCACTGCGACGGACGTGGAGGCCAGAATAGGCAAATTTGAACAGGCCAATAAAGGCACGCTGTTTCTGGATGAAATTGGAGATCTGGGCGTAAGTGCCCAGGCCAAAGTATTACGGGTGCTGCAGGAGCGGGCCGTCGAGCCGGT
>JBATLR010000111.1:0-6449 GCA_049289415.1 Nitrospirales bacterium
GCTAGATACACAGGGAACGAGACCTTAACGCAATTTCTCAACTTGGAATTCGATCTTTTAGGGAAACTGCGACTGGATGATGTAGTTTTCGACGCTTATGCCAGGCATCTTATCCCCCGCGCGGTTGGCTATTCCGCCGCCGTCCTTTCCTATTTTTTTAGAGGAGATATATTGTTGCAAAGGAGCGAATATAAAATGTGTTCGAACCCCGATGGAACTTTTCAGCCTGGCGGACATCTGGAGGTGGACATTGAAGTTCCCTCAAATTTACTCTTGGAGGGGCAAGGGGCTTTCTATTATGACTTACCCGATGGATCTCGTGTGTCCACGGGCGAAGGTCCTATAGGACCAACTGACATAGAACTGGGAGAGCGGAAATATTTTTTGCTTAGTCAGCTGTCCTTTTTTAAACCAATCCAATGGACTATCGTTCTTCAAGGAGAAATGGGTCCAGGAGCTAAGGAGCCTCGTGCCGTGGTAGCCCTTTCCGGAAAAGCTCCCTGGGTAGACGTGAAGTGTCCAATATAGTGAAAAAAACAACAAAAATTGCAAAGGTCAGCTTCTCGCTGACCTTTTTTTCAGGCACACTACCGTACCCCCATGATATTGAACCACCATGGAAAGTTGCCTGAAGGTGACGCAGGATCAGAATGTGGAGCCCAACCTGGGGATGCTCAGCGATGGTGACTAACCGGTGATTGGGGATGGAGGTGTTTTTAAAGAAGCCCGGCAAACATCTGTATGAATTGCATGTTCGTTTAAGCAATATCAGTGATGAACGAGATGCGGATTGGTGGGGTAAAATACTGGCAGAATTGAACTCGTGCGACTCCTCCAAACTTCAACCCGATTAACAATCAAAGAGGCAAACATGGTCGCGCGGTTCTTTTAAATTGCCATACTCGTAAACAGCCTCGTTTCCCCTGCGCGTCCACAGTGCCAGTCGCTGGCGATCAGAATTGTTTTATAAAGAGGGGAGTCGAGCAGTGGTTCAGCCCTGACAGAACGTGCGAAGCGTGTCTTTGCCTCCACCAATGATGGGATCCCCATGGGCGAACAGCAGATGATTGAAGGTCTCCTGCTGACAAATCTGGAGGAACGCGGCTTTCAGGCCACGCTTGACGGCGGATGGATCATCACCAATCAGCGTGTCAGGTACAAAGCCGAGTTCGCCGTCTTCATTGATGATGGCATCCCCATTAAACAACACACCGCCGGCACTTGGGAGCAGCAGAGCCGTCTCTTCAGGGCATAGTATGCCGACTTTAAGCGCACGGACACCGCCCGGCAATTCGTCGCCGAACCGGAACCCCGTAACGGCCAAGTTCCCGTCCGCAAACTCGTGCAGCCCCGCCTCATGGCACCAGACCGTGACGCCAAAGTTTTTGATAAATTGTCGGCAGTGCCGGTCATGGAGCCGATTGGTCAGATAAATGTGTTGCGGGGCAGCCCGTTCCCTGAACCAGTCGGTCCCTTCCTGGGGCACCAGCGGATCGATAAGAAAAGCCGGGTGCAGGCAGGAAACGTAGTAGCTGTCGACTTCAATCTGGATGTCGGGGTGTGCAACTCGCCAGTGAAAAATTCCTGGTAGTAGTTCGTTCATGGGGTGCCATCACCGGTGCGGCAGAATTTCGTTCATACGATCCGCCGTGTGTGTATGAGCTGTGAGCGGACCATCAGTTAGAATGGTCAGTCTTGACCCTCATTGAAATAATTTCACATTATGAAATATTAACCAACTAATGCGAATCTTACAATTGCCTGTTAGGTAGCCGTATCTCACTGTAACCCTGGATGGAAAGAATGACTCAACTACATTTGCTGACCCCATTCCAATTAGGTGACCTGCACCCGAAGAATCGGGTCATCTTGGCGCCGATGACCAGAGCGCGAGCCGGAACGGCACGATTGGCGAATGCCTTAATGGCTGAATACTACCGACAGCGAAGTTCGGCGGGATTACTAATTACCGAAGCCACCACCATTTCCTCCCAGGCGAATGGCTGGAATGAATCCCCCGGCATGTACACGGTGAAGATGCGGGACGCGTGGAAACAGGTGACCGACGCTGTTCATGCCGAAGGAGCGCCTATCTTTTTACAATTGTGGCATATGGGACGGGCTTCACACAGCAGTTTTCATGATGGTGAGCTTCCGGTGGCCCCTTCCGCGATTATGCTTAACGGCGATGGGATTCATACCCCTCTAGGGAAGCAAGCCTATGAGGTTCCGCGGGCGCTGTCTACTGAGGAGATTGCCCTCGTGGTTGCCGACTACCAAAGAGCCGCCCGCTATGCGAAAGAGGCGGGGTTCGATGGCGTGGAGATTCATGGAGCCAACGGATACTTGATCGATCAGTTTTTGCAATCACGGACCAATGTGCGTACCGACCGGTATGGCGGGAGCATTGAATCCCGCTATCGGTTTTTGAAGGAAATTGTCACAGCGGTTTGCGCTGTCTGGCCTTCACAGCGCGTGGGGGTGAGACTCTCTCCCAATGGCAATTTTAACGATATGGGATCACCGGACTTCCGGGAACAGTTCACCTATGCAGCCGCTCAGTTAGATGCCTGCAATCTGGGCTACCTGCATATCGTGGACGGCCTGGGCTTCGGCTTCCATGAATTAGGGCCTCCCATGACCTTGCGCGAATTTCGTTCTGTCTATCATGGCACCTTAATGGGCAATTGCGGATACGACAAGGTATTGGCCGACAGTGCGATTAGAGAGGGTCACGCCGATTTAATCGCGTTTGGCCGCCCCTATATCAGTAATCCTGACCTGGTGGAGCGCTTTAGGCTCAATGCTGAGCTGAACGCGCCCGCTGATATGCAGCATTGGTATTCGCCCCTTGGCGCGAAAGGGTATACAGACTATCCCAGGCTATCAGAATAAATGGGATGAACAGGATACTGTCAACGAACCTGGCTTTGCATGGATGTGTGTGGGGAGGAACTCACTGCCCACCGGAAGCCTAGAGAATTCTGTCTGGCGATCATATTGTAGGAGAGTGTTTGCCACCTTAAGGCCCCCCATGATGAGGCATTCGCCATGCACACCTTCCTCCCTCAAGATGAGTTTCTCTACTCCATGAGATCAGCTATTGATCGGAGACTTGATTGGTTGCCGCCTGACTCAAAAGCTTCAACTGCTTTTGAAGATGACTCCAGTGCGTACCTGCCCAGTAGAGTTGGCCACAATGTGGGCAACCGGTAAAGAGCGTGTGATGTTCGGCGACAAAAGGAGGCACTCGTGGACCGGCTTGAGCAGATGGGATGTTTTCCAGAATGTGGTTGCAGGCAACGCAGCGACACACGGTCTCCTCGTCAATCGCGAGCCTGATCCCAAGTTCCGTTCGGATCTGCCGTAATTGTTCGGTCACGAAGTCGCTGCGAATAAGAGTAAAACGGCCTCGAACGGCTTTCCGTTGGACCAGAAATCGATCCCGGGTTAAAAGCCATCGATGTTCATTCAAGACTCGATCGACGATCGCTCCGTCGGCAATGTTCCGCTCATACGCGGTATCATACCCAAGGATACGAAGCCATCGGGCCAGCTTGCCCAGCATGGCATCAACAAAAAATTTCTGTTTCGGGATATGAGCCTGAGTCATGATACAATTTGCTTTTGGGGTCTTCCGACATTCGCATGGGTCAATATGCAGGTTGATCGTTCCAGAATCCGTCTGTTTACAAAGGAGAGGGCTTTTCACGCAGATCTGTTTCGCCCGAATAATTTACACGATTTACAGCAGACCCAGAAATGATTTGACCATTTGTCTGAAATGGCCCTATCTTGCTCAGAGTGTCTGTGAACGGTGCTCTATAGATCAGATGGGGATTTGGGGACGGCTTAGGGGAGGCTAATTTTTGAACCGATTTCTTTGTCTTGTCATAAGTTGTGGATTTTGGGCTCTAACCATTTTCCTGCCTCCCACAGCCAGTGCGGCTGAAGATCTTGAGGAAGTGCCCCGGTTGCCGCTGGCGATGGAGGTATTTTTAAAAAAGCCCGGGAAACATCTGTATGAACTGCATGTTCATTTAACCAATATCAGTGATGAACCGGTCAGCGTTGATGTTCGGGATTTGCCCTGGAATCCCACGGATGGTTCTACCTGGCTCTCGGCCACCAGGCTGGATGCGCACAAGAGTCCTATCAAGCAAAACCTTCCTATTGGGAGATTCGGATCACAAATGGTTCCGCTGGTGCCGGGCGAATCGATTCAGAATAGGGTGGCATTAAATCCCCGGATTCCTTCCTTGTTAGATGATATTGAGCAAGCCGGGGTGCAATTGCAGTGGGACTGTCCTCCCTCTGACCTCAAGTTTGTGTGCAAACCCGGTTCACCCAATACCCTTATCATTCCCAAGGGCGATCCCGGCCAACCGGATGTGTATGCCATTGATCACCAAGCCTGCCTGGCTCTGGAACGCCGTATTGGTCTTATCGATATTCCTGAAGGGCATGATGTGCTGTTTCTCCTCGCCTCTGAGTCGCTCATGACGGATCTGGAGGGAATGACCTCGTTGCTTCTTGAGGTGGATGACTATGTTCAGCGCTGTCATCCGAGTTGGACGAACAGTTGGGCGGTGAGCTTTGTGACCGATAAGAAGTTCGCGGGATTTCTGAGTGAGGGGGAGAATCGGCGTTATTTTGCAGAAGGCCTCTGGCAAGAGGCGAATATCGGGCAGTACTCCAGTCAAATCCGCAAGTTATTCCGATTTCAGTGGATTAAGAAACGAGCGGATACCGTCTACCTTTCTCTTTTTCCCTTCCAGCAACAGAACGATACCTAAATAAAAGTTAAGAGATTGATCCTTCTGTTGGCGGTTCGGCTGCCCGTTCTCCTTCGGCCCGGCTCCGGACAAACCCTTCGACTGCCGGGCCGGACGTTGCCCTCAGGACGAACGGGTGCTAGTCAGTTGTCCTGCCCATTTCTGTTTTTATGCTTCCTCGCCGAATTCCAAAAACCCTATTTCCGCAAGTAGGTGTTGAAGCCTCTCCTGGTTTTTAGGGAGCGTGACGTTGGTTCGGTGGAATTCCCGGCGGACCGGATAGTTTTTGCGAAGTTCATCAAAGCGACGAGGCCGTTCTTTCTGAGGCATCGCAAGCAGGTGTTTCATGCGATGATAATCGGCCTCCAAGTCATAGATCGTGGTGACCATTTCTTGAATCAACTCTTCATCAGATTGCTCGTGGTAGTCGATGGTTAAAGACGGGACGGTTGGTGCGGGCAGTACCTGAATCGGGTTCCATGCGGGGGATATGCCCAGATGTTTGCACAAGGCTGCATAGATCATGAAGGTGCCATTGGCTTTGCCATCGAGGGAGTGACCGGCAATATGGGGTGTGCCGATCGTGACGGCCTGAAAGAGGTCCCAGTTAATGGCGGGTTCGTTTTCCCACACGTCGATGATGGTTGGGCCGATACAATTTTCTGTGATGGCGTTCAGCAGGGCCTGTGTCTCCACAACTTCCCCACGGGCGGCATTGATGAAGATGGCTGATGGGTTCAGCCATTTGAGTGTCTGCTCATTGAGCATGTGATAGGTCGGGTAGGGGCCGTCGGTGGTTAATGGCGTATGGAGTGTCACCACGTCACAACTGAGCGTTTCGGCTAACGAACGGTGCTCCACTTGACCCGATTCTGCCAGGGGAGGATCATGGAGGACCGGGAGCATCCCCAGCGCCTCGACTTTATGCTTGACCAGTTTGCCGATATTTCCGACGCCGATAATGCCAATGGTTTTCCCTTTGAGTGAAAACCCCTGTTGCTTGCCCAGAAACAATAAGGACGCCAGGACATATTCGGCCACCGAATTCGCATTCGATCCGGCCGCTGAGGTAAAGCCGATATTTTTGGCTTTGAGGTAGGCTTCATCGATGTGGTCCACTCCTGCGGAGGCCGATCCGACAAATTCGACAGGAGTCCCTTTCAATAATGCGTCATCAACCCTTGTGATCGATCGAATGAGGAGAACATTCGTATTGTGCAAATCACTTGATTTGATGGATCGCCCGGGCAGAAGAGTCAGGTTTCCCAGGCTGGCAAACGCCTCGTTGATATAGGGGATATTTTCCCCGGCTACCATGTTGATCGATTTTTTCATATCTTATGCCTTTCAGACGATGTTTTTCCAAAACTGCAGCCTATCGGAACTTGCCGGTAGGCGCTAGGCTTGCTTTTGTTGTTACATGGACCCACCCGATGCTAGGGCAGGCAAGAATCATAAGGGAGAGGGAAAAGGGGGCGGGTCTTGTTTTTTCAGGAGGCGAGTGGAAAAGAATGGAGCCTGACTTATTCAGTCAGACCCTACTCGCCAGGTTGGGTGATCCAAGGGGATATGTTGAGAACACGCGACAGAGATAATAGCTGAATGATCTAATTATTCCAATCAAGCACATACATCAATAGCCTTTTTCAGAAATTGGCGAGCAAGGTCCTTACC
>JBATLR010000112.1:0-19809 GCA_049289415.1 Nitrospirales bacterium
GTATTTGCATTTGCATTTGCAGCCATGTTGGGTGGGCTGTATAGCCTAGCCCTATTGTCCAATCAGGGTGGCATGCGTCATGCCTGGGATCGGATGTTTCTCCTTCTTTCAACCCTGAAGGTGACCAGGACTATTCCGGTTTCTGGTGCACCAATTCCAACCGAGCCTAAATTACGGTATGCCCTGGTCTTAGGGCTGGGAACCGTGATCGCCAAAACGTTGTTTTATTATGATGTGTTGTAACTCATGTTCGCTTAGGTCCAGGAGTTGAAAATGAGCGATCGGAGAAGATTCATTTGGTTGTCTATTAAGAATGGCATTTGCCATCCGATATGCAGAGGTAGGCAAGTTGAAACCTCAGGATTGATAGGCATGAATAAAAATTTCGGTCTGGATTTGGTGAAGAAGGGGGAGGAAGTCTCATGGGACAAAAACGGCCACTCGTATTTTTAGGAATTGCGATAATTATTGCCCTGGTGACGACCGTCATGGTGTATCGGTGGCTGCAGGGGCAACGGATGATCGAAGTCGATGCCCCTGAAGTGGTGATGGAGGGTGTGAGTGTCGCAGTGGCCAGTGCCGATATCCCCTGGGGGACACCACTCGGTGAAAAAGCCGTTCGAGTGATGATGTACCCTGAAGAAGGCGTTCCTGTGGGACATTTTAAGGATACGGCTTCCTTAAATGGTCGAGTCGTGCTGACGAACCTGAAAAAAAATGAGCCCATTTTAGAATCGAAATTGGCTCCTATTGATGTGAAAACGGGAGGAGTATCTGCGGTCATGGATCCCAATAAACGGGCAATGGCTGTAAAAGTGAATGAAGTGGTCGGGCTTCCGGGTTTTGTGCAGCCAGGGGATCGGGTTGATGTGATGGCGACTTTTGAGGATCCCAGGGCTAAAAAGAAGGACAATGGCGGTGCGAAAGAGGAAGTGACCAAGGTCGTCCTGGAGAACACGCTCGTGTTGGCAATCGATACGCAAATGGAACGATCGGCTGGGGAGGAAAAGCCCACTCCCGTAAAAGTTATTACGCTGGAAGTGTCGTTGGAGGAAGCCGAAAGGTTGGCCATGGCCGAAAATGGTGGGAAGTTACGATTGGCCTTACGGAGTCCATTGAATCCTGAGGTGAAGAAAACCAAAGGTGCAGACTTTAAGGATTTGATGCGTTCCCACCAACTCATTCCTCCACGGCCTAAAGGGGGAACGGCGAAGGAGCAGGTTGAGGTGATCCAAGGGACAGCGCGAAAAACGATGAAATTTTAAGGGGTCGTCGAGGATGACGCGATGATCGTTAGGAAAGGTAGGGATATGAAGCAGACTCACGGTTTTCCATTCAGGAGCATGGTGTTGGCTCTAGGCCTGGTCCTTGTGGGCTACACGGGAGCCTTGGGGGAAGGTCTCACCACTCAGGCGATCCACGTCAATGAGCCTCAAAACCTACGACTCACGGTCGGGGAATCAAAAATTGTGGAACGGGAGACGGCGTTTAAACGTGCGTCGGTCGCCAATCCTAAGGTGGCGGATCAAATTGTGCTTTCCAATAAGCAAATTTATCTGACCGGGATTGAAGTTGGGACGACGACCTTGACCCTCTGGGGGCAAGATGGCCAGGTGGCGAATGTCTTTCAAGTCCAGGTTTCTCCTGATGTGACTCGTCTGAAGGAGCAGCTTCATACCATACTGCCGAATGAACCCGGCCTTCAAGTGATGAGCAGCCACGAGCATATTAGCCTCACCGGCAATGTCTCGAATATGGAGTCCCTGACGAAAGCCCTCACTCTGGCCGAGCCCTATGCTCCAAATAAAATCATTAATCTGGTTCAGGTCGGTGGCGTGCAACAGGTCATGATGGAAGTCAAAGTTGCGGAAATGCAGCGTGGGCTCATGAAGCGTCTCGGGGTCAATTTTAAACGGGCCCAAAAAAATCACCGTGATTTTTCCATCGGACTCATTAATAAATTATCCACGATTGATGCGTATGACCCATTTCCCGTTCAACAATCTTCGCAAACGACAACCCTTCAATTTCCTGATGTCCGCACGCTGGCTTCGAATTTAGTGTTGGGATTTGGAATTGGCCAGGATTTGTGGACCCTCTTTTTAGATCTGTTGAAGGAGCATAGCCTGTCCAAAACATTGGCCGAACCGACCTTGATCGCCGAGAGTGGGCAAGCAGCAGAATTCCTGGTTGGGGGAGAATATCCGGTTCCTATTCCGCAGCAACTCGGCCAGGTGACGATTAAATATAAGGAATTTGGGGTGGGATTAAAATTTACGCCTACTGTTCTTTCGGAGGGGCGTATCTCCGTCATTGTGAATCCTGAAGTGTCAGAATTGGATTTTGCAAATGGGGTTCAGTTAAACGGGTTTATTGTGCCAGCCCTTACGACCCGACGGGTCAAGACGGTCGTGGAATTAGGCGATGGCCAAAGTTTCGCCATTGCGGGACTCCTTCAAGATAATATTAAGGAAACGGTGTCAAAGTATCCATTTTTAGGTGATATTCCGGTCTTGGGTGCGTTATTCCGGAGCACCTCGTTCCAAAAAAATGAGACCGAACTGATTGTGATTGTGACCCCTCATTTGGTGAAACCTCTGGATATGGTGAAGCAGACCTTACCCACTGATCACTATTTGGAGCCTAACGATTTTGAGTTAATGCTGATGGGGTATGTGGAAGGGGTATTTCCGGAGCCAAATGTCGCCAGGCCAGGCGAGGGCTACACTCTTAGATCACCCAGTGTGGCCCAGAGAATGCCGTTTCGCAAAGGTGGGATGGAAGGAATGTTTGGTCATCTGGCCCCATAGGAAATTTGATGAAAAAGGAGCAGAGCATGCAACGCCAATCAATTGTCACAATGGCCGCTTTAATCGGTCTGGTTCTGGTGGGGACGGGTGGTTGTGGAGTGTGGCCAGTCATGACGGAGGAGAATGGTCGTCGGCCTCAGGCGATGGGGAAAAGCGATCAGGTTCTCTTGCCGTGGGCGCCTCACCCCGTTCATTTAAATGAGGAATACGGATTAGCCTACCGTCAGTCGCTTGAGAATCAGATCGTGAATCCCGCTGCATCCAACAATATTGATCCCATACCGGGAGCGGCCGATTCACGGGCCCTTCAAAATAGCATGACTCGCTATCAGTTAATGTTTCAAAGTCCGCCATTTTCAGAGTTTAAACTGCAGGGTGGGTCTGGTAGTAGTGCGTCAACTGGGTACTCATCGACAGGTATGGGGGCAGGAGGAACGACAAAATGAAGGATAAAGCTTGGAAGCCAAAACGTGTAGGTGGAGATTCCTCCGGTATCTCATCCGATGTGCCGGTCATTGAGATTTCCATTCGATCGACAGAATGTAAGGTCGCTCTTGAGGCCATAATTCGGGAGACGGATGGAGTGCGGCTTAAGGAGAGTCAAGATCACGGAGTTCCTGCACTCATGATTATGGAACTTGAAGAGAATCCTGAGGACACGTTCTCTCTTATTCGAGAGATGATGAAATTGAATAAGGGGATGGAGATATTTCTTACCGCTGCCCGATTGGAGTCAAATATTTTATTGGAAGCCATGCGGGCCGGAGCCAAAGAGTTTTTGGCTCAACCTCTTCAAAAGCAAGAAGTGAGCGATGCGATTATGCGATTTTTGGAGCGAGCCACGGCTCCGGTTCGTCAGGGTGACGGGCAACGGGCGGCGGGAAAGGTCCTTGCATTTTTTGGAGGAAAAGGTGGAGTAGGAACGACCAGTATCGCGGTCAATTTAGCCGCCGCCATCAAAAAAGGGGCGAACAACCCGTCCGTCGCATTGGTGGATGTCAATCAGCATGGGGGAGATCTTCCCTTGTATCTCGATCTTCAACCGAACCATAGCTTCCGGGATATTGCGACCGATTTGTCCCGACTAGACCAAGCCTTTCTCATTCGTGTCCTTACCAAAACGGAACTGGGCATTCAAGTGCTCCCTTCGGGGTATGACGATCTCAGCACAGGTCGATTAAGTCCGGATTGTGTGGAAGCGACCCTTCGACTGCTTCAATCCAGTTTTGACTATGTCATTCTCGATTGTGGGCATGTGTTGGATTTGACGACAAAAAAGGCACTAGAGCTGGCGACGTTAATCTTGGTGACGTCTACGTTAATGGTCCCCGTGGTTCATCGAACGAAGCGAATTCTAGATTTGTTGCGTGGATCAGGATTTCCTGCTGAAAAAATCCGGTTAGTGATGAATCGTTTTTTATCGGCGGAACAAGACGTGTTGAAAGAGACTGAAGAAATTTTAAAACAAAAAGCCTTCTGGCTGCTCCCAAACGATTATCCTTCAGCAAGTCAAGCCGTAAATAGTGGGAAGCCGTTGATCGATGTGGCTCCCCGGTCGGCAGTGGCTCAGTCCTATCGGGATCTGGCCAGTTCGTTTAACGGGCAGCCGGCAAAACCGGCGAGCAAGGGATCGTTAGCCGGATGGTTGAATCCCTTTAAAAGTCGGAATGTCCAATCATCCCCTTCAGGGGCATAATATTATCCTTTTCAGGTTGTTGAGGTACGCCGGTCTATGTACGAGACAAAATGGGATGAAGTGGGGGCGGGGACGGGCATTGGAGCATTAAACCTGGGTCCATTGAAAGAACGGCTTCATCGGCAGGTGATTGATAGCCTCGATCTATCCGTTGTCGCGAAGTTGGATAACGATCTTCTCAAGATCGAGCTGACGAAGCTGGTCCAGGAAATGTTGGAGAAGGAATCCGTCCCTCTCAGTATGAAGGAGCGGGAAAGCCTAATTTCCGACATTGAGCATGAAGTCATGGGGTTAGGCCCACTTGAACCGTTGGTGCAAGATCAATCCGTGAACGATATTCTGGTCAACAGGGCCGATCAAATATACGTGGAACGGGCCGGAAAACTTCAGTTGACTGATGTAAAGTTCCGTGATGAAGCCCATCTCCGAAAAATTATCGAAAAAATTGTGTCGGCCGTTGGGCGACGAATCGATGAATCGTCGCCAATGGTGGATGCTCGATTGTTAGACGGATCTCGGGTGAATGCCATTATCCCGCCATTGGCCCTGAATGGATCTTCCATCTCGATTCGAAAGTTTTCCAAGGATAAGTTGCAGATTTCGGATTTAGTGAACAAACGTTCCCTTACTCCCGAGATTGCAGAACTCCTTCGCGGGATTGTCGAAGCGAGACTAAATATCCTGATCTCGGGAGGAACGGGCTGCGGAAAAACGACCATTCTGAATATTCTGTCAGGATTTATTCCCTCCGACGAACGCATTGTGACGATTGAGGATTCAGCGGAATTACAATTGCGGCAAGAGCATGTGGTCCGGCTCGAAACCCGCCCTCCCAACGTGGAAGGGCGAGGAGAGGTGAGTCAGCGGGAATTAGTCAAAAATTGTTTGCGCATGCGGCCGGATCGAATTGTGATGGGTGAGGTGCGAAGTGGGGAATGTCTCGACATGCTCCAAGCCATGAATACAGGGCATGATGGATCTCTGACCACGATTCATGCCAATACCCCACGAGACTGCCTGACGCGGGTGGAGACATTGGTGGCCATGGCTGGGTTGAATCTGGCTACGAAGGCGCTGCGCCATTATATCAGTTCCGCTATCGATGTCATTCTCCAAATGACTCGCTTGTCGGATGGATCCCGGAAAATGACCAGTTTGTCAGAAATTGTGGGGATGGAAGGCGAAACCATTACTCTCCAGGAAATATTCTTGTTTCAACAAACTGGACTTGACGAAGAACGAAAGGTGCATGGCCAATTTAGAGCAACTGGAGTGCGACCGAAATTTGTTGAACGGTTTAAAGCATTAGGAATTTCTTGTGATCCAAGTATCTTCGACCCCGAGAAAATTTATGAAGTGTAATAGCCGTTATTTCAATTGCTCCACTTTTACGATGGCCATATGTGTGGTGTTTGGTCTTGTTGATTCGTCAATTAGTTGGGAGGGCGTATCATGACCGTGGCCATTAGTATTGGAATATTTCTGTCTATAATTCTGTTTGTGGAGGGAGCGTATTACTGTTATCACCAATATATGAATCCCCATAATAAGAATCTCAAGCGGCGCTTGCGTGGTGGATCAGGAAAGCCGGGAGATCTTCAAAAAACCCAAGAAGCACCCGGAATTCTTCGAAATCGGAAAATGAGCGACATTCCGTGGATCCAAAATTTGTTGGGTTCTATGACGTCGTTGGGGGGATTGGAACGATTACTCCAACAGGCCAATAGTCAAATGCCTGTTGGCGTGTTTTTTCTCTTATCCGGAGTGCTTGGAGGAGCAGGGTTGCTGGTCGCCACCTTTCAAGACTATGGGATGTTTGCTGCCCTTGGTCTGAGTCTTATGGGCATGAGTCTTCCTTTGCTTCAGATGAAACGGAAGCGGAAGCGTCGTTTTAAGGAATTTGAACGCCAATTGCCCGAAGCATTAGATTTGATGGCTCGGGCTCTTCTGGCGGGACATGCCTTTTCCGTGGGTATGAAGATGATCGGGGATGAATTTCCGGATCCGATCGGTCCTGAGTTTAGTCGGACCGTGGAGGAAATTTCGTTTGGCATCGATGTCCCTCAAGCGATGAACAATTTAAATGGTCGGGTGATCAGTACCGACTTGAAGTTCTTTGTCACGGCCTTAGTCGTCCAACGAGAAACAGGGGGAAATTTAGCAGAAATCATTGAAGCGATTTCTCGACTCATTCGGCAACGATTCGAGTTACTTGGTCGAGTCAAAGCGCTTTCGGCCGAAGGCCGGATGTCGGGGATTATTTTATTCTGCATGCCGATTGTTATGAGCATTCTGTTGTGGTTCTTGAATGAAGCCTACATGCGAATTTTGATTGAGGATGAGATTGGTCGAATGATGGCTCTCGGTTCAGGTCTGTTAATGCTGGTGGGAGCCTACGTGATGAAAAATATGTGTGATATTAAAGTCTAGAGGGATGGCATCATGGATCCATTATTCTTGATCAGTCTTTTGGTCTTTTTGGGTGTTCTCGTTATCGGCTGGGGTGCGTGGAGTTATATGCAGTCCCAGGAAAAGGTCAAGGACTGGAGTATACGGGCGAAGGGCCAATCTCTTTCGCAGAGTTCCTCGCAAAAAGATGACAAGAAAGTTAGTTTGAAAGATCAAGGGATGAAGCTCCTTGAGCGATTGGGTCAGGTCAATAAGCCCAAGGACCAAGCCGTCACCACTCGTTTACGTGCCTCATTGGCCACGGCAGGGTATCGTAACCCACGAGCGATTGTGGTGTTTTTGGGAACCCGAATTTTTCTGGCCATTCTGCTAGGCCTGACCTTTCTTGTTTTTGGTTCCGAGGTGATGCAGGGGAAAGATCCTATGTTTTTCCCCATGGCGTTGATTGGTGTCATGATGGGGGGATTTTATGGTCCCCAACTGTGGTTGAGCAGTGCCATCACTAAACGAAAAGAACGCTTAGTGAATGGGTTTCCTGATGCGTTGGATTTGATGGTGGTGTGCGTAGAGGCGGGGTTAGGGCTGGATCAAGCCATTGCCCGGGTGGGGCAGGAAGTCAAGCAAGGCCATCCCGATCTTGGTGATGAATTTATCTTATTAAACTTGGAGCTACGTGCTGGCTTAAGCCGGGAACAAGGGCTTCGGAATTTGGTTAATAGAACGAACCTCGACGATATTCGTAGTTTAGTCGCCTTGCTGATTCAGACGGATCGCTTTGGTACGAGTATTGGCCAGGCGCTTCGAGTTCACTCCGATTCCATGCGGTTAAAACGAAGGCTTAAAGCTGAAGAGCGAGGGGCACAGCTTCCAGTAAAACTGATGATTCCTCTTATATTGTTTATTTTCCCCGCATTAATGGTGGTGATTATTGGTCCTGGTGCTATCAGCCTGCTGCGAAATTTAATGCCGGCTATGGGAGGGTGAACGCGTAAGAGAGCCACGAACGATAGTTTCGATAAACATTTCAAGAGCGTAGAGGAAAACAAGACATGGGAGTTCCATTCCACGAAACAACAGAACAGGAAATTTCAACAGCGAATATGACGGTCGGGTTGATTGCGTTACAGGCGGTAAACGAAACCTTTCAGATGAGGTACACAATGATCAAGGCGAGCCTCCTCGTATCTGTGTTCATATTAATTAATTTGGGTGCCGTTGGGTGTGCCCAAAAAGAACAGTCCATGTTCACCCTCCAGGATGAACATTACCAGCAAATCATGGAACGACAGAAGGCGGGGATCAATCCGGAATCTCAAGCGCCTGTGGATCTTACTCAAGTCATGAAGGGCGACGAGTATGAAAAACTGGGCGATGCCCATCTGCAACAAGGGGATTTCCAGACGGCAAAAATTCAGTATGAAAAGGTGTTAGAGGCCTCGCCCGAACAGATTCCTGCACGATACAAGTTAGCGGTGATCTATTTGGAAAAGGGATCCCCTCAGAATGCCTATGACCAATTTCACCAAATCCTAGATTATGATTTGAATTTTGCTCCAGCCTATGAGGGAATGGGACGGGCCTTGCTGAAGATGGAAAAGGATCAGGAGGCGGAGAAGGAATTCCAGGCGGCCTTATTGTATGACGCTGAAATGTGGACCTCTAAAAATTACCTTGGTATTGTGGCGGATCGGCGTCATGATCATAAAGAGGCGATCCACCTGTATGAAGTCGCCTTGCAAAAGAGGGCAGATGATCCTTCGATCTTGAACAATTTAGGTATGGCGTATTACCTTGATAACCAATATGAAGAGGCGGTCAGAACTTTTCAACATGCGATTCAGGTTGGTGGATCCAACGACAAAATTTCGAACAACCTCGGGTTAGCTCTCACCAAACTTGGGCATTTCGATTTGGCCTACGAAGCCTATGCCCGAGGAATGGATTCGGCCAAGGCCTACAATAACTTGGGTGTCGCATTTTTGGAAGTTGGGAAGTTTGCGCGAGCTTCCCGTTGTTTTGAGAAAGCCATTGAAACCCAACCGACCTTTTATGAAAAGGCCAAAGAGAATTTAATGCTCAGCAATCGGATGCTGGCGAAACTTCCTATGGTTCAGCAACAAGCATTAATCCGACGGGACCCCGTGTGTGTCGGGGCAATTTAAAAGATCTCATTGATGGAATCGTCCCGGCAAGGCCTTATGCCCAGAATTGATTACCCGGCTTGATTCATTCTTGACTGGGGTGATCGGGACTGCATTTGTTGTGTAAGAAATGGACATCCTCTGACAATTAGTTGAAATGATCCTTACGAGGATCCTCTTCGAATCATCTCCAGGTGGCATTCGCTCCTATCAGGATAAAAAATCCGCTGGTGGTCCTTCCATCCCTTCAACTCTTCGTGTGGAATCTCTATGACTTCAATTGCTCCAGTCCTGTGGGGTTGTGCATGTGGCTTGACAGGTAAGCCTTCTGGTTTCCTGGCATGGGCCTTTCCCTGGTTTGCTTTAGACCGGGGGTAAGGTGGGAGACGATCTCGTGTCCAAAATCACATGGTTGGATATTTGATTTTTCTCAATTTCCCTGTCATCTATGCATTCTTCTTTTTCTCTTCCGAAGTCATGAAGGACATTCAACTTAGGTGTGGCTGTGAACTCCAACGAGAATAGAGTGACGTTTAGGTCGTTGCCAGACTTGAGCATGAACGACGATCAGTATATGGTCTCACTGGATGTGGCCGAACCCAACCTAAGAGATATCCGGGACTACACTGAGGCAAACATATCGTGAGACGTATCCTTCAAAGAGTTCAATAAAGGCAGGATTGTTGGTCGGTCTAAGCTGTTCCAGGGTAAATTCTCTGGATCAGAGGAACAGGAGGATAAACATGTGATGTCTCGGTAGGGAATACTAAGGAATCCTTCGTCTAAGTCGAATCTGCTAGTTCTTAAATTGAGATACATCCCTCCGTCTTTGTTCTTTCTGTGTGACTGCTTTATTTTGAATATGAGGGTTGGGCCGTCCATCGTTCAGGATACGACCTGAGTCGGATGACCTACGAAATACCATGAGGGTCTTGAGGAGGGCAGTGGGTTGTTTTACGTTAGTTTCGAGAAAACATGGATTCAAGAGTTTTTGCGAGGTCGAAGATTTTATAGGGTTTGATCAAGATTCCCTGGAATCCATGGTCTTGAAAATGGCACATAATGGGATCGTCTGAATATCCGCTGGTGACAATAGCTTTAATGTGAGGGTCTAAATTTCTCAGATGCTGAATGGCTTTTACTCCCCCCATCGCGCCCGGGATGGTAAGATCAAGGATGACCACTTCGAATTTCATTCCATCCGCTAGTGCCTTGGAAAACAGGTCGATAGCCGTTTGCCCATCTGGGACGCTGACAACATCATAGCCAAACTGCGTCAGCGCATCCTCAACCATACGGCGAATGCTGTGTTCGTCATCCATAACCAGGATCCGTCCTCTGCATTTTCGGGGAATGGCTGGAATATGCTGTGCCTCAGCTTCCGGGGTGACATATGTGGATGGGATATACACGGTAAAGGTCGTGCCGACTCCGACTTTTGATGTCACGCTGATGTGTCCATGATGCTGCTGAATGATGCTATGAGCGGTGGCTAATCCCAACCCGGATGCGCCCGGTTTGGTGGTGTAATACGGATCAAAAATATTTGGCAGTTGGTGGGCCTCAATCCCGTTCCCCTGGTCTTCAAAAGACATTTGCACATAGTTACCAGGTATGAGTGAGGATGAAGGAAGGGCCGAGGGACCTTTCAGTCCTACGTTTTCTACTTTGACGGTTAAGTGACCACCGTGAGGCATGGCCTGTCTGGCATTGAGGGTAATGTTTTGAAAAACCTGCCGGATTTGACCGGGGTCCGCATCAAGAGGCCAAAGGTCATCGGGGATGTCGAAATGACAACTGATTGATGACCCTGATAGGGCAAAAATTGTACTTTTTCGAAGCAAATCTCCTAACGCGATGGATGTCTTTATCGGCGCTCCGCCCTTGGCAAAGGTCAGGAGTTGTTGGGTCAATTCTTTGGCCCGCAAGCAGGCCTGCTCGGCTTGCTCGAGGTTTTGCGTCAGAGGGTCGTTGGACACCATTCGCAATTTTGCCACGAACACGTTACCCAATATCGTCGTGAGGATATTATTGAAATCGTGAGCCAGCCCTCCCGCCAAGACCCCCAAAGAGTTGAGTTTGCTGATTCGTTGTTGTTCTTCTTGGTGACGGGATTGGTCGGTAATATCTCGGAAAACTATCACCGTACCTACGAGATGACCGCTATGATCGCGGATCGGTCCCTCTCTCAGCGTAATCTTCCGTTGCCGGCCATGTTTGGTCAATAATTGATGAGGGGCATCCAGCTCAGAGAGGACAAGGGTTCTGGAAGAAAACTGCAAAGACGGCTCCTCATCGTTTTTTTGCCTATCACCCGTCAGACGGAAAATTTCTTGAAATGGTCGGTGCAAGGCTTCCTGGGTGGTCCATTCGGTGATCTGCTCTGCCAAAGGGTTTAAGAAAGAAATGCGTCCTTCTCGATCAGTCGTGACGATGCCTTCCGCGACCGACTGAAGCGTGGTGACCAGATGATCCTTTTCAGCAATGAGGGCATGTTCGAGACGTTTCCGGTCTGAAATATCTCGAAGGATAAAGCCGTAATGGGTGTCCATGCCGACTTTCCAACTTGTAGAAGAAATTTCCAAGGGAAATGATTCGCCGCTTTTTCGTAGGCCGGTAAGTTCCAAGGGCTGCTGAAGAGGAAAGGTCGAAGATCGACCATAACTGATATCTCCCAGTCCTTTTCGGTACATGTCTCGATAGCCTTCTTCCAATAAGGTCACAATTGAGTGTCCCAGGACCTCGTTAGGCTGATAACCGAAAATTGACTCGGCTGCAGGATTCCAAGAGACAATGGTTCCGTGTAAATCGGCAGAAATGATCCCTTCATGGGCGGAGTCCACCAGTGAGGAAAATTGAGAATGGAGTTCGGTCATTGTCTGGCTGACCCGCACATGATGCGTGATATCCAGGCCATATCCCCGCACGAGACCTTTTTCCTGGAGAGGCGAAAAGGTCCAATCAAAGTGATGGTGTTCAACAATGACCGTGAGACCTCTGACCGGGGTTGCGGTTTTGAGGCATCCCAGGGCGAGCTGTGTCAGTGTGGCTGGAAGCACCATTGGCACACCGTCTTCCCGAAATCCATAGGTGTCGAGGAGGCGGATCATGGCAGGGTTGGCATAGGCCAGGTGTCCCTGAGCGTCCACTTCCACGATGGGATTCGGACTTTCTTCTGGCATCGACGCGAGGTGTTGATGCGCTTCGTGTTGCCGGAGCTCCTGGCTGAGATCACGAAAAATAATCAGCGCACCTGAGTGGCGCGGATTTGTCAGTGGTGTGGATTGGAATTCCACCCAACGGGTTTCCCCACTTGGCCGTCGAATCAAGAGTTGAGGTCTCCATATGGATTTTCCCGTGCTGATCGCTCTCGTGATCGGGCAATGTTCCTCTTGTGTGACAAGATCAATATGGAGACATTCCGCATGTGCATGAAAGGATTGCCCGAGGCATGAGGATTCGGTTCGGTGAAGAATCCTGGCGCCTTCCAGGTTGAGGGAAAGAATCTGGCCTTGGGTATTCACGTGGCAGATGCCAATGTTGATGGAGTCCATCAGGGTATGCACAAAGGCTTGGGAGGAACGTAAGGCCGTCTCTAGTCCAGGGATATCCATTTGTTTGAGTTCTTGAAAAAAATGTTGCCGATCCACTCAGCGATTCCTTCCTGTCATAGTGACGACATCGTGTGAACGATACCTCGTCTTACCATAAGGCTTCAAGGATTTTCGACATATCCCATCCTTCCCGAATAGGGTCCAAGGCTTTTTCAATCGATCGATGAGGGTTTGTTGGGCTTTGTGCCGCCAGATCAATGATTTCCTGCTCAGGATAGGGTTGGTCCAAGGAGTCCTTGAGTAATTTAATGGTAGGGGTCATTCGACTATGACTAGACACCCACACAACGACGGCCTGTTCGCCGGTATTCAGCCGAACCAGGGAACCAATTGGATACACTCCTAAGAGTTGAATTAATCGTTGAACGAGATACAGGTGGTATTGCCCTCCGACAGCAGCCTGATACAGCTCGGATAAAGCCCGGGCAGGCGGCACGGGCGGACAGCTGCATCGTCCACTAATTTGCGCGTCATACGTGTCGGCAATGCTCAGTATTTGGGTGAGTTCCGAAATCTGAAGGCCTCGTAATCCCTTGGGGTAACCGGATCCGTCAAGCCGCTCATGGTGTTCCAGGACCATCCGTTTCGACTCGTCAGGAATATCGGGGAATTGCTTAAGAATGGCTACGCCCATTTCACAATGCGCCTGCATAAGTTTCTGCTCTTGCGGTGTGAATCGTTCCACCTTACGGATCATATTCAACGGGAGACGAAGTTGTCCGATGTCGTGGAGAAGAGCGGCAAGCCCAACGAGTTTTAATTGTGTCGGATCGCAGCCGTGTTCTTGTCCGATGGCCATGGCTAACATTCCCGTATCTACCCCATGAGAGGCCAGGTTAGGATCGAAGCGACGCATTTGAATCAGCGACACCATGGCGGCCTGGTGGTCTAAAATTCCATCAAGCAGGATGCTGACCACACTTCGGACTTCCTGGATGTGTTGGGGAGTGGGCGCCTCCATCTGACGGAAAAATACCTCCATTGTGGAGATAGCTTCTGCGCGAAGGAGACGCGCGGCTTCAATATCTTCCGGATTGGGCCCTGAATCCACCCTGGGGGATGTTAATGAGGTTGAGGGAGAAAGGTCTTGGTCCTCTGATGTGTGCTGAACGTCGTTCAACTCGGCAAGATCGCATCCCTTTTCGGTGTCGATCTGGACTTCCTTAACTCCGTAATTGCGCAATAGGGCAATCTCATCCTCTCGTTTGATCGTCCATTTGTGACGGAGAAACGGGGTTTTAAACCATGATCGGTCCATGCCCGTGATATACATCCCAGGCCGCAGGTCATGAATAGAAATACGTTTATTCATGGTGCAAGGTTGGGCAAAAGGGGAAATAAAACGCACCAGATAAGACGTGAGATGTATAGATGGGTACCAATCAACCGGGGACTGGATAGAATCGCGCCAATGGTAACGATATTCCCGTAAAAGGGCAAGAGAGGGCGAAGCCGAACCACCTCCTCCAGGGCTCGTATGAAACCATTGATTGCTGCAAGATCGAAACGACCGGCAATTTAGGAGTAAAACATGGGAAGGATTAGGAGGAGCGTTTGAGGATCCGATCAATGCGGCTGGCAATCTCCGTCGCTTCCTCCAGGTGATCTCCAGCCAGTAGGAGAGCATGGTAGGTTTGCAGAGTGGGGAGTAGTTGCGGGTCAGATAGTCCCCAGGATTTTTCACGAATGGCCAAGGCTCGTTTGAGAAGCGGGCGGGCCATCTCCATCTGGTTTTTCCTCTGATATAACGAGGCGAGAGCAGCTAAAGGATCGGCCATCCGAAGATGTTCAGAACCTAAAGATTGAGCCAACAGGGGCAAGGCTTCCCAATAATAGGCTTCGGCCTGAATCTCTTTTCCTTCCAATCGGGCGACCTCTCCCAGCTGAAAAATCACGAGGGCATATCGTTCATTGGTCGGCCCATGTTTTCGAACCGATGGTAACAGACGATGAAGCAGGTCTTTGGCTTCTTGCAATTGTCCACGGGAGAGAGTCGTGTGGATCTGTTCCCATTGCCGATCCCATTCGGACGATGTGGGGCACCCGGTGAGCAGACAGATGAGGCCTGCAAGCAGCCACCCTAAAATCAATGTTCGGTTTGCGATGTGATTCATAAATGTCGGATGACGAGCTTTCACATCTAACGGGAGGGCTAAGTGAGTGAAGGCCCCTCGCGTTAGAATCTGGATACCAACATGGGAAAATCCTGTGACATTCTGGACATTTTCTGCCACTCTTTGTAGGGTACCCGGGTGCAGGACCCATGACGGAGATGAAGATGCTTGCCCAGGTATTGCGATATTGCCAGCATGACGTATGGAAGGAAGATGTCAATGCGTTAACTGGTTTTCGACAGTTCGGCGTCAAAGCGCTGCGTCTGGTCTTGGTGGCGGTCGCCGAATTTCAGGAAAGTGTCCTGAGTATTCGAGCCACCAGTTTGGTCTACACCACTCTCCTCTCCCTGGTTCCGTTTTTAGCGGTCACCTTTTCGGTCCTCAAGGCCTTCGGCATTCATCAAAAGATCCAACCAATTCTGGCGCAAGCCTTGGATCCGCTCGGGCCCAAAGGAATTGAGATTACCACGAATATCATCCAGTTTGTCGACAACATGAAAGTTGGGGTCTTGGGAGCTGTGGGCATTGCGGGACTGTTCTATACGACGTATTCGCTGATTGAAAAAATTGAAGAAGCGCTGAACTCGATTTGGCGGGTTGATGCCGGGCGTCCGTTGGCCAGAAGAGTAACCGATTATTTAAGTGTTGTCCTCGTGGGCCCTGTGTTTGTCTTTACGGCCTTCGGACTCACTGCCTCGGCGCAAAGTCATTGGCTTGTCCAAAAAATCCTGGAAGTCCAGCCGCTTGGCCATCTGATGGTCGTCCTCACCAATCTGCTGCCCTTCTTTTTTATGTGCCTGGTGTTTACGTTTATCTATAAGTTTCTGCCCTATACAAAGGTCAATTTTAACTCCGCGCTGATCGGGGGGGTGACGGCAGGACTGCTCTGGCAAGTGGCCGGATTGGCGTTTGCATCATTTGTCGTAGGGACAGGACGATATAGCGCCATATACTCAGGCTTTGCCGTGCTTATCCTCTTTCTCATTTGGCTTTATGTCGGGTGGCTCATTGTGCTGGCAGGAGCTCAAGTCGCCTATTATCATCAGCACCCATCCGCATACCTCTTACATTTAGGTCGAAAACACCAGACTCCACTCTTTCGCGAATACCTCACCCTGTCGTTGCTCACCCATATTACCCGCCGGTTTTTATCGGGGAAGCCGCCTCTCAGGGCAGAGCAGTTAGCCCGCGCACAAGGTGTGCCTCTTACGTTGGTCGAATCGCTCATTGATGATCTGGTGAAAGGGCAGATGGTCGTGAAAGGCGATAAACCCAAAGGCTTGGTATTGGCGCAGGCACCAGAAAACATTCCGGTGGTTGAGGTGTTACGAGTGGTGCAGCATCAACCCCATGGTGGGCCCCAGGCATTTACAGTGGGTTCAGATTCCATTAGTCGGGTCCTTATACGCCGGGATGCGGCGGTGGAGGCCGCTTTAGAAGGGATGACGTTGCGGGATTTAGTACGACGTCAATCTGAAGTCATTGAAAAAGAGAACGGAAAGGACCATGCCCAGGGTCAAGATCCCGGTGGGGCTTTTCACCCCGAGTCGGAGGGTGAGGCTCCCGGTCCGCCAGCCTTTCTCCAAGAAACCAGGCAAGCCGACCCTCCTGTCGTTGGGAAAGGGCCCGCAAGGTAATCAGCCTATGCTGATAAGGGGAAGAAGATGAATATGTGGATTGTCCCGGGTGCGCCGTTGACGGAGGGTCAAGGCTGGCGGATTTGGTGTTCGCAAAAAGGCGAGGAAATTTTTTCTCAGCCACAAGTCGAAGTGCGGCACAAAAATGCGATGGTCCCGTTCCAGAGTACATGGACACTCCTTCCCCAACTTCCAGGATTGAAGCGACGAATGGGCGTGATGGGCCTGACGCTCAACACTCCAGGTCCACCAGAAGGCGCTCTCTATTCTGTCACACTGGCAACGAATCAAGCGCGCCAGACCTTTCATTGGTGGACGATGCCGTATCACCTCACCGCCCAACCGGTGACCTTTCTGTTTGCCTCCTGCTTTTGGCATAACAATGATCGTGAGGGATTTTACCGGTCCGGTCTTCAGGAGTTGGGGCAGTTGGCTCATCCGCACTTTAAATTATTACTGGGTGATCAGGTATATGGAGATTGGCCGAATGCGTGGGATTTAGGCGATGAGGGCATCGAACTATATGCCAAGCGATATGCCCAATATTGGGGAGATGAGGCCTATCGGGAAGCCTTACAAGTCTGCCCGAACTTTTTTACCTGTGACGACCATGAATATTGGAACGATTATCCTGAAAAACAAATCCAACTCCCTCAGACCTGGGATCCGAAGAATCGCCATAAATACGGAGGAGGGGCTGAGGACCTCTATTACCAGTATCAGCGATGCCTGAATCCTGATGAGGCTCGCTGGTACCGGTTTGAGATCGATCCGGTCTCGTTTTTTATTACCGACACCCGTTCAGAGCGCGAAAGGTGCAACGACAAAGGGACCAGTCATTTCATGTCAGAGGAACAATGGGTGGCTCTGGAAGCCTGGCAACAGGGATTAACGGGACCCGGAGTCTTGACGTTGGGCCAGCCACTCTTTCAAAAAGACGGGGATTTTCGTGACCATTCCTTATCGAATTTTAAAAAGGATTATGCCCGTCTCTGGCGAGTGATCGAACGGTCGTTGGCCGCACAGAATCGCCAACAGCGGCCACATGACATTCTGATCCTGTCGGGAGACATTCATACGGGACGTTATGCTGAAGCCTATGGACCATTTCCCGATGCGCCCTATGGGGTGCCGGAGTTCATCGCTTCTCCGGCAGCCATGATTAATCCAGGCAATACCAAACCCGAAGCCCCACCAGAAAAGATCCGGGTTCTTCCCAATGCGGAAGGAAAGGAGTCGGTGTGGCGGATCGATCCTCATACGAACATCGACATCATGACCATTCAGAATAATGTGGGTCTCGTGCGCATGGTTCCCGGAAGTCAGACAGGAGGATCGCCACGAGTACGATTCGAGTTGGAATTATGGAGTCTCCCGGCCAAAGTTATTGAAATTGATTGGGATGAAACCGCTCCACCTCAAGGTCTGGGTGGTCCCTTAACGCGCCTGTGGAAGAAGGAGTTGTTGCTCCGGTAATGAATTTTTTCCACTAGATTTGCAATGGGTGCCAGGCTATGTCCTGTGTGCGTTTTCTAAGCCTCGTCTAGAAAGGAACTCATCATGCGCCATTCTCAATCTTCGACCAGAAATCCGGCCATTAAAGACTGGACCAGCAAATATGGAAAACGGACCAACTTGCAGTTTTTTGATGAGGCCTTTGCCTCCCTGCAAAAAGAGGGGATTGGTTGTCGTGGATTAATGACGGTTGGACTGATCGGCAGTCGGGATGTTCCAGGGCATACCTTACGAACAGCCCAGTCCATGGTGCGTTGGGATCTCCGCCCGAGTTTCTGGTCGCATGTCTTTGTGGTGGCGGAACCGGTGACTTCTCGCACCTCGTTGAGATCCTTGCCGATCCTGGAAGTCCCATTGCATCCACGGAATGGGATCTTTCCCAGGCCGGAATGCAATGGGATTAACGAAGGCACCTTAGGTCTGTATGAGAATAAGGATATTGATGCCAATGTGGGGTTGGTGGCCGTAAGCATGTCAGACGAGGATGCCAAGAAACTTAAAAAGCGGGCGATGAACTGGAATCAGGATCGTGTGCGTTACAATTTTTGGGAGATGTTGGGAGTCTGGCAAAGTTATCTCTGGTCCCAAGGGGCCAGACGCAATCCGTTGCGGGAAGGCACGCCGATCGCGGCATCCTCCTACATTGAATTCATCTTTGAAGGGCTGGGTTTGGGGGTGACGCCGGGTACCTCGGAACGTAATAGCGCCCCGGAGCATCTCTGGAACGCGGCCTGCTGGTGGCACAAGGCCTTCAAGGAACAAGACCGGAAGGTGGCCGGGATGTTTGTGGCTCGTGATCCCGGTTGTGCTATGCTCCGTCCTAACGAATAGGTTCCTATCTATGGTGACATAACCTTGAAGGTCGTGGTGGTTATCCCCCAATTTCCGCAGGAGTTTGCGGGGATCCATTAGAAAAAAATGAGCATCGATTCCCGATGGAAGATGTTGGGACTGATACCCTGTTTCCTCGTATCTTGAAAGTAAAGTCTTTTCCCCTTAGTGCGGCTGATTCCCAAGGTTTTTCCTTTCTCCTCTTTGAAAGGGGCTTTTTTCTGAAGAAGACAAAGTCTCCAGGTGGGATAGAAGTGCGATGTGGCTTATGAACTATAATAGGACACTTTAGAATTGTTGATGGTACGGTTTTGATATTTCTATCCCCCCCAACTGTATTGTGCATTCTGTGGGGGGCGACCTCTGCTTACAAATGAGGGGGGATGAATTCGTAAAAATGAGGATGAAGACGTGGTGAAAATCGGATTGATTCAAATGGCCTGCTCGGTCAATTCTGTTGAGAATCTGGAGCGAGCAGTGGAAAAGGTTGAGGAATCGGCGCGAAAGGGGGCGCAGGTTATCTGTCTGCCTGAGTTGTTTCGCTCTCAATATTTTTGTCAGCAGGAAAATGTGGCTCTGTTTGATTTGGCAGAATCCGTTCCTGGGCCTTCCACCGAGGCCTTTGCCAAAATTGCCAAATCTCATCGTGTGACGATTTTGATGTCGTTGTTTGAGCGGCGGACGGCAGGGGTCTATCATAATTCCATTGCCGTGTTGGATGAACGGGGAGAAAAAGCGGGCCTGTATCGGAAGATGCACATTCCGGATGACCCGGCCTATTACGAAAAGTTTTACTTCACTCCAGGGGATCGGGGTTTTCAGGCAATCAAGACCACCCACGCAACGGTCGGGCCGTTGATTTGTTGGGATCAATGGTTCCCTGAAGCGGCGAGGATGACTGCCCTACAGGGAGCGGAGATATTATTTTACCCTACGGCCATCGGCTGGCATCCCAAAGAAAAAACTGAAGAAGGCCAGGCGCAACGTGAGGCCTGGATGACGATACAACGTAGCCATGCTATTGCGAATGGAATCTTTGTGG
>JBATLR010000113.1:0-5402 GCA_049289415.1 Nitrospirales bacterium
CTTTGTGAGAAAAGGAGATCCAGATGAAAATTCTAGTGGCGGTTGATCCTTCCGAACATGCGGAGGAGGCCATTCAATTTGTGAAATCCGTGGATTGGCCAAAGGCATCAGAAATTTATTTAATCCATGTGATCGAGATGAAACATGCGTCTCCTCTGATACCGTCAGGGGGACCTTCCAGTTGGGATCGGGTCATTTCCCAGGCAAGGGGGAAACTGTTCACCGAAGCGAGGAATTTTCTTGAGCACACGAAGAAGGAGATTCTTGAAGAAAGGGCTGTGACCATTAAGTCCCTGGTGATGGAAGGGCTTCCGGGTGCGGAAATTTTACAGGCGGTGAAAGACTATCAAGTTGACCTGGTCATCATAGGAACCCGTGGTCTTTCCGCTGTGAAACGGTTTCTTTTAGGGAGTACCAGTGATTGGGTGATGAGGGAAGCCCCGTGTTCAGTGTTATTGGTTCGTGAAAAACTCAGTAAGGTGACGAAGGGAAAATCCGCCGCCAAAATTATTCTGGCCACCGATGGGTCATCGGTGGCTTTGAGTACTGCGAATATGCTCGGACTATTGACCTGCAAGACCCCTCCAAATGTGACGGTGACGCATGTGGTGGGAAGGCCGGCTTACCTGGAGGGTTGGTATTGGGGAAAAGGAAAAGCGGCATTTAAACAATTAGCCAAACAAGTATCGGAGAACGCTCAAAAAGAAGGTGCCAGCCATCTGGAAGAGATGAGCCAAAGAGTCAAAGGCCTCGGCATGGAAGTCGATACGGTGTTGACCAAAGGAGATCCTGCTGAGGAAATTGTTAAAATTGCCGAGCGTTCGAAGGCAAAATTGATCATGGTTGGATCAAAAGGATTCATAGGGGGCAAGCCGGTCCCATTGGGAGGGGTCGTTAGAAAGATTGCTCGCTATGCTCCATGTTCGGTGTTGCTCACCCGCCCTGGGAGATCCGAGAAAAAAGTTTGATGCGTGATCCATTTTCCCTCTTCAGGAAGACTCAAGGCCATCAAAGGGTAAAGGACGCAATTGTGATGGTCGTCCGGCAGTGAGGTGGGGAATGTTGAACCTGTTTCTCATGTGTGGTCCTATCCTCAATTAAAAGGCGCGCGATGTCGGTATCCGATCAAAACAGGTCAGACGCATGCTGGCATGCCTTGGATGGAGAATCCGTCCTCAAGGCAGTGGCCAGTCAGGTTGGGGGCTTAACGCCGGATGTTGCTGCCCAACGTCTGGCGCTCTATGGCCCTAATCGATTACGTCCGCCTAAAAAGCAATCCTCCTGGCAGCGGTTTTTCGCCCAGTTCCACAATATTTTAATTTATATTCTCCTGGGTGCGGGGATGGTGACCGCCATGCTTGGCCATTGGGTGGATACCAGTGTGATTCTGGGTGTGGTGATCATCAATGCCGTCATCGGGTTCCTTCAGGAAGGCAAAGCCGAAAGGGCGATGGATGCCATTCGCCGGATGTTGTCGGTGCAGGCCTGCGGGCTTCGTGATGGAACCCGTTGCCCCATTTCGGCGGAAAGCCTTGTGCCTGGGGATATTGTGTTTCTCCAATCCGGGGATAAAGTTCCGGCCGATTTGCGTCTTCTGAAGGTGAAGAATTTGCGTATTGAAGAAGCCGCCTTGACCGGTGAGTCCGTCCCGGTTGAGAAACACATGAAACCCGTGCCGGAAAGCGCATCCATTGGTGATCGAAAAGGTATGGCCTATTCGGGAACGCTGGTGACCTATGGAACGGGAACCGGGGTGGTGGTCGGGACCGGCGATTCCACGGAAATAGGACGGATCAGCGCCATGCTGGCCGGGGTGCAGACCTTGACCACGCCACTTCTCCGAAAGATCGGAGAATTCGGTAGCCGGTTAAGTCTGGCAATCATCACCGGAGCGGTTGGGGTGTTTCTCTTCGGAATTTTTTTCAGAGAGTATGGTTTCAGTGACATGTTTCTGGCGAGCGTTGGATTAGCCGTTGCCGCTATTCCCGAAGGCCTCCCGGCCATTATGACCATTACGCTCGCCATCGGTGTTCAAGCGATGGCGCGACGCCAAGCGATTATTCGCCGGCTGCCGGCTGTGGAGACCTTAGGATCCGTGACCGTAATTTGTTCGGATAAAACCGGCACGCTGACACGAAACGAAATGACGGTTCAAACGCTGGCGACTGCGGCATATACCGTGGAGGTCAGTGGTGTCGGCTATGATCCGCATGGCGGATTTTCTCTGCTTGGCAACCCGGTCGTGCTGGGTGATCTCGCGGAGGTGATGGAACTTGCTCGAGCCGGAATGTTGTGTAACGACGCGGATCTGACCCAAGTGGAGGGGATCTGGCAGATCAACGGAGATCCGACGGAAGGGGCCTTGGTTACCCTCGGGAGAAAAGCCGGATTGGATTATCGATTCGAACATGAGATGTGGCCACGGACGGATGTGATTCCCTTTGAATCTCAACATCGGTTTATGTCGACGTTACATCATGACCATGCCGGGCATGGATTTATGTATATCAAGGGTGCCCCTGAACGGGTATTAGAGATGTGCGCGTTTCAGCGGAGTCTGGGAGAGGATCATCCGTTGAATAGCCGGTCGTGGCATGATCGGATCGGGCAGATGGCGAGTCGTGGCCAGCGAGTGCTGGCGGTGGCCTTTGCATCGACCAATCACGAACATCGAGAGTTACGGTTTCGGGATGTGGAGCAGGGCCTGACGATGTTAGGCCTCTTTGGCATTGTTGACCCACCCCGGACTGAAGCCATTGAAGCGGTCCGGCAATGCCAACAAGCCGGGATTCGAGTCAAAATGATCACCGGGGATCATCTGGTCACGGCCAGAACGATTGGTTTGCAGATGCATATCGGAGATGGAAAACAGGCTCTCTCGGGACAGGTACTGGAAACCTTGAGCGATGAGGAATTGAAGCGTGTTGTTCGGGATATCGATATCTTTGCCCGGACGAGTCCGGAACATAAGTTACGGCTGGTGCAAGCCCTCCAGGCCGCTGGGGAAGTGGTGGCCATGACCGGAGATGGGGTGAATGACGCCCCGGCGCTCAAGCGGGCGGATGTGGGTGTGGCGATGGGAGTAAAGGGGACGGAAGTGGCGAAGGAAGCAGCGGAAATGGTGCTGGCCGATGATAATTTTGCCTCCATTGCTCATGCCGTCGAGGAAGGCCGTCGGGTCTATGACAATATTCAAAAGTCCATTCTGTTTATTCTTCCCACCAATGTCGCCGAAGCCGGAGTGATTGTGGCCGCTATTCTGTTAGGGACCATGCTGCCGATTACGCCGGTACAAATCCTATGGGTCAACATGATCACCGCCGTGACGTTGGCCTTGGCCTTAACCGTCGAACCTCCTGACTCGGATGTCATGCGACGTCCCCCTCGAAGCCCCGGTGAAGCCATTTTGTCACGGTTTCTGCTGTGGCGAATCGGCTTTGTAGCCATCTTAGCGGTGGCCGGCACGTTTGGACTGTTCCTATGGGAAACTGATCAGGGGGCATCTATCGAAACCGCGAGAACGATAGCCGTCAACATGCTGGTGGTCTTTGAAGCCTTTTATTTATTAAATGCCCGGTCCTTTTATGGTTCGGTTCTGTCCCGCAAGGGATTGCTTGGAAATCCCTATGTTCCCCTGACCATAGGAATGGTGTTCGGCATTCAAGGCCTCTTTACCTATACCGACGTGATGCAGACGCTATTTCATACCACCGGCATTGATGGACTCGCATGGCTTCGAATAGTTGGAATTGGCGCGGTGATTTTTTTGCTGGTGGAATTAGAGAAATCTGTGTTTCGGATTATTCTGAAACTCAGAAATCCCGATTTGAAAATTTGACGAATGGGTCGTGAGGCAGAATGGCTTTCGAGTAGGCATCGGAAGGGATTTGGGAATACCCGGAGAGGAGATCGCAAAAATCTGTGCTTCGTACAAAAGGAAAAGACTGATGTTGATAAAAGGGCGAAATGGAGGGAAAGAAGATGAAAACCGGTGTGTCAAAAAAATCAGCAGTGACCAGGGAAGAGCTTGAGCGCATGGATGCCTATTGGCGGGCGGCGAATTATTTGTCCGTGGGGCAGATCTATCTTCATGATAACCCTTTACTCAAAAAGCCGTTGACGCTTGACCATATTAAATTACGCCTCCTGGGGCATTGGGGGACGACTCCGGGATTAAACTTTCTGTATGTCCATCTGAATCGGGTTATTAAGAAGCATGATCTCAACATGATTTATATTGCCGGTCCCGGACATGGCGGTCCGGGGTTGGTGGCCAACACGTATTTAGAAGGGACCTATACTGAGGTGTATCCCAACATCTCCCAGGATGCCGAAGGCATGAAAAAACTTTTTAAACAGTTTTCTTTTCCAGGCGGGATTCCCAGTCATGTGGCTCCCGAAACCCCGGGATCCATCCATGAGGGGGGTGAGCTTGGCTATTCGCTGTCGCATGCATTTGGTGCGGTATTTGATAATCCGGATCTGATTGTGGCCTGTGTGGTGGGTGATGGCGAAGCCGAAACCGGTCCCCTGGCGACGGCCTGGCATTCCAATAAATTTTTGAATCCGAAGTTGGATGGCGCCGTGTTACCCATTTTGCATCTCAACGGGTACAAAATCGCCAACCCCACGGTGTTGGCTCGAATCAGCCATGATGAATTGAACAGCTTATTGGTCGGCTACGGATATAAGCCGTTTTTCGTGGTAGGGGATGACCCGGAGGCCATGCATCAGGTCATGGCGGACACGCTGGATGAGGTGATGAAGGAGATTCATGCCATTCAGCATCGGGCCAGGGAAAAGGGGGAGACCTCCCGTCCCTGCTGGCCGATGATCGTTTTGCGCAGCCCCAAGGGTTGGACCGGTCCCAAAGAGGTGGATGGGAAAAAAACCGAGGATTCCTGGCGTTCGCATCAGGTCCCCTTTTCGGAGATGGCGACCAAGAAGGATCATATTCAACTCCTCGAAAAGTGGATGCAGAGTTACAAGCCTGACGAATTATTTGACGAGACCGGCAAACTCATTCCAGAACTGGCGGAACTGGCTCCCAAGGGGGAACGGCGAATGGGTGCGAATCCTCATGCCAACGGTGGATTGCTGCTTAAAGATCTCAGGATGCCGGACTTTCAGGATTACGCGGTGGAGGTACCCCTACCCGGAAAGGTCGTGGCTGAAGCGACGCGGGTGATGGGTACGTTTCTTCGGGACGTCATGAAACGCAACATGGGCAATCGGAATTTCCTGGTCTTTGGTCCCGATGAAACTGCGTCCAATCGCCTTGGCGCCCTGCTGGAAGTGACGAATCGTCGATGGGTGGCAGACACCATACCTGAAGATGACCACTTGGCTCTGGATGGACGGGTGTTTGAAATTCTTAGTGAACATACCTGCCAGGGCTGGCT
>JBATLR010000114.1:0-1696 GCA_049289415.1 Nitrospirales bacterium
GGGTGGTGTGAGGGGGCTTTGACACTCGTTGCGTGGCGATTTACAATCCTGTGTATACATCGTCTTTTGACTTCTTTTCAGGAGGAACCCTATGCAATGGCAAACGATCCGGGAAAACTACCCGCAACAATGGCTTTTGCTTGAAGCGATCACGGCGCATTCGGAAGGGGACATGCGTGTCCTCGATCAATTGGACGTCCTCGGCGCGTACGCCGATTCGGTGGCGGCGATGCAAAGCTATACTCAGGTCCACCGGGAGTCTCCGGCGCGGGAATTGTATGTTTTTCATACAAGTCGAGAGAGCCTTGATGTGGTTGAGCGACAATGGTTGGGAAGTTAAGATCATGCACTTCTTTCGCATTATGAGTGTTGTGGCGTGTTGAAATTGACGTATGGTTGCTTATGCGGACATGTTGTCGCCAGCAGTACAAGTCCGGGATAGCTGTGCGGAATGATTCAGCATAATAATAGCTGGAAGCAGTGAACGTCGGGTTTGTTATGAAATGTTGTATGTCTAATTGAGGTAAACAAATGCCTGAGTTTTCAGTTGATTTATCAGAGTTCCTCGAACTCATTCAGAGGTTCCTTACGCCAATATTTGGTACTAGTATACCAAACTGGTTAGCGATAACTTTGGCGTGGTCTCTTTCTCTTTTACTTCTACTTGTTGCCGTCTGGTTTTTCATGTTTATTCTTCGAAAGATACAGGTCTTATATAGTGAGATTGTTGCTCCCTTTTTGTTGAGTCCTGACAAAAAGCAAAGAATTGTTAGACGGAAGCAATTTGCAGACTATGTCGAAAGTGAGATAAGGAAGCTAAACCGTTTTGAAGAATGGAATGATCATCGCTACTCAGAATTGGAGGCAGAGATAGAGGCAGAAGGGGCGTGGATATTTCAGCATTTTTTTCCTGCTTGGAAACGAACACGTCATGGAATACGGCGTGAAAAATCTCTTTCAACAGCATTGAGGAAGAGTAGCGAAAGACTCATCTTAGTGGAAGGGATGCCGGGTTCCGGTAAAAGCGTAGCATTACGCCATCTTGCTATGCATATGGCTCGCGATGCAATGAATAAGTCGTCTGAATTGTCATGCATACCAATCTACATAAATTTAAAGGAGCTAAAACGTCAAAGCAATCAGGTTATTGATCGAATATTGATAGAAAACTTCGTTTTGGAATCACTGAACAGAGTCAATGATAGAGATATCGAAGCTTTTCTGGAAAACGAGTTTAGAGAGGGGATGCTGAATAACACATGGCTCTTCTTGTTTGACTCGTTTGACGAAATTCCAGATATTTTAAGTTCGATAGAATCAGACTCTATTATTAGGGAATATGCCGAAGCATTGTCAGATTTTTTGCATACGATGAATAAATGTCGGGGCGTCATTGCATCAAGGCATTTTCGTGGCCCATCTATGTTAGGTTGGCCTCGCTTTCGAGTACTACCTTTATCACGTGAAAGGCAGATAGAACTAGTAAAGCGAGCGAATCTTTCCAAAGAGCAAGAAGCATCTGTGATCGGCCATATTGGACATGTCAATCCAGAAATACGTTCAGTTGCTCGTAATCCAATGTTCCTTGGGTTGTTATGTGATCAGATCAAGAATGGTGGAGTGTCACCAAAAAATATTCATACAATCTTTGAGAGCTATATCACATTAAGGTTAAACAGGGATGCTGAAAGGTTAA
>JBATLR010000115.1:0-15693 GCA_049289415.1 Nitrospirales bacterium
GCTCCATCACGCTCACCGTGGCGAGCGTCACCGTGGTCGTCTGTGTCACTTGCTTGACAAACATTTCTATGGTCGTTTGTGTGTCATGAAGGATCCGATCAACGGTAAAGTCATCTTTTCCGCCATGCCCATCTGCCATATGTAGCAACGCCTCGGTTTCTTCCACCTGCTCTCTGGCATTTCGTGAAATGGCCTGAAACCGCTGAATCAGTCCGTCGGCCGCTTGTCCTGTTTCTTGAATGACCGCCTTGATCTGTCCCACAAATACCGGAAACACCGGTGCCAGACACTGGCAAAAGGCCTTCCAGTTCTCTAACCAACGGCGCTGAGCCTGAATGCCTTCCTGCAGTTGCTGTTCCAGCCGGTGGATTCGCATCTGCCTGCTCCTGGCGCCCAAGACATATCCAATCCCGGCTCCGGCCACCACTACACCCATCCATACCATCCAATCACCATTCACACATCACCTCATTCTTGGATCTCGATGAATATCGACTGCATTATTTCATGATTCTGCGTTACGACTCCTGGGTCGGAAGAAACTGTGCAAATCCAATTTGCTCAAACTTGTCACGAATACGATTGGAATACCCCTGCAGGGTCACCCGCCCGGAGCGGGTCGCTGCGACCATCAGTTGCACGCAGGAGGAATCCATACGGTTCACCCCGCCTAAATCAATCGCGAGAGGCCCTTTTTGTTGATGCAAGGACACTAAATCGGCATGAAATTGTGCCGCTTCAAAAATGGTGAGGTCGCCTTGTGGCCTGAGAATCGCCTCCTCAGGAATCATTGACGTGACTTGGCATTCTTCCATGTTACCCTCTCATTTTTCGTGGGGAAAAAACCCTGGACATTCCAACAACCCTTCCTACCTAGCCTGACGCTTCCATTCCCAGGTAGAACCCTTCGGCCTATCAAGGAATTAACAGGAGACAACGAGACCTTTCGGAGGCCAATGGACCTTACTTTAGAAGGACTCATTTTTTTCTCGTGATGCCCATCACCTGCAGTGAGGAGTAAGGAAACGGAGGGAAAATTTTGGGAACGGGTAAATTCGTTTTTTCCCTCACGAATGACTCCTCACGCCCGATCCGATTTGGGAACGGCCATAGGTTCAGATGCAAGAAAGCTCCCTTCTTCACCGATCGACAAGTCGGTCTTGATGACACACACGACCTGATTGCCTTTCCCTCGATACTCGATCCGTGAGAAACTTAAAGCCTTGGCCATCGCAATACCCCTTCCGTGGCTTTCCAAAATTCGATCCGGGTTTATCTGTTCATATTTCCGCCAGTCAAAGCCCGAACCTTGGTCCGTTATGGTGACCTGGATGCAATCCAGGCACCGTTCAAACAACACGTCGACCACCTTATGAACATACTTAGGCAGCCTCGCCCGACGTTGAATTTCTTTCTCCCACGCTCCCTTTGCCTGGAGGGCCGTTTTTTCATCGAACCCGATTCCTAAATTTCCATGCTCCACGCCATTCGCCAACAGTTCATTCAACCCGAACACGACTTTTTCTGAATTGGGACAGGCTCGCCCTAACAGGAATGCCAGATCATATGCCTCTTCCATGGTACGAACGTGGAAACGGCCTTGCTGCAATAATTCAACAATCTGAGACTGTCGGTGAAGATTTCGGCATATCCGTTTCCATTTCAATCCCTCCTCAACCGCGGCATTCACAATCCGCAATAAGAGCCGCTGGTCAAAGGGCTTGATGAGATAAAAGAAGACCCCCGCTTCAATCCCTTCGCCTATTTCTTGCGGAGATCCGGCTGCGGTTTGCATCACAACCGGAAGCCATTGGAGACGCTCATCAGCTTTCAGATGCCCCAAAAGATCAAGACCATTCATCCCCGGCATCATTCGATCCAACACCATGGCATGAAAATCTTGTCCATTCTTTCGCAAACACGCTAAGGCCTCTTCCCCATTATGTGCCTGAACAAGTTCATAGGATTCATCCTTGAGACATTCGACAAGAGCATCCAGATTTAACTCATCGTCGTCCACCAATAGGATTCGGGAGAATGTGTTTGTCATACCTGCCATTTCGACAACAGCCAATTGTGAGGTGTCAGGGTAGAACGTGAGAAGGAAGCGTAAGGCTTAAGAAGAATTTTGCTTTTATCTTCTCACGCCTGACGCTTTACCCCCTCACGCCTAAAACTCCACTCCGAGTAACGCGACGTCATCCTCAAACCCGCCTTTGGCATTCCATGCCCGGCTCTGCTCGATAATACGGGACAATCCCGACTGCATCGGCTGACCAGCGATCTCCTCAAGTGCCCTCTGAAGCCTTTTTTTCCCCCAGATCTCTTCCTGAGGATTCATCACCTCATAAATCCCATCACTATAGAGATACATCCGGTCACTGGGATTCACGGAGATGGAATCCGTTCCATACACCTCGTTACGCGAAAAGCCAATAGGCCAAGATCTCTCGCCCAACACCATCGACGACCGGTCTGTTTTCACAACAATGGAACCGGGATGTCCCGCACTCGCATATCGAAGAAGGCGCGTGGAGCATTGCCACACCCCAACCCAGATCGTGAAGTACTCCCCGTCATCGCTCATGGGATATTGTTGGTTCAGACTCGTCAGAATTTCACCTGGATCGTAGGAGGGAAACAATTGTTGCATATGGTCTCCCTTGAAAAGCAGAGATAACGACACGGCCCGCAACGCGGGTCCGATCCCATGCCCCGACATATCCAACACCATGAGCCCGAGATGGTCGTCCCCCCATCGGGCGATCTGAAAGAAATCTCCTCCCAAATGCGAAGACGGTAAAAATTCCCATTCCACCCACACTCCAGGAATCACTTCCCCGGTCCGGGGAAGCAGACCTCGCACAAAGGTGGAGGCCGAGCGGAGTTCAGAGTCTAATTCGGCCTGCTTTTGTGATAACAACCGATTAGACTTTTCCACAGACAACATCAACTGTCGGGCTCGAAGGCCCGCGCACACTCTGGCGACAATTTCATGATCGGAATCGGTTTTGGAAAGGAAATCATCGGCTCCCCGGCTGAGCCCTTCGGCAATTTGTGTCGGGTGGTCCAATGCCGTCATCAGGATAAAATGGATCGTGCGATAGCGTTCATCCTGTTTAATCGCTTCACAAAGTCCAGGACCATCAAGACCGGGCATGACCCAATCCGATAGGATGAGATCCACCGATTCCTGATCAAGCATGGCCAGAGCTTCTTCCCCACTATCGGCCTCCAATAACCGACACGGCAGTTTGGCCAAACGCTTCTTGGCGACCATCCGCACAACTTTTTCATCATCCACAATGAGAATGGTATAAAGCGGATCTCCGGGAGGCGCTTTCATATCGAGGACATTTTCCGTCGTCATCTGCTTCAATGAACCCACAGAGATATCCGGGAATTGCATAACAAGGGAAACGTGAAGTGCCAGGAAATTAGAAGAAAAACGGATCTCCGTACCTCACCATACTCATGCCTCACACAAAGCGTAATGGTCATGAACTGAAAATCGATGCCCGATGACAATGGCGGGCATGGCGGAAAAGAGGTCGCTGCCTTCGCCTTAGGTCTGACGCCGTACCCCTCAAGCATGTCTACGGACCGAGCCGGGTATGGAGAAGGGCCTTCAGACGAATCATGGCTTGGGCATGTAACTGACAAATTCGGGATTCCGTGACGTGCAACACGACTCCAATTTCTTTCATGGTCAGCTCTTCAAAATAATAGAGGGTCAGCACCAACCGTTGACGTTCCGGCAATCGCTCAATGGCATCGACCAACGCCTGGCGGGCATCCTCCGACACCAAAGTTTCCAACGGCGAGGGTTGGTCTCGATCCGCCAGCGCATCCAAGATGGGATGGGAGTCTTCATCATTGGAACCCAAATCATCGAGACTCAATACGACGGCGCCTTTGGCTTGCAGAAGCGTCTCGTCCACCTCTTGAGCCTCCATACCTAAGGATTCTGCGAGTTCATCCTCCGTCGGTGGCCGCCCTTTGCGTTTCGTCCATTCATTGGCCGCATGCTGAATTTTCCCGATGCGTTCCCGAAGAGACCGCGGAACCCAGTCCATCGCCCGGATTTCATCGAGCATCGCTCCACGAATACGAAACTCGGCATAGGTACGAAATTTTATTTCTCGTGAGGGATCGAACTTCGTCAGGGCATCCAGAAGCCCGACCATCCCGGCACTCATGAGATCTTCCACATTGAGCCCACTCGACGCTCGCATGGCCATTCGCATAGCCATGTATTTAATTACCGGCAAAAACTCCTGAACCAACGTCTCACGTTCCTGGGTGGAAAGCGAGAGTTTCGTCGGATTGGACGATGCCGGTTTCTCCGAAACCGGACTCTCTGAAACCGTTGTTACCGCGCCACGTTTCATACGTTATCCTTCCGTCACAGTTCGAGTGGCTCCCAAAGCAGCAGGACCGAAGAGTTGAAAGCCCCCCTGCCAGGAACCATCTCCTCTCCAATCATTGAGGGTCTTCACCAACGAAGAAAAGGCTCGACTCGCCGGCGTCCGCGGATAGACATCGCACACCGCGCGTTGTTGAGCCACGGCCATCGTCACATAGTCGTCTGCGGGAACACAGCCGAGGTAATCGAGCGAAATATTTAAAAACCGATCCGTCACCAAACTCAACTTCCGAAACACATCTTTGCCTTCCTGGGTATGTTTCACTTTATTGACCAGCATGCGAAATGTTCGTAAGTGATAACGGGTGGAAAGAATTTTGACCAAGGCATACGCATCGGTCAGAGACGTCGGGTCGGGCGATACCACTACCAGTGTTTCGTGGGCCACTAAACTGAAGTACAGTACATTGGCCGAAATCCCTGCCGCACAATCAATCAGCAGCAAATCCGGCGGAGACGCCAACTGAAGAAACGCCGATTGCAAATGAAGTTGCTGCTCATGCGTCAGCTGAGTAAATGCCTGGCCTCCGGAGGTCGCCGGCAACAGGCGAATACCTTCGGGCCCGGTTACGAGGACGTCCTTCAAGCTTCGCTGCCCGGAGAGCACATCCTCAATCGTATACTGCGGAGTGAGGCCCAGGAGGATGTCGACGTTTCCTAAGGCGAGATCCGCATCCATGATCAACACCTTCCGTCCCTGCCGAGCCGCAGCCACCGCTAAATTCGCAACGACATTACTTTTTCCAACTCCGCCTTTTCCGGAACTGACCGCAATCACCTGAATCCGTGGAGGATCCTGTGGGTTGGAGGTCATGGCGGCACGCAATCCACTGGCTTGATCCAGGCGTCGTTGCGCCGGAACGCCGGGCACCAGAACCGGTGTGGATAATGACCCGGCCATTAGTGCGCCACCCCCGTTACCGGCACACGCTCTTGAAGGACATGGCCTGGTGAGTGGCCCCAAGCTAATTCAACGAGGCGTGTTCGGGTGGCGATTTCCAAGTCTTCAGGCACCCGCTGTCCGGCAGAGAGATAGGAGACCGGCAGTCCCGTCTGTGACAAGACGTTATACAGACCACCGCCCACCGATACCTCGTCCAGTTTCGTGATGATGAGCTTATGGATAGGAACCGATTGATAGCGGCGAATGGTGTCCATCTGCACCGACTCGGCCATCGGAGCGGCTAACACCAGATGCGTTTCGACGTGTACTTGTCCTCTGGTGATCGCGAGTAATTCATCATACCCGGCTTGATCCTTGGGGCTTCGCCCCGCCGTATCGATCAACAACAAATCGGCATGCTGATGTCGTCCCATGCATTCCATAAAATCCTTGTGGGACACGGCCACCTCCAAGGGAATTTTTAAAATTTTTGCAAACACCCGAAGTTGCTCGACCGCTGCCACACGATACGTATCCAGGGTAATCAACACGGTTCGCCGATGCTCATCCTGTTGACGGGCCAACCCTGCCAGCTTGGCAATGGTCGTCGTTTTTCCCACGCCGGTCGGCCCAACCATCATCATCACTTTTTGGCCATAATGCTTGGAGACCGATGGACCCGAGACGGCTACGGTCTCCTCCATCCGTTCCCATAACAGACTTTTCATGGCTTCGCGATTTCCCACGCCGGCTGTCCCAAGCGTTTCCACTACCGCACGAAGCAGATGATGCGCAGTCTGAGGATTCACGCCCTGACTCACCAAGGACTGGTAGACGTCCATCACGTCTCCGGGTAACCCTTCAACACGTTGGTCCATCTGACTTCCCAAGACTTGTCCCACCACAATCCGCAGGCCTTCTAATTCCTGTCGCAAGGGCCCTAACACCCGTTCAGGATCTTGTTGTTCTTCCCGCAACCGTTGAATTTCCTGACGCATCTCATGGAGGTTCTGAGTTACCGGATCGAGCACGGTCGCCACCTGGAGAGCTTCTGAAAAACTAGCATCCGTTTTGGGGTGTTCCGGTTGACGTACCGGCACTTCAGGCACAAAACGTTTGGCCATAAGGGACTGAATGGATCGATCAACACGTGCGGCAGGACCTTCCTCCGCCTGAGCCGAACGATCCACCGCCGCGGTGACCTCAATGACGGATTGACTCAGCAGACCGAACAAGCCTCCCCCTTTTTGAATACGGCGCGACGAGACGATGACCGCCTCAGGTCCCAGTTCGGCTTTTACCGCTTGGAGAGCTTCTTGTAATGAAAGGGCTTCAAACCGTTTCAGCTTCATGTGGCATCCTCACAACTTCAATAGCTTGAATTTGAGTTTTAGGGTCCAACTCGTTCGGCGAAAGTACCGCCAGCGCATGCACGCCCGGCGAGACTAAGCGATACAGTTGGGATCGAATCGACTGGGAACATAACAGCACGGGTTGATATCCTTGACTCACGACTCGCTCAATGGCCTGACGGACCGACAGAATCACCTGATTCAACAAACTGGGAGGCAACCCACCTTGCTCTCCATGACCACTCGGCCGCATCGCCTCCATTAAGCGGCGATCCAGCATCGGATCCAGACTAATCACCTGCAGTAATCCGTCGGGATTGGCGTATTGGGACGAAATCGTTCTGGATAAATTTTGCCGAGCATATTCGGTCAGGGTGTCAGGATCCTTACTCTGAGTGGTGTAATCCGCAACAGTCTCCAAAATGGTCCGCAAATCGCGGATCGACACTCGTTCCCGTAAGAGATTCTTGAGGATTCGCACCACCGCTCCTAACGATATTTGAGTCGGAATCAAGTCATCCACCACCTTGGGATACGTCTTAGCGAGGTTATCCAGCAAATTCTGGACCTCTTGCCGACCCAGCAATTCATGCCCATTCGTTTTAATAAATTCGGTCATATGCGTGGCAATAATGGCCGGGCCATCGACGACCGTATAGCCATCCATTTGGGCACGCTCTTTTTCTGTCGGAGCAATCCAGACGGCCGGCAATCCGAAACACGGATCTTTTCCCGGCTTTCCTTGCAGGCCCTTTTTGGCATGACCGGGATTGATGGCCAATAAATGCCGAGGCACCAATTCTCCCTTGGCCACCTGAATTCCCTTCAACAAAATATGGTACTCATGCGGTTTGAGCTGGAGATTATCCCGGATATGCACGGCGGGCACGACAAATCCCATATCAAGGGCTGTTTGGCGCCGGATAGCCCGAATCCGTTCTAACAACTCCCCTCCCTGAGCTTGATCAACAAACGGCACAAGTCCATAACCGACATGCAACTCCATAAGGTCCGGAGGGGTCACGGAATCCACCGATTCCGTGCCGGAGGAGGTCGCCGGATCTTTTTTCTTGGGGAGGTTTTTCAGGCGAGCGGCTTCTTGCTTCTGATTCCACAATAGGTAGGCGAGACCGGCGGTCATCGATCCCAACAACAAAAACGCCACATGCGGCAGCCCGGGAAGAAATCCTAAAAAGAACAACATGCCGGCCACCGCCGCCACAAGATGGGGATTGAAAAAGATTTGATCGGTTAAATCACGTCCAAGGCTGGTTTTGGTCGAAACCCTCGTCACGATGATACCGGCGGCCGTCGACATAATCAGGGCAGGGATTTGAGCCACAATGGCGTCCCCGACCGTCAGCAGGGTGAAACGTTTAGCAGCTTCAATGATAGACATCCCATGCTCCAGCACGCCGATGCCCAACCCACCAATGACGTTGATGAAGATAATGAGCAACGCCGCAATCGCATCGCCACGAACAAACTTACTGGCACCGTCCATCGATCCGTAAAAATCGGCTTCCTGTGAAATGGCCTCCCGGCGTTTCCGCGCTTCCCCTTCGTCAATGATCCCCGCATTCAGATCCGCATCGATACTCATTTGCCGACCGGGCATCGCATCCAGAGTAAATCGCGCGGCGACTTCCGCAATACGAGTGGCGCCCTTGGTGATCACGACAAAATTGATAATGACCAGAATGGAGAAGACCACAATGCCCACCGCATAATTCCCCCCGACCACAAACTCCCCAAACACGGCAATGACCTGTCCGGCTGCAGCGGGGCCTTCGTTCCCATGCATGAGAATGGCCCTCGTCGAAGCAATATTCAGCGCAAGCCGGAACAACGTGGTGAGTAACACCACCGAGGGAAAGACGGAAAATTCTGCGGGACGCCCGGCATGCATGGTCACGAGTAAAATCAAGACAGCCAGCGTAATGCTAAAGGATAAAAAAAGGTCCAAAAGAAATGAGGGAAGGGGTAAGAGCATGAGGAGGAGCATCCCCACCACCCCGATCGGCAAGAGGACATCCCCATAATGCGCGGGAGTCAGTTCGTCTCGTAATTTTTGAGAATCAAATGCCATGCGTGCCTTAATCGGTTACCGCTGTTGCATATGGTTGTAATTTATTTCCACATGACTCTCCTCAACCTTGCGAGGCGTAATAGGAAGAGAATGGGGAGTAAGGAGACAGAAGAAAGAGGTTCTTGACGCCTCCATACTCTTTACGCATCACGCCTTACTCCTTCCGCCCTCACGTTCCCTCATGCATTTTCTTCAGGCGATACACGTAAGCCAACACCTCAGCGGCCGCCTGATACAACGCACTGGGCACTTCTTGACCGATTTTCACGGCCTTATACAGTCCTCGAGCCAAACTGCGGTTTTCAATAATCGGCACTCCCGCATGACGGGCGATTTGCTTAATCTTGTCCGCCATAAATCCTGCGCCCTTCGCCACCACCACCGGCGCGTCCATTTTTCCTGTTTCATACCTGAGCGCCACAGCCACGTGAGTAGGGTTGGTAATCACCACATCGGCTTTAGGTACCGCCTGCAACATTCGTTGTCGGGCACGTTCCCGTTGTAAACTAAGCCGGCGGGATCGAATCTGCGGATCACCTTCCACATCCTTTGACTCGTCTTTGACTTCCTGTTTGGTCATTTTGTGATCTTCGGTATGCTGCCACCGCTGATAGACGAAATCGATGATTGCCAACAGGAGCAGGGATCCTCCGACCGACCACATAATGTTCTCCAGGAGACCCCACACACCCCCAACCGCCTCCGTTAACTCAAGGAGGGGAAGTTGAACAATCGCGAGCAGGTTATGAGACAGAATTAGATAGGCAATGCCGCTCACCCCTGCTAATTTGAGCAAGGACTTTAAAAGATCGACGACCCCTTTCCAGGAAAAAATGCGCTTCAACCCATTGGAGGGATTCAATTTGGACGGCTTGGGTTGCAAGGCCTCTTCAATCCACAGCGGTCCCGTTTGCAGGATAATGGCGAGAAAGGCGAATAGCCCAACCAGGAGCCCGAACGGAATTAGGGGAACAAAGGCCTGATAGGCAATATTTAACAACAAGACATGTGTGGACTGAGCATCTAATTGAAGGGTTCCGGCTTGCGCCAACCACTGTCGGTAATGATCAAAAAATTGGACAAACGCATGAGGCGCCCACAGAGACAGCAGCCCAACCCCACCCAACAAAACAAACAACGAGGGCAATTCCCTGGTCATCGGCACTTGGCCTTTGCGACGAGCCTCCGCTAAACGTTTCGGACTCGGTTGCTCTGATTTATCCGCCCCGTCTTTATTTTCAGCCATGCCCTAATTCCTGTAATAAGTCCCACAGGACCGTTTCCATCCCGACAATGGAGTCTTGAAAAACCAAGGCGATGAAGGGCAATCCCAGGCCTAACACCAATAAACCGACCGCAATCGTAATGGGAAAACTGGTGAGCATCACGTTCATCTGGGGAACCAGGCGGCCAAGAATCCCCATGATGAAATGAACCAAAAATGTGGCCCCCATCACCGGGAAGGCCAGCTTCATTCCCGTGTCATAGGTGCGTTGCATCACTTCGGTCACATCGCTCAGGAGGGGAGCGCTCAAATGGGCGCCAAAGGGGGGGATCAACAGAAAACTACTGCCCAACGCCAACAACACCAAATGATGCCCATCGATTTGAAAATACAGAAGGGTTGCCAGAATGGTCAGTAATTGCCCGAACACCGGGGTCTCCACTTGCGTGACAGGGTCCAACACTCCGGCCATGGCAAACCCCACTTGAAAGCCCATCACACTGCCCGCCAGTTCCACCGCGGTCATGAGTAATCGAAGAGCCAAACCTAAGACCAGACCGACAAGCAATTCGGCACCCAGGACGATCACCAGATTTCCAGGTTCCAACCAATTGGGAGGAAGGGTAAAGGTCACGATGGGCATCAACAGGATGGCGATAATCACCGCCATGCCGATTTTGATGCGACTCGGAACCGATTGCCCCCCCAGCAACGGTAACGCCGACAAGATAACGGCTGTGCGCACGAGTACGACCACAAATTGCCACACTTGCTGAATCGCCATATCCCATTGCAACACCGGTTACCGGACATCTTTCTGATACATGCCGCAGGTCGACTCCCTCGATTATTGGGCAAACTCGGGTATCCTGGCCCATACCCCCGTCATGAATCCCACAAGGATTTCCACCATCCAGGGAAATGTGACCAGGAGCACCACAAACATGGTGGCCACCTTTGGCAAAAAGGTGAGGGTCATTTCGTTAATCTGTGTCATGGCTTGAAAGGCACTCACGCAGAGTCCGACCAGAAGGCTGAGACCCAACATTGGACCCGCGACAAGCAGGATTGTTTGAATCGCCTCCTGACCGATGCTCAGGACACTTTCGGTTGTCATCTTCTTACCCCCTTCAGTCTTGCCATGGAATGTCAATGGTCAGGCGTGAAAAGTGAGGAGAAAAAAGACAGAAGAAGAACCAGATCGTTGCACCCCGGCATTCGATACACTCCTTACTACTGACTCCTCACGCCCTACGCCTTCCTTCTCACATTATTGAAAACTATTCATCAGCGCTCCCACGACCAAAAACCATCCATCAGCCAACACAAACAACACCAATTTAAACGGCAACGAAATCATGATTGGTGGCAGCATCATCATCCCCATGGACATGAGAATACTGGCGACAATCATATCGATCACCAGAAAAGGCACATAAATGAGAAACCCAATTTGAAACGCCGTGCGCAATTCACTCGTGACAAACGCCGGCACCAGGACATGGAACGGAACATCATCGGGCGTCTGAGGGTGAGGAACTTTCGCCATCTCCACAAACAAGGTTAAATCCTTTTCCCGTACTTGTTTCAGCATGAACGTTCTTATCGGTATCTTGGCCCGATCAAGCGCCACTTCCTGTGTCACCTGCTGTTCCAATAGTGGATTAAGGGCCTCAACCCGAATCTGTTCCCACACCGGCATCATAATAAACAGCGTCAAAAACATGGCCAATCCAATCATCACCTGATTCGGTGGTGCATGCATGGTCCCCAACGCCTGCCGAAGAAGACCCAAAACAATCACGACGCGGGTAAATGCCGTCACCAACATCAACAGGGCTGGTGCAAGAGTTAAGGCCGTCAGGAGAAAGAGGATACGAAGCCCGAAGGTCCATGGTTCGGTCCCGTCCAATCCGGATACCTGCAAACTGATCGCCGGATCCTTGGTGGCCTGGGCAAAAGCCGAGGTCGGCAGCCCCATGACCAGACTCATGCCTAACAGTCGACAGCAGGCACCTCCTCCACGAAACCCGCAAAAGAAATGGTTCATGACCTCTCTTCTCCCTTCACCCGTGTGGCGCGTTTGGCCATTCGGGTGGACGGTTCCGAGGTCACCGATCCTCGTTCGAACTTCTCAAATGCCTGTCGGGTCCACTGTCCCAACCAGCTGCCCAGCGGCCCGGCGAGCGGATTCCCAATGGAGCGGAGCCGTTCAATCCGGCCGGCATCCGCAACGGTCGTCAGTAACGTCATCTCTCGGGCCGTCGTCCCCAACACCAACACTTCTCCGGCCACCTCCACGAGCATGATGTGCTTTCCCGTCCCAACCCGGAGTCCGCCCAAAATGCGCATCACCGGATCGCCACTCTTTCCCGGCAATTCCCCGAATGTGCGCCGAACCCAGGCTAATCCTCCTAGAAGGACCAGGACCACCAGGGCCAGCGTCCCCGCCATTTTGAGCGCTTCATGGGTAAGATCCATCATGTTCTCGTTGAAAGTAGGAAGTAAAAAAAATGAGGAGTAAGGAGAACCGGGAAAAGATTTATTTTTCTTGTTCACTACTGTTTATCTATTTACTTCTACCTTTTCCCTTCCATCTTTACCCTTCACCCTTTCGTCCTTATCGAAGCTTATTCACACGCTCGGTCGGGCTAATCACGTCCGTGAGACGGATGCCGAATTTCTCATTCACCATCACCACCTCACCACGCGCAACTAACCGTTCATTCACCAATACTTCCAACGGTTCCCCGGCGAGTTTATCCAATTCAACAATGGAACCCGGTCCTAACTGCAATAAGTCCTTAATCAGCATGCGGGTATTGCCCAATTGCGCAGAGAGCACCAACGGAATATCTAGGATACGATTTAAGTTCTGATCGTGAGACGTATTCAATTGTGGCGTGTGACTGCTGGTACTCGCCGCCACCTCCTGTTTTTTCGCCGCAGCGTTCTGTTCTTTCGCAGCGGCTTCCTGCGCTAACGCCTCCATCATTTCCTTCTCAGCATCAAACGTGTCCATGTCGATGTTGTCGTCTTCACTCATCGTTCATCTCCGGGTTTCCACAGTCAGTGACTGGCCGGCACCTCATCGCGTTCACCGGCCCTTACTCCCTCGTCAGAATGATGTCCTTGATCTGAAATGATTGCATGCCCTTTGTCGTTCCCGGAGAACCAAGAAATTTTGGCACCCCTTCCACTGTGGCTGTGAGCAGCTGGGTGGTCCCTTGATTCAACCCGATCACATCGCCCGGTGAAAATTGCATCAATTCCTCCACCGAGATTTCCGTTTCCCCCAAACACACCGACAGGGTGACATAGGCCTCCTTCAGCCTGGTTGAAAAACGTTTCAACCAGCCATGATCCGTTTCAAACGAGTCCCCCTGGAAACTCACCTGCAGACGTTCTCGAATCGGTTCCAACATCGCATAGGGAAGACAGAGGTGGAGATCCCCTACCGAATTGCCTAATTCGATGCCCAAGGTGACCACAATGACGATATCCGCCGGCAACACAATGGCCGCCAACTGAGGATTCATTTCTACCCGAACCGCATTGATGAGGAGTTTTTGGACAGGGTCCCAGGCTTTTTGAAGATTCCCCAACCCCATCAGCATGACCTTCTTCATCACGCGTTGCTCAATGATGGTAAAATCCTGCCCTTCCGGTTTCACATGGGTCTGGCCGGCTCCCCCGAAAAAATGATCAACCAGCAAATACACAGTCGCCGCATCCGTGGCGATCATCGCTAAGCCGCGAAGAGGCTCCATGGAGATAATCTGGAGGTAGGCCGGGATGGGAAGACGTTTGGTGAACTCTCCGAACTTCATCACCGTTTGATTCGTGACCGTCACCTCGGCGGTTTTACGAAGCACGTCGCTTAAAGAGAGGCGGAACCCACGCGAAAATTGCTGGTGGATCACATCCAGGGTCGGCATTCGCCCGCGAACGACCCATTCCTGATTCCCCAAATCGTACGGAACCGGTCCGTCCTGTAATTCGGCACCTACCGGGTCTTCAGGTTCCGTCTCCACGCCGCCGTCGGACACGCCCCGAAGAAGGGCATCAACTTCATCCTGACTAAGAATTTTTTCCATGTTGGGACGTGGCACAAAGAAACAGCCCTGCTGTCTCTTCTCTCCTCTTTCTGATTCCGGACTCCAGACCTCTTACGTCTTTTTCCTCAGGCCCTACTGAATAATAAAATCAGTAAAATATACATTGGCCACTTTCCCTTTACTCATGACGCCGTTCACCCGCGTCATGATTTCTTCTCGCACCCGGCGCTTCCCGTTCACGGTTCTGAGTAATTGCGATTCTTTACTGCTCAGTAACACCAGCAACGCGTCGCGAATGGCCGGGATTTTGTGTTGATAATCCGTTTTTTCTTCAGGCCGGTCTAACTCGAGTTTGATGCTCACTTTTAAAAATCGCAGCTCCTCCCGATCCGCTAAATTCAGAAGAAAGGGCTCTAACTCCATCACCGGCCCGGGCTCTTCATGACCTGTCTCGGCTTTGGCATGCTCGTCGTGCTCGACGGGCTTCTCCTCTTGCCCACTCATGAAATACCAGGCTGCTCCTCCTCCTCCACCGAGAAGAAGAACGCCCGCGATAATAATCAACAGCATTTTTTTTCCGGCCCCGGCTTTAACGGGGGCTTCCCCTTTGTCATCCTCTTCAGCCATACATCAACCTCACACGCTAAGTAGTTTTTGAACCTTCACGTTCCCCTTCCCAAATCAGCAACCTTTGTGCCACTCCAATTTTCTACGTAGGCACGCTGATGCTAAGCCTGTAACACACTGAATATGCATATGTTTCTTCCACAGTCGTGCCTTGTATCTCTTAGGCCCTGCAACAATATGAGACCTGCCTTTTCGTCATTTTCCTGGCAATTCGAGGGAACCTTTGACAGGTTCGTCTATGAGAACGTGAGGCGTAAGGAGTAAGGCGTGAGGGGGTCAGGCGTCATGCGTACGGAGTAGGACGGGAAAAACATGAGGCGTGAGGAGTCAGGAGTGCGGAGTGTGAAGGGAAAAACGGAAGGAGTGAGAAGTAAAAATGCATTCAGCAAATTAAGGCAAGTATTTTTTTCTACTTCCTCCTTACCCCCGCACGGTTATATGAGGCGTGCTTGTTCAACCTAAAAACGGCCGCCACAGGGCTGCTAGCCCGTTCATACTTCGAGAGCCTCAGCACGAACGGGGTGTCGAAGTGGTCACCCGTTGGGTGAGAGTCCGTTCGCCCTGAGCGCCGCGGCTTCCGCGGCAGTCGAAGGGTTCCGAGATGGCCAACGGCCATTTTTAGATTCAACATCCGACTAAGGCAAAAAAGCCCCCAGGCAGGTGCTCCTGCCGGAGGGCTTAATCAGTCAGATCCTCGGTAAAAATCTAACGGGCCAGATTGACCAGTTCTCCGAGTAGATCGTTGGTGGTGGTGATGATTCGTGAATTCGCCTGGAATCCACGCTGCATCGTAATCATATTCACTAACTCTTCACCCAAATCCACATTGGAGGCTTCAAGCGTGCTTGCCGATACCTTGCCAAATGCCCCCGTGCCGGGCGCCCCGTCCAGGGGAGTGCCGGAATCACCGGATTGAATAAACAAATTTCGTCCAATCGGTTGCAAGCCATCAGGGTTAATAAACCGGGTAAGTCTCACCTGTCCAAGGGTCCGGGTGGTTCCATTATCGAAGCGGCCAGTGATCACCCCATCC
>JBATLR010000116.1:0-24983 GCA_049289415.1 Nitrospirales bacterium
GGCCGGGGGTGTGGTGGGCGCGCGATACCTGGCAGGGTTGGCGGGCTTCACCAGGATTCTGACGTATGATATGGGCGGGACGTCCACAGACGTGGCGTTGGTTCATGAGACGATTCACGTCACGACCGAAGCCAAAGTCGGGGGAAATCCCATTCGTGTGCCTGTCATCGATATTCATACGGTCGGTGCCGGAGGTGGCTCTCTGGCCACCGTCGATGCGGGCGGCAATCTCCGTGTGGGACCTCAAAGTGCCGGAGCTCAACCGGGTCCGGTGTGTTATGGGCGGGGCGGGACCATTCCGACGGTCACGGATGCGCATGTAGTTTTAGGTCGATTGCCGACAGACGGGTTTTTAGGTGGCCGGATGAGATTGAATGTCGAGTCGGCGCAACAGGCGTTTGATGAACTGAGCCGGCAGATGGTCCTGACCCCTCGTCCCGGCTTGGATGTCCGGCAGACCCTGGCCTTGGGTATGATCCAAATTGCCAATGTCCATATGGAGCGCGCACTGCGTGTCATTTCGGTGGAGCGGGGAGAAGATCCCAGGGAAACTGTCCTGGTGGCATTCGGTGGGGCCGGCGGATTACATGCCTGCGATCTGGCCAGAGCACTGGGTATTCCACACGTGTTGGTGTCCCCCATGGCCGCCACGCTTTCTGCTCTGGGCATGTTGGCTGCGGAGGTGCAATTGGATTATGTCCAGACGGTGATGCTGCCGGGAGACACGCCGATTGAGGTTCTTGAGCAGTGCGCGCAACCGTTGGTTGATCAGGGGCAAAAGGACTTACATCGGGAAGGGGTGGATCCTGACCAATGGATTCTCTCTCGAACGGTCGATGTGCGTTATGTCGGTCAATCCTTCGACTTAGCGGTGCCGCTGACTTCAATGTTCCGCGAGGAATTCCATCGGATTCATTGTGTGCGCTATGGCTATAGTCAGACAGAGACTCCCATCGAAATCGTGAATGTACGAGTCCGGGCAGTCGGCCAGGTGACGCCGCCCACCATTCCCACCAGGCCGGCAGGGTCAGCCGATCCGACTGCAGCTCTATGGGAAGATCGTCCGGTGGTTCTGCCTCAAGGGATGCAACCGGTTCCGCATTATTGGGGAACCCGCTTGTGTCCAGGACATGAAATCCATGGAGCGGCCATTCTGGTTCTGGATGATACCACCATCTATCTTGGACCCACGGATCACGCAGCGATTGATACCTATTCGAATATTCTCATAAAGGTTGGAGTCACCGATGGATGATCCCATTCGCACTGAAATGATGAAGCACCGGTTGGTGTCCGTGGCCGAGGAAATGGGCGCTCGCCTGCAGAGGGCCGCCTTCTCGCCCAACATCAAAGAACGCTGTGATTTTTCTTGTGCGGTGTTTGATGCATCGGGAAATCTGGTCGCGCAAGCGGCGCATATCCCCGTTCATCTTGGCGCCATGCCCTTGTCGGTGCAAGCCTGCCTTGAGTCCTTGACGTGGGCGCCTGGCGATGTGGCCATGGTCAATGATCCCTATCGCGGGGGCACACATCTTCCCGATCTCACCGTGGTGTCGCCCGTTTTTGTGGAAGACACCTCCCCCCCCACGCTCTTAGGGTTAGTCGCCAATCGCGCGCACCATGCCGACATTGGGGGAATGTCGGCAGGGTCGATGCCGTTGTCACAGGAAATTTTCCAAGAAGGACTGATTATTCCCCCTGTGAAACTCATGGTGGGCGGTAAAAAAAATGATGACATCTGGCGGCTGTTATTAGCGAATGTCCGTACTCCAGAGGAACGCAGGGGTGATCTCCAGGCTCAATTGGCCGCGAATCAGATTGGAGGTGAACGGATCCGAGCAATGGCTGAACGGTTTGGCGTGCAACCGCTGCTCGCGGAAATGGATGCCCTGCTTCGTTACAGCGAACGCATGACCCGCCAGTTAATCAGCACGTTACCCAATGACTGCTACCGTTTTGAAGATGCTCTGGATAACGATGGATTCTCCGAGAAACCTGCTGTCATTCGTGTGGCCATCATGATTGAAGATGAACAGGTCACGGTGGATTTTTCTGGAACCGATGCGCAACGGCCCGGTAGCATCAATGCGGTCTATCCGGTCACGTTGTCCGCAGTGGCCTATGTGTTCCGATGTGTGTTGGGTTTGGATATCCCTGCCAATAGCGGATGTTTGCGGCCGATTCAGATCATCGCGCCGGAAGGCACATTGGTAAACGCCAGACGTCCTGCCGCGGTGGCGGCTGGAAATGTCGAAACCTCCCAGCGAATTGTGGATGTTCTACTGGGAGCCCTGGCGCGAGCCTGTCCTGATCGCATACCAGCCGCCAGCCAGGGCACAATGAATAACCTCACCATTGGTGGATGGGATCAACGACACAATCGACCCTTTGCCTATTACGAAACGATTGGGGGCGGCATGGGTGCCGGTGGTCAATCCGATGGAGCGAGCGGACGACATTCACACATGACGAATACTCTGAACACTCCAGTTGAGGCTGTTGAGTACGCGTATCCGTTTCGCATTTCCCGCTATGCTCTGCGGGAAAGATCAGGAGGAAACGGGCAGCATCAAGGCGGAGACGGGATCGTACGGACGTACGAATTTCTTCAACCTGCCGAGATCACCCTCTTGTCTGATCGGCGCGTCATCAAACCGTATGGATTGGAAGGAGGCGCACCAGGTGAATCCGGGCGCAATCACGTGAAGCAAACCGGAATCGAAAAAGAGGTCAGTGGAAAATGCTCATTCTCCGTTGAAGCCGGCGATGAACTCACCATCGAAACCCCCGGCGGCGGCGGATATGGAATCAACTAGAATCTCGGTAAGTTGGAGAAGAGGGACTCCACAATTATGAATATGAAAAAATTTAAATTAGAAACCTCATTCATGAGCCTGGGCCTTCCCGCCTGATACTCCTAGACAAATCCCTCATGGAACTCATCAACAACCTCGTATCTGAATAGATACAAATCGTATCTCAGGGCCTAACCGAATCCACCCCATCCTTTACTTCGAACATTGTCTTTACCGTTCCTTTGTCTTAACAGCACAAGAGTTTTAAGGAGTTAGAATATTTGCCCATTGGTCGTCAGCGTGCGGAATGGCTTTTGCTGTTACTCTACAATGGCACAGAAAAAAAAAAGGGAAGTCTAGCCTTACACCTCCCCCGATCAGAGGCAGAGGATGAAGGCCGTGTGGGCGAATATATTACAGCGAGGGAGAAAGGACATCATGGTCCATTGGGGCGTAGCGCCTGATCGGTATAACAAGAGGGAAATCTGTTGGAGGAACTTTGGCAACGAACGTATCAATGCTTAACCCAAATATTTAAAATTTTGAAATTCATTTCTATATAAATTTCGACCCTGAGGAAAGATGGCAAATGCCCGATTCATTTGGAAGGCCGAAAATAATGCAAACGATACGGGAAAAGATTTGTCAAAGGCGTAATTGAAAAATATGAGGTATCCACCCGGGTTGCCTGAGGCATGTCCGCGCCACATCTGTTCTGTGGGACCGATCTAGATTTACGTTGCCCAGATAGAGTCCTCCGCCCTTTGCGAGGAGCAGGGTCAACTTCAGGTGCAGATACACGTTTTTACAAAGAGCCAAAAAAGGAGAAGACCATGCCGGCCACACAGCTTCAATTCTATCAAGTGGGCTCATATCCCTATCCTTGTGCGACAACCGGAACCGGTAGTGCGTTAACGGTCTGTCGGCGATACAACGATCCGTATCTGGCGTTTCTCACACAGACCTCCTATGAGGATGAAATTGTATTCTTGTATTTGCATTTGAGTGTGTCGCAAGAAGCCGGTCGCCTTCAGACGCCTCCCGGGCATGATGTCATTAGCGGGATGGACTTTGCCATTTTTCGAAACATCATTTGGGCCGTGCAATCGACACAGAATCAGGACACGATCATTGGCATCGATCCAGAGACCGGGAACGTCACGGATAGGATTCTTGTTCCACCGAGAAGCGGGGCGGCTCTGGCATACAATGGTCTGTATTTTGTGCGGTCTGATGGCAACGTGCTCGAAGCGATTAGCAATTCCGGTGTTGTCCTGGGAAGCGTGAATGTCCCGCTTGGATCCAGCGTACAAGGGTTAACAGCAGCGCCCTGGTCGTATGTCGCCAGTGATACCAGTCGAAATAGACTCCTCGTCTTAAACGTGTTTGGAAATATTATCGCGAAATGTCCGAATCCTCCTGGAGCAGCCGGCGGGATTACTGCAGTGGCGTATGACAATATCCTGGACTATAACCAAATCTCACAGTTGCCAACAGAAAACGGTGCGTGGGGTGATCCGGGAACCCCATATCATCCAGACACCCCTTGGAATCCTGCACCGTGGATGATGCGGCATAACATCTATCTGGCCAATGAATTGGACCAGACGATTTATTTTGGATATTTCTAGGAGTAAGGCCGTGATACAACTCAGGGTAACATCCTCATTCTCCCCCTTAACGATGTTCTGCAATGAAGAAAGGGGTCAGTCATGAAAAATTTCACCAGGAGGTCCATGATGATGAAACATGCAAGACGTCGAACTCATGCTATCGTTGGCTTGGCTGCAATACTTTGCGTCCCACTTGGTGTGTATGGCCAGCCTGATAGTAATCAGGGAATGCCGATTCAGGATTTCGGTCAATCAGGAGTATTGATTCGAGAAGATAAGAATCAGGACGCCAAGTTTTTTTCGTTCATGAATGATGGAAGGGTTCAGTGGCGTCTGTCTTCCACTCCACTCAAATTTTCACGAATAGATCGTCGGAGTGATGTTTCAGTACGGCTTGTGGCGCTTGATTCTGTTGATGGGCCACCGCCCTGTGGGGCGGATGGCTATTGTAACTTGAACGCTTGCTCTGCCGATCCGGATTGTCCCGCCGGCCTTCCCCGGCAGGAGAGTGAAAGCGAGCCCTACGAACCTCCGCATGATGAAAAAGGCATTGGGGGGTCAGTTTGGCTGACGACAGGTCCTGACGGATTTGAGGGTGGACATTCCTGTGATCCTGACAAAGGCACTTGCAACATCAAAGTGACCTGGAGTGTGCAGCCGGATAAGTATGATAAATGGAAAATCTGCTGGAAGGATTGGGGCGATACCTTTACTAACGCATGTGACGTGAAACAAAAAATTCGAAAATTTGAAAACAATTTTTATGTCATTCCTGATTTGAAGGAAGACCATCACTATCGTATTCGGCTCGAAGGTCGAAAGGATTCAAACGATAAGTGGAAATGCCTGGCAAAAGCGCGATTGCGTAATGTTCACTTGAATGGGACGAATATCAGAGGAGTGGTGCCATGCATCGTGCCGTAATGTTGCATTTGATTATGTGGAAACGTAACTCGGACCTCATTGGCAAAGGGCCAAAATTTTGGTCATGAATTAAGGGGGAGGATCGTTTCGATAAAGATCAGTGAAATGCACAATGCAAGAGGGTGACGCTGACAGGTGAATGTAAATAAGCGGGTTCGTACAACTCCTTCATTTTCCATTCAACTCCGGCCGGTGCCCTCACGATTTTTATCCTTATCATGACTCCTATTGGGTTTTTCTGCTACTTCATGCTCTTATAGGGTAAAACGATCTTTGTCTCTTCATGTTTTACCCTTACGCGTTCATTGTTTTATTTTGGTAAAAGTTGCAGGCAAGACAGCTCATTGCTATGCAACATATTGAATATTGCTAGAACACGTTTCCTCAATTTCCCGCCAGTGCTCCTGCCTGGGTTAAGTTGTCCTCCCACAGGCCGATAATGCAAAGGTCATAGTTCTCCGGGTATTCCCCCAAAATCTTTTGGTCAACGGTCTTCGAAGATTTCAACACTCCCAAGAACGCGTGGAATATGGTTTTCCACTCCATGCCACTATTGAGGGACTTTGATTGAAGGGTTTCATGGGAATCTCATTAAATTGGGGGAACTTAACAATCCTCACCAAGGACGCACCCACTTTTTTTCTTAGGAGGGTTTAACAATGAGAACCACGATATTGTGTGCGGCTTGTCTTGTTTTTAGTATGGGATTGGGAAGTGTTGCGAGCCAGGTGAATGCCCAAGAGATTTGCCGAACGGCCGGATTCTGGGGTACTCATGCAGGCGAGGAGAAATCTGGTAGTACTAACATTTCTGAAGAAGTGATCCGAGCCTGGTTGTCAACCGTCAATTCCTATGATCAAACGGCGACGGACAAGTGTACCTATGAAATGGATGGCACGGTAATTTGTAATTTTGAACCGCCAGGCCAGGCGGGAAGTCCGAAAGCCTGTCGAGATGCGAAGAAGAATGACATCACCCTGTTGCATAATTTCCCTATCGGATATGAGGGAATTGATATTTGTGGACAAATTATTTCCGTAGACCCCAATGGCACTGACCAAATTCCTCCCGTTGTCGAAGCGTTATGCGTTTCCCCAGGTGGGAATTCGAAACTTCAGCTTGGTCGCCAATTAACCGCCGCCGCACTGAATTGCCTGCTTAGTGGAGGGGGGAGCGATTGTACGGGTACCTCCATTGAACCAGTCTTTGCAACCTGCAATTCGGCCTGTGCGGTTTCCGGCCAGGAAGACCAGGTAAACACCTGTATTGAAAAATTGGATTGCTTTAACAACGGTGGGGCATGGAATGAAGATGATCCTCAGGCCATGTATTGCCAAATGGATGTTGCAGAATCCTGTCATGACCAGCCACTGATCGGAACGGTCATGAGCGACTCGGGAGAACCGGAGGATCCTGGACTCCCCCCTCAGTAATTTCCAAGGAGGTTCCTCATGCAAGAAGCCCTAAATTCCTGGTCCCGAGCCCAGGAATTTTAGGGCCTTGCCAGAAAATATTTTGTTTGGTAGGAAGGAAGGGATATTCCCAGATGGAGAAGCTCGTGGTATTCTTTCTTCGATCATATTAAAGGGCAAATTTCAGATTGAAATGAGGTGTCGTTAGGGTTTTTTATAGAATAAGCTCTTGGCTGTAAGTTTGTCTCGTGACCCCTGCCTATAGAATAAGGAACTTCCATCCCGCGAACGTGTGTTCTCTTTCATGGCCGAGCTGAAACCCGGGAATCGGGTTTCACTCATCGATTCCTGCAGCGAGCTATTGCTCGCCTCTTTCCCACATTAGTTGTGCCCCTTTCGACGCATCTTCCGAGTCCCGCTAAACAACACTTCAGGCATTATGGTGTATCGGGACCTGGAATTTCCCACCGTATGTCACCAAGATTTCTCAAACGAATATCCCGTCTGCCATCAGACCGGAAAAACTTTGCGCCGGGGATCAAGCAGTCTGGTTTCAGGCATGTGAATGGTTCCGGAATTCCCTTAAGGTTTTCTGGATACTTTGTCGATGTAGGTGATGGTTTTTTGACTTTCGGTTCGGCGACTTTAATTCCCCTTTAATCACCATTGTCACAGGAGTGGAATGTGCAGACCAGTGTTGTCAATTCCGGGTTCGAAAATGAGGAAGTTTCTGTTCTCGCATGTGCTCCATCGCTTCGCCATGAGTTGTCAGAGGCTGATAGTCGTGGCCTGACCCCAAAGCTTGAGCAGTTCCTGGCTGGGCGTCCGGAGACACCGTTTTTAGCCCTCGATCTTGAGGTGGTCCGAAATAAGTATCTTGAGCTTCAAGGAGAATTTCCCCATGCAGCGATTCATTATGCGGTGAAAGCCAATCCCGCCCCGGAAATTATTCAACTGTTAGCCACGTTGGGCTCACGCTTTGATATTGCAAGCCGGTATGAACTGGATTTGTGTTTGTCTCTGGGGGTGCCAGCCACCTGGCTGTCGTATGGCAACACGGTCAAAAAAGAGGTAGATATTGCGTATGCTTTTGCCTGTGGGGTTAGACTCTTTGCCTTTGACAGTGTGGCGGAGCTCGAAAAATTGGGTAGACAGGCGCCGGGTGCCGGAGTGCAATGTCGAGTACTGAGCCAAGGAAAAAACGCGGATTGGCCTCTTTCTAAAAAATTCGGCTGTGACCTGGCTATGGCGTATGAATTGCTCATCAACAGTCGTGATCTCGGGTTGAACCCCCTGGGAGTGACGTTCCATGTGGGGTCTCAACAAACCGATCCAGAGCAATGGGTCGAGCCTATGCAGCAGGCAGCAGAATTGTATTGCCAATTGAGGCGACAGGATCTTGAGCTGGAATGGATTAATATTGGCGGAGGACTACCGGCTACCTACCAAACGACCCTCCGGCCATTTTCGCATTATGCCCAAACCATTCAACAGGCTCTACAGCATTCCTTTGGTGTCACATCCCCTCAACTGATGGTTGAACCCGGGCGGTTTCTGGTGGCGGATGCGGGAGTGATCCAGAGCGAGGTCATCCTGGTGGCTCGCAAATCCCGCGAAGATGTTCGGCGATGGGTGTATCTCGATATCGGCAAGTTTGGCGGTTTGGCTGAAACGATGGATGAATGTATTAAGTACCGCCTACGCACCCTCCGTGAGGGTCCAACGGGACCGGTGATTTTGGCGGGCCCCACTTGCGACAGCGCGGACGTGTTATATGAAAAATCCTCCTATGAGTTGCCTCTGAATTTGGCTATTGGTGATCGAATCGACATTTTAAGCGCCGGTGCCTATACCAGCAGTTACGCGTCTGTGGGGTTTAATGGATTTCCTCCCTTGCGGACCTACTGTCTCTAACCGATGGCCCAGTTAGTGTAGTGGGCTCATTCCACCGGTCATCGGGGTGCGCAGGCCGTTGATTATATTTCCCTTGGTTTTCTACCGTCTTTTACTGATTCAGATAGTGCTGCAGGGCGGTTTCGTCCAAGGACTGAAAAGTCTGGGCCATGTTCTTCTTGGTGAACGAAGAAGACTGCCTAAGTTTCAGGCAAAGAGGAGAGGGAGAATTGTATTAATTGTTCCTTTTTTAATACATTATATAGAATGCTAGGATCTTTTTTCCGAATAACTAGGGATTTCACTAGTTGTGCATGAGGTCAAAACTCTTATTTACTCTTTGAAAGAGCAAAGAGCACTGAAATATTTGGTGAGAGAATCATCTCTATGATAGCGGAAATGGATAGAAACTAGGGAGGGGCCATGTCCGGGGAGCGTTGGTCGAAAGCTATGTGGGAAGAATTGCTGAGCAGGATTTTTTCAGGGGATCATGTCTCGTTTGTTCCCCATAAAATCTTTCGCTGGGATGAAAATGGAATCTATCAGGATTGCTTTTTCCCCGTTCCCTGTCAACACCTTTTAGGTGGAGTGCACCTCCTTGGACGGACCATCAATGAGGTCCTACCTAGAGATTCAGCCAGAAGTTTGAAAAAAGCCCTGACCAAAACTCTGAAAACCCAACGGCCACAAGATGTTCAATTGGTTTTTCCTACCCTGGGGAAGACGGTTGTCGCGGTGGTCCGCTTATTTCCTTATGAGTCTGAGGCATTGGGCTTCGTGACAGATCATTTCCTAGATGGTTGTCCCGTCATCTCGGTTTCCCCGCAGGATCCCTCCTTGGCCTTTCTGAAAAGCTCTTCGACTTATACCATGTAGTTCGTGTGGGAGAAATCCTCTGAAAATTTCTCCCGATGATCGGGCTGGCAAATGGTGGGAATTCTCTGCGGTTGTTTTGACAGGGCTGCTGCATCTTGTATTCAAGAGTCTTGATGCAAAAGGATTCTTCATAGCCTTGGCCGTCATCAGTTGGATGAGCTATGTAGTCTGGCAGGTTCGGCAAGATCCGACGAGGTGGAAAGGTTGGGGGTTTCGCACCGACAATCTTCGACAAGCCTTTGTGTGGCCATCGGTGTTATTTGCTGTGTCGGGGTTAGCCATGGCCTGGTATGGCATCGTGGCCGGTCGAGGGCTCTGGCAAGGCCACATGCTGTTGCTGTTGTTCCTGTATCCTTTGTGGGGGATTCTGCAACAGTTTCTTATTCAAGCGTTGGGTGTCGATAATCTCCTGAACATCTTTCCTCAGCATGGCCTGTGGCTGGCCCTGCCTATTGGGGTGATGCTGTTTGCCCTGGTCCATTTCCCCGACTGGTGGTTGATGCTGGCCACCGGCCTTATGGCCTGCTTTTTTATCCCTTTCTATACCCATGATCGAAATCTTTGGCCACTGGGGCTCTATCATGGCTGGCTGGGCACGTTTTTTTATCTCTGGGTTCTTGGCCGTGACCCCTGGGTAACTGTTTTCGGAAGATAGCAGCCACTTGACGAGTTTGATGAGAGCGGAGTAGAAAAAGGACCATTGTTATCGATGTGAAGGGAGAGATATGGCTATGGAAAATAATCCGCTCGTAATTTCTGATCAAGAACGGTTGCAGCTTTTGTATGAAAGGTTTCGGGATGTGTGTTTGGTGGAAAAGGAAGTGTGGACGGAAATCTATATGCCCCGGCAAACGGAGAAGGGCATGGTGCTCACCAATCAACACGAATGTTATGAAGTGATCATTGATGATGAGGCTGTTGAAAATGCACTGGAGGCCAATATCCCGTTAGGCTCGAAGGCGTTGGGCGCGGCGATTCAGGAGTATAAAGACCATATTTCGTTTCGAAAGAAATAGTTCGTACATTCGAGCAAGGTGCATCAAAGCCTGATGGTTACCGCCATGACTATTGCCAGCTCTTCTCCAGCCTGGCTATCAAGGTTCTGCAGGGTGGAACCGGCTTAACCCGGCCCTCATTCGGATTTCTTTAGTTCGAGGATTGAAAAATATTGAAGCTTTTCCCCCTCTGCTTTTTGGGGCAGAGGGGGGAACAATGGTGATGACCCTGAAGCGAACGGCGTCTTTTTTAGCCCTGACACGTTCTTTGATTGGGGAGGGGTTAATTACGTTGCTGCAATCGCTTCTTTCGCAGGCGCTGTGACTTTTGCGGCAGCAGGCGCTACCTTTTTGGCTTTTTCGGTATCCTGATAGGCTTTGTCTTGCGCCATCCAATCATGTCTGAGTTTTTCAGAAATGATTTTTGTGCTTTCTAGCATTTCCGGGATTTTGGTCAGGGTTTTGTCATGGGCTTCCATAGCGAAGCCGATGTGGTTCGAGCTGTATTGATCGAATTGCACGCGAATGATTTCCACGTTCGGAAGAATATCCGAAAACCGTGCGGTATAGGTTTTTCCCTTCGCCGTTAAGCTTTTTCCGTCTTCTTCCACCAGGGCCTCGGTGCCTGCTGGTACATTCTTTCCGGTAAATTTATGCAACTTTCCAAAATCTCCAATGGCATAGCGTGTTATTTCGGTTCCCATGTGACCCACCCCTTGTTGTGTGTTGATGATAAGAGCCTCGGACTAGACAGACGGGGTGTGGGTGTATTTGGCGTTGTGGTCCAGACAAAGACACCATACATTCCGGTATGTCTCCAATAGGTTTATTATGAAGCCTCCAGGGCTAGAGAGCAATGGGCCAGATTTCCAAAAAGTTGAGTTGACCATCCCCTCAACAGCGTTCCCGCAGGAGTCGACCAGCGTTAAGAAGAGGCCCTATGGGGTCACTTGCAGTACGTGTTGATTTCAGACCACTCAGCGTGAAACGGGAAGGCTCGATAGGTCATGGAGGCTGGTGGCAGCAAGGACTTCAGGTGTGCTAGGCGGTCTTGGGTTGCTGGATGGGTCGAAAGATAACGAAAGACGTCGTTTGCAGGTTGTTCTTCCCCAAGTTTAGCGAAAAAGGTGATCATCCCATCGGGATTAATCCCCGACCGTTGTAATAACCGGAATCCCTGTTCATCGGCTTGGTCTTCTGCCTCACGGCTATAGGACAGGGTCTGAAGAGTTTGGGCGGCTTGGAGTGCATACGTCACCATGCCGCTGGCATCCCCGCTAAGGGCGGCGATGACGAAAGCCATCGACACATGCCGCACGATAAGGTGCATGGTGTGTCGAAGCAGAACGTGTTGAATTTCATGAGCCAACACCCCCGCGAGTTCTTCGGGTGAGGCGGTGTCTTGTAGGAGTCCACGAAAGACCATGACATATCCGCCTGGAGCAGCCATGGCGTTGACGACGGGGCTATCCACCACGGTCACCTGAAATTGATAGGGAAGGTGATCGATGGAACTGGTCAGGGACGTCAATATGGAGTCGACCGCCTGGATCAGTTTCGGGTTGTGGCAAACAGGTTTCCCGGCTGTGACTTCTTGTTTGACAAATTGGCCCAACTGAATTTCCCAGGAAAGCGGAATGGCGGCAGTGATTGGCTGAGCCAATGAGGGAATACCCCAGGTGAAAATGCCATACACGATGGGGATGCTGGCGACTGCGGCCAGCACCGTCCAATACACACGAGTGTGTCGTGTCCGGGGATGATGAAAATGACTGGCGTGTGATCCGCCATGTTCATGAATCGCCAGCAGAATTTTGGGGCTCGGGATGACCAGGGTTTCGCCAATTCCTGTCCCTCGTTCAAATCGTACTTCTTCTCCGGAATAGCGCCCCTGGGTCTGTCGAAGTTCCTGGTAGTTCCATGTCGTGGTTGTGTGGTCAGCAAAGTGAAGGATCATGCCGACACCTGTCACGGTAATGGTCACAAACTGTGGAACGACCGATTGCCCGTCATAATAGGACCCTTTCCATTCCGTGGGGTATGCCATGATCGAGTTGGTTTAGCCTAAGGAACGCATGAATCGTCGATGGACGGAATGATGAATGCCGGGAGGATCGAAGCGGAACATGCACAATGGCCAAATTAGCCTAAATCAAAACCAGCGTCAAAGTATCCGGCAAGCTCTTCTCCGGTGGGTGACGCATCCAGGGCTTCCTGTTCGATGCGTTGAAAATCTAACGGGCCTTGAAGGCTCAGATGATAATAGAGAAATTGGAGATTCCGGACCTGGACCCACGGCCAGGCTAATCCAAACGTGAGAATGAGCATGAGGAAGTTCGTCATCCGCAACTCCATTAGATTCCAGGTGGAGGCAGAAAAATGAAAATGCGCGTCTCCAAAATCTGAATGATTCCATTGGTACCGTTGCTTGGCTACCTGCAGGTAAAACCACGGAAGCAGCAGCGTGAGCAATCCGGTGATGAATAGGGAATTAAAAAAAAGGTCCCGCCAACCATCGGATGACCATTGGGCAAGGATGGACAGACCGTCAGGTCCGGCGCTAATCCCGATAAGGGTGAACAAAATTATCATGATGAAGGCGAGGGATGTGACATAGATCCTTAAGAGCCCGCTTCCCGTTCCGGAATAGGTGAATGGGCGATTACCAAAGTAGGTGTGAGCGACGAGAAATTTTCGTCTGGCATTTTCGAAAAACGGGTAATAGATACCGGCGGTCAACAAGGTCAGTACGCTTCCCAGGACCCATATTTTCGTATATTCTTTCACGTGTCCCCGGAAGGAGAAACGAATTGTTCCCAGCGAGGTTCGACTCAACCGATACCGATGCGATCCGACCACGGCGACTGGAATGAAGCACAAGGCCATGGTCCCTGCAAGCGCATTGGGAATCCAAGTCGGAATCTGGTCCCATAAGAGGGGGGTGAGACTGAGAAACGCATAGGGAAGACCGAATACCAAAAACGCCTTTGACCAGCCCTTCAATAATTCCTGAGGAGTTCCATGATAGGAAAAGCGAGTGCGGGCAAAGCTGGTCTGACTGGTCAAAAATTGGCGAATACGCACTCTCCCCCAAAAAGAATACAGGCCAAGTGTCAGTAATGTGAAAAAGGTATTGACAATGAAAATGCCAAAGAGCGTTCGCCCCCGCCCCCAAAAAATGGGATGGTGGATGGGAAACAAATCGGAATCATCCGACACGTTGTCAGGGCCGGAAGGGGGTATTCCGTCAAGGGCCCGGGTTTGGTCTCTCTGATCAGGGCTCCAAGTGGCCAAATCAGCACTACCTTCAGCCGATGAATCTGTTCTATAAGTGGTCAACGGCTTTTGAGATTCTGATGAAATGAAGGAACGATCTGTGCGGAGTAGTGGTTTAATAGAGTGGTTCACCGATTCTTCTTGTGGAGAATGAAGCGCGGCTCCACATTGCGAACAGGTCTCTCTACCATTTCTGAGCGACCCGCATTTTGTGCAAAGCAACGCGGGCGTTAATTCCATCGAGCAGGCGCTTCCGTCTTGATGGGGCTCATGAGTGATGACCTTTCCGGATACAGGGTTTCACCTATCTGGGTCTATCGGTCCTATCTGATACAATCCTAAGGTTATTTTTTTAACTCAATTGTCCCGGGTGAGCGAGGTAAGATTTATGCAGAAGAGTATAGTCAAAATGTTCCTGATCATCATAAATGTTTTTGTTGCGGTGGGTTGTGCCGATCTCTCACATCAGATTCCTCAAGGGGAAGAAAATGGACCTGACCCCTCCCATCCGCCTCGACAACTTCAAGATCTTGCCGGGATCTGGGAATATGCAGATAAAACCGGGTCCAATGCCATCACCTTAAATGAAGAGGGGAAAGGGCATTATGAGTGGGAGGATGGCTGGTTTGAAACCCAAGAACTGAAGGATGGGGTATGGAAGGGCAAATGGATGCAAGCCGGTAACGATCGGGAAGGAGGGTTTGAGCTGAAGTGGTTAGATGATTCGCCGCTCGCTCAGGGACGTTGGTGGTATACCCGCATTGGCCAGGATCACAACCCTCTTGAGCCTGGAGGTACCTTTACCATGCAACGGATATCCTCTTTCCTTACAGGTGGGAAGTAGCCTCATCGCGGTATTTCCATAAAGAGAGAAGAATCATGGCCGGAGAGAAGACCATCCCTGAAAGCTTAGTGACTGCCCATGACGGGCTTCTGCTCACTTCCGGCAGGCTGGGTGTGAGGAGGGTTCTTTTCTCTCTCACGAAAGTCCGGCGTTTTGACCAGGACAGCATGTAAGGCCTCTTCAATCGTTTCCACGAAAACAACGGATAATTCAGATCGTACAGTGTCAGGCACATCTTTCAGATCTTTTTCGTTGGCTTTGGGAAGGACAATGCGGCGCAACCCGACCCTGTGTGCCGCCAGAATCTTTTCTTTAATCCCGCCCACAGGCAGGACCAATCCGGTTAACCCAATTTCTCCGGTCATCGCCGTATCCTTCCTAACCGGGATTTTCAATAAGAGTGAAGCCAGGGCACTGGCCATGGTCACACCGGCGGATGGCCCATCTTTGGGAATGGCGCCCTCCGGCACATGAATATGCATTCCACTCTGCTTGAACACCGCGATATCCAAGCCCAGCGATTCGGCACGCGACCAGAGGTAGCTTCGAGCCGCTTGGGCTGATTCCTGCATGACATCGCCAATGTGGCCCGTAATGGTGAGGTCGCTCCCACCCGGGAGAAGGGCACTCTCTACATAGAGGACATCCCCGCCGGTTTCTGTCCAGGCCATTCCCGTCGCTACCCCCAGGGGCAATGTCTTTCTGGCTTCCTCAGGCATAAATCGTTCGATGCCCAACCATTCCGGAAGGTCCGCTTGGGTGATCGTGAGAGGTTCTTCCTGCTGATCCGGCGGATGTTCTGCCAGCTTCAGGGCCACTTTGCGAGTTAATCGTCCCAACATCTGTTCCAATTGGCGAACGCCAGCTTCCCGGGTATATCGTTTTATGATATGAGGAATCACCTGTTCCTCTAACGTCAGAGGTTTGGACTCCAAGCCGGCTTCCTTTAAGCGACGAGGCCACAAATAGCGATTGGCAATTTCAAGTTTTTCCTGATGACTGTAGCCTCCCAGACGTATGATCTCCATCCGATCCAAGAGAGGACGGGAGATGGTGTCCAGGGAATTAGCCGTGGTGATGAACATCACTTTAGAGAGGTCAAAGGGTAAATCTAAGTAATTGTCGCGGAAGGTATGATTCTGTTCCGGGTCAAGAATTTCTAACAAGGCTGACGCGGGATCTCCCCGGAAATCCTGTCCGACCTTATCGACCTCGTCCAGCATCAGGATCGGATTTTTGGCCCCAGCACGTCGAAGAGCCTGAATCAGACGGCCTGGCATCGCGCCAACATAGGTACGGCGATGCCCACGCAATTCGGCTTCGTCATGGAGACCCCCTAAACTCAGGCGTTCAAACTTTCTTTCCAGGGCACGGGCAATGGATTGCCCCAAGCTGGTTTTCCCCACCCCCGGAGGTCCAACCAAACACAGGATGGGAGCCTTCGCAGAAGGATTCAACTTCAACACGGCCAGGTGCTCAAGGATGCGTTCTTTGACATCCTGAATGCCATAATGATCTTCATCTAATATCGTTCGAACATGAGTCAGATCCAGGTGGTCTTCTGTGAGGGTGTTCCACGGTAATTCCAGAACCAGCTCCAGATAGCTCCGAATGACTTGATGATCCGGGGAGGCAGGAGGCAGCTTGACCAGACGCTTCAGTTCTCTGGTGGCTTCAGTTCTCACGATGTCGGGAAGGTCGGCCTTCTCGATACGGGCTTTTAATTCCCCTACCTCGCCATCTTCGGGTTGGGTCTCCAGATCTCCCAGTTCTTGTTGAATTTCTTTTAACTGTTGGCGCAGGAAATACTCCCGTTGGGATTTTCCAATTTCTGCTTGGGCCTGGCTCGCGATTTCATGGCGAATTTTGAGGATATGGAGTTCATGGGCCAACGCGCCATACACCTGGCGAAGGACTTCCTTGGCATCGGATTGCTCCAGAAGCCCTTGCAATCGTTCCACATTGAGGTTGAGGAGGGACACGAGCCGATAAGCCACTGAAAGGGGATTTTTTTCGGCTCGAAGGACCGCCACCAATTCCACCACGCCCTGGGTCGTCAATAATTCCGGTAACTGGCCAATGAGTTCAACCAGTTCACGATGCAAGGCTTCCAGTTCAAGGTCGGATTCAAGCGCAAGAGCGAGTTGCCGGGACCGAACGATCATATGGGGTTCGTCTTGTTCCTTCTTCAGTAAGACAACGCGTTCGATCCCCTGTGCGAGAACCTGAAGATGACCGTCCGGAGTTTTGCCCATTTGCTTGATGACGGCTTTCGTGCCGATGCGATACAGGTCATCGAACTCGGGTTCCTCCTTTTCTGAGTCACGCTGGGTGGCGAACACCAAGGCTTTGTCTTCCGAGTTCATCGCCGCTTCCACCGCTGCGATCGAGCGGGGTCGGCCGATCGTGAAGGGAACAAGAGTATCGGGAAACAACACCGTTCGTTTAACAGGGACGAGCGGGAGGGAAACAATGAGTGTATTCTCGGCAGCTGGGGGAGTATCCATTTGTATCGTCATCGTCCTTTAGGTGTATACCTACATGATAATTGATCTCCCCAACAAGATACGCATCTTTTCCGTTGAGTCAAATTGATTGGCACGACCTACGGGTTGTGCCATGTGGGGTAGAGTCAAAAAGCCATTCTTGGGCGAAATCGAAAACCTGCACATGTGTTGGTGATGAACTCTCGTGCCCATGGTGCGAGGTGGAATCTCCCTAGTGTCCATCTGAACATCTCAGAACGTCCGGCGTCATGATGACTGTGATGAAACAGGATTGCCCTGGTAAGATTTACGAATTTTCCACCGTTCCCGACAAAATTGCAAATGATCCAGATTCCTTGACAGTTTTCCGGTGAGATCTTAGCATGGTAAGTGATTACTCACTATATCACTATATTGGAAGGTGAAGATGCCATTATCACCGAAACGAATATCCGGTCCGGTGCGGAAGGCCAAAATCATTCAATCGGCGGCCTCCTTATTTGCCAAAAAAGGGTTTAGCGGGACCAAGACCCGGGAGATTGCCCACAGGGCAGGAGTCAGCGAGGCCCTTATTTTTAAACATTTTCCCAGCAAGGAGGATTTGTATGCGGCCATTCTTGCGGAGGAATCGCCCGTGCCGGAATTACTCTCCAAAGTAAAAAGTCTCGCTGAGCAACAAAAGGATGTTGAGGTGTTTTCCGTGATTGCCCGGACGGTGGTCGGAGGGGCTCCGGATTCTGATTTGATGAGGCTGATTTTGTTTAGCGCACTTGAAAACCATGAGATGTCGGATATGTTTTTCCACAATCACATCCGGGTGTTTTACGATTTTTTGGCTGGCTACATTCAACAGCGCATAGAAGATGGAGCTTTTCAGCCAGTTCAGCCCCTTATCGCTGCACGCGCCTTTATGGGCATGCTGATTTATCATCGGTTGCTGACGGTCTTATTTCAGGTCCAACTCCCTCAGACAGCCGAAGACATTTCCCGGACCTTTGTGAACATCATGATGAACGGACTCAAAATCCCTTCACCGAAGGGAGCGGCCCGCATGTCAGGTCAAATAAAAAAACCTCGGAAGCGGACGGCACGGAAGGTATGAATTTCGTTGCGCTGAAAATGTTGTTTGGCGATCGCCCCAAATACCTCATGTTGCTGGCAGGGCTCACGTTTTCCACGATGCTCATCGTGCAGCAGGGATCCATTTTCTGGGGGTTGATGACCTGGTCGCAATCGGGCATCACCAATGTGAATGCCCCTGTGTGGGTCACCGATTCCAATATCAATCAAGTCGAAGAGATTAAACCGCTGGCCGATACGACGGTGAATGTGGTTCGAAGTGTTTCTGGGGTGGAGTGGGCGGTTCCTCTCTATAAGGGTGTCCAACGTGCGAGGCTGCGGGATGGGAATTATGAACAGATTGCCTTGGTAGGGATTGAATCCAGTACGTTAATCGGTCGACCCGGTAAGGTGTTGGATGGGAACATCGAAGAGTTGCGGTCTCCTGACGCGGTTGCGATCGATCAATTAGGGGTGGAACGGTTGGGTGGGCCCGAGAATATTCATCTCGGCACCACCTTTGAAATCAATGATCACCGTGTCAGGGTCGTGGCAATCGTGCAGACCCAAAAAAGTTTTCAAAATTTTCCCTTCGTCTACACCACCTATGAACGAGCCTTGAGTGTGACACCCGAAGAACGACGAAAATTGTCGTATGTGCTTGCCAGTCCGGTGAGTGGGGTCAGTCCCGAAGAATTAGCCAGGCGAATCCATAAACAAACCGGGTTGGGAGCGTTTACCCAAGACCAGTTTGGATGGAAAACAATTCGATGGATTCTCCAAAACACCGGTATTGGCGTGAATTTCGGCACCACCGTCTTATTAGGATTTATTGTGGGGATGGCGATTTCCGGACAAACCTTTTACCTGTTTACGGTTGAGAACCTGCCGCAGTTTGGCGCGCTGAAAGCAATTGGAGCCAGCACGGGTATGCTGGCGCGAATGATCCTCCTGCAAAGTTTTACCGTCGGATCCATTGGATATGGAGTCGGTGTGGGATTGGCCACCCTTTTTGGATTGACCGCTGCAGGTGGAAATCGGCTGCCCTTTAAAGAAACATGGCCTCTTCTCGTCGGAGTGGCCGTGGCGCTCCTGTTGATCTGTAGTGTTTCGAGCGCGATTAGTATTCGAAAGTTAGCCAAACTTGAACCGGCAATTGTATTTCGTGGGTAGCGCCGTGAGTCAGAATCCACCTTCGACTCTCAACCATGAATCGGCTCACTGGCTGGTGCAGGCCAGGGGGGTGGTGAAATCGTTTGGGGAAGGAGAGGCCAGGATTCCTGTCCTGAAGGGAGTTGATTTAAATGTCGCCCACGGGGAAGTCTTATTGCTGGTGGGGCCTTCGGGTAGCGGGAAAACGACTCTCTTGTCGGTGATTGCCGGCATTTTAGAAAGCGATGAGGGAGAAGTGAAAATTTTGGGCGAATCCATTCTGGAATTGTCCGCGTCGGAAAAAACAAAATTCCGTCGGGATCATCTGGGATTTATTTTCCAGCAATATCATCTTTTGCCCACTCTCACTGCGGTTGAAAATGCGGCCGTCCCGTTATTGATTCGCGGAGTCGCCAAACACGAGGCCCTGGCTCAAGCGGAAAAGATTCTTGGGAGCATGGGCATGGGAGAGCGCTTGGCGGCATTGCCAACCAGACTGTCGGGAGGAGAGCAGCAGCGGGTGGCGATTGCCCGTGCCCTGGTCAGTGATCCCCAGTTACTGCTGTGTGATGAACCGACGGCGAACCTGGATGGAGAGACGGGGCACCGCATTGTCCGGCAATTACATGATATCGGGAAACAGCATGATCGGGGGGTGATTATTGTCACGCACGATACACGGATTTTTGAATTTGGCGATCGCATTGTCCATATGGAAGATGGACGAGTGGGTCAGATCAAAGAAGGGCAGGAGACACCCGTTTAAATGGTACTGCGACGTTTGAGTTTTTGGCTTGCATTGGCGGGCATCTTTTTGACGATTGCGGCGTTGTGGGGCGCTAATAAAAAAGTGGCTCCACCTCCACCGATGGAAGCTCCTCCTCAGAATCCCTATCCAGTCACGGTGGCCGCGGCAGGTATTATTGAAGCGGTGAACGAAAACGTCCGGATCGCGCCTCCGGTCTCGGGTCTGGTGACCAAGGTGTATGTCACGGTGGCGGATCATGTTGAGCAGGGAAATCCATTGTTTCAGTTGGATGATCGAGAGTTGAGAGCCCAATTGCAAACCAAAACTGATTCGCTCCCGTCCGCGGCAGCGCGGATCGCCGAGCAGGAGATCCACCTTCGGGATGTCCGTGAACAATTGAAGCGGCTTCAGTCGGTCACAGACATAGACCGTGGGGCCGTCAGTGAAGATGACCTGAAGCGGAAATGGCATGAAGTGGAAATAGCCAAACGGGCGTTAATTCGGGCACGGGCCGATTTCGATTTGGCCCGAACGCAACGGGATGAGGTGCAAGCGTTGTTAAATCGCCTCACGGTTCGTGCGCCGAGGGCGGCGACGATTCTTCAAGTCAACATCCGGGCGGGAGAATATGCCACGGTGAATGCCATCGAGCCGCTCATCCTATTGGGGGATACGGAAACCTTACAGGTGCGGGCCGATATCGATGAGGTCAACGCGCCGTTGGTGGTGCCGGGAAGTCCAGCTGTGGCCTATCTCAAAGGGTTTACGGATAAGGCTATTCCTCTCACCTTCGATCGTATTGAACCCTACATTGTGCCCAAACGATCCCTCACTGGAGACAATCGTGAGCGGGTCGATACGCGGGTGCTTCAGGTCATTTATCGGTTTGAACGACCATCTTTCCCGGTCTATGTTGGCCAGCAAGTCGATGTCTATATCGAGCGCTCGGCTAAACGAGCTTCAGGGCAGGACCAGAGCGGATCGGAGAAGGGTGCCCGGCAATCTGACTCCTCTCGTCCCTTGTCGAAGAGAGGTGAGGCTCAGTAAGTGGAAACGCATGATCGGAAAGAGACCTGTCGCCATGATATTCCTGTTCCTTTGTCTGCCGGGATGTCTAGTGGGGCCGCACTATCAGCAGCCGGATCTCAATGTGCCGGAAGACCGGAGCAGGATGACCTTGGAAGGCGCATCTTTCCGGCTTCTCATAACCGTAAGGCAAGTGCCGGAGGCTGAGTGGTGGCAAACGTTTGCCAAGGATGAATTGAAGGGTTTGATTGAGCAGGCTTTGGATCGTAATCACGGTCTGCCGTAAGCCGCGTTTCGGGTACAGGAGGCGCGCGCGATGGCTTATGGATCCGGAGCCGGTCTATATCCCGATCTTTCCTTGAAGGGGGCTATTCTCGAATCCGTCGCTCGGAAACGATTTTAGTCGTCCCGACAAGGAGCGCGCCGCTAGGGTTCGCGCCTCCGGGAGCCAATTTTGATATTTGGCGTGCAGCCATCGATCTTCGGTGGGAACTGGATTTATGGGGTTGCATTCGACGGGGGCAAGAGGCTTTTTCGGCGGAAGCGTTGGGGAGTGAGATGAATCGCCGTGGTCTGTTGTTAAGTCTGGTCTGTGAGGTGGGGCAATCCTATTCCCGGCTTCGTGAACCAGACGAACAAATAGAAATTGCCGAACGGAATTTAGCGCTTCAACAAGACTCACTGTCGATCATCCGGAGCCGCGCTCAGGCAGGTCTGGTATCCGACCTGGATGTCAAACGAGAGGAAACCCTTGTGGGGCTGTTGAAAAAAGCCGTCAGCGGCGTTCTCGCCATGTTTCCGTGCTCACGTACTGGAAGTACGCTCTGCGCGCAAAAATGACTGCGGCCTTGCTGGACGAACTTTTTTGAACCGCCCCGAGGCCTCTAATAGCCAACGTGCTTGTGGGTCAATATGCCCTTGAAAATTATTATTATTCAACACTACCCTTGTGGCTTAAACGGCCTCGGAAATTCCCGAGTTTCGTCGTCAACGGGCCGTGCAACTGCACCAACTCGAAGTATTAACGGGAGCAAATCCGGGTACACTGATGTTGTTTGCCAAGCCCTTACGGTCGGTGGTAGTTCAGCCGACGATCCCCGTCGGTCTGCCTTCCGATCTGTGGCAACGGCGCCCGGATATTTTGGGAAAGGGTGAAATCTTGAAATCCGCCAATGCCCGAATTGGAGAGGCGCGCGCCTACTTTTTCCCCAATCTGTCCATCACGGGCACGGGAGGTTTTCTCATCAGCGAATTCGATCAATGGTTCAAATGGGGCAGCCGCAACATGACGATTGGCCCGTCGGTCACCCTTCCCATCTTCGAAGGATATGCCAATCTGGCCAGATTAGAGGTGGTCGAAAACCGGTATCAGTAGATGTTGGAGGACTACCATCAAACCATTCTGAATGCGTTCAGGGAAGTGGTCGATGTGCTGGTCGCCCTGCAAACGCGAAAAGAACGACTGGTTAGTCAGCGCCAACAAGTGGTACCCGCTCGGGAATCGCTGGAGCTCGCGGATATCGGGTATCGCAAGGGATTGGTCACCTATGTTGATGTGTCACGAGAACAAAGGATATTGGTATACTTGACTAAATAGGTTAGTCCATTTAGGATTAATAATTATGGCCACTGTCACTATTCATCAAGCCAAGACGCATTTTTCGAAGCTGATTCAACGAGCCTTAGCCGGTGAGGAAATTATTGTGGCCAAGGGGAAGGAGCCAGTCGCAAGAATAGTTCCTATTCCAGAGGCTCAAAAAACACGGACGTTGGGTGGAGCCAAAGGCATTGTGAAATATATCTCAAGCGATTTTGATGATTCGCTCGAAGAATTTCCGGATGCCCTGGGATGAAGTATCTGTTCGATACGCATGTCATGCTTTGGTTTTTGGAAGACTCTGATGAATTAAGCAAACGAGCGAAACAAATTTTAAAGAATGGCGAACACGAATTATTTTGGAGTGCGGCGAGTTATTGGGAGCTAACCGTGAAACTTTCGTTAGGCAAACTCAAGCTCCAAAAAGGGTGGCAAGGCTTGTTAGAACAAGAAAAAAAGGTGAATAGAATTGTAGACTTGCCGATCTATGGACGGCATTGTGAGCCCCACGTCACCCTCCCCTGGATTCATCGCGATCCATTTGATCGTTTATTAATCTGCCAGGCGATTGCAGAAAAACTCATCCTACTCACCAAAGACGAGACCATTCGTCAATACCCCGTCAAAACCGCTTGGTAATATGTCGTGGAAATAGTTGATGCTGGGTAAGGAGACGACATTCCCAGCCGAAACCCCGCCTATCAATTCACGTGCGATCCTATACGGAATTTATTCCTAAGGCACCTATTACCGACCGGGTTCTCGCAACCCTAGACGACGGGGCACCGACCCGTCGCTACAAGAAGAGAATCTTTTTTTTTGTTGATCATGGCTAAACCGATCTCAGGTAGAGACGTCACGATGGGACGTCTATCGGAGGTACGTTCAACCCTTTTTCACCGGCGTTACAGGCCGAAGGGTAGGAATTTTTCGACGGATTTGCTGTAATGGTATTGTGTCTTTTGTTAATTGGGCAAACGAATGGAACGCATATTGATGATCCTCGGCATATATCATGAACTGCTTGTTTCGAAGGAAAACAGGGATGGTCATGCCAACAACATCCTGTGAGGAATAAACAATGAAACGTCTTATCGTTCATGGACAGCGTGAGCCGCTCGACCTGAAATCACCCATTCCCGATTTTCCTGCCAATCTGAAGGACCTGGTCACCCTTAAGCATAGTGCCAGGGTCCAACGGGCTCGCGTGGGCCAATCACCTCTGGAAATTGATGATCTGAGTTCAGACGATCTCATCCAGCTGGAATTGGATCAGGGGATGAAATTGTGGGTGCGTGCGGATGATCTGGAGAAGGATTTTGGATTGACTCCCAGCCGTGGGCCTGCCGGTGACGTGGTCGAACTGCCCGGTATGTTGCCTATTGGGGCCGCCAGTCGGGGTATCGTCGGGAATTGGGTGATAAAAGGTTTCAAAGTGTTTGGCTTGGACCCCGTGGGCGCCACCACGGACCTGATTAAGGATAAGGTCGAGGGTGTGTTGAAGCCGGGTCCGGGTCTCTATCGGTGGGAAGGAAAAGAGTCGTCTGATTACACCCGGATCAAATCCCTGGAAAAGGAAAAGACGGATACCCCGTGGTTGGTCTTCATTCACGGAACCGCGTCTTCGACCGAGGGCAGTTTCGGTGGACTTTGGGAGGGAGGCGCCAATGCCCGCATGGTGCAACTCCTCGCTCATTACCCCAAGCGTGTGCTGGCCTTCCAACATCGAACGCTTTCTCAGAATCCCATCCAAAACGCGTTGGAACTTGCCGGGTATTTTCCCGAAGGGGCTCGTCTGCACCTGGTCTCGCATTCCCGTGGCGGACTCGTGGGGGAATTGCTCTGTCGCAGCATCATGGAGGGCCGATTTCCCTTTGATCAGGATGATCTCCAGATCTTTGCCCAGCCGGATCGAAAGGACGATTTGAAGCAGTTGGAGCAACTCGGTCACCTGCTCCAACAAAAGCAATTGGTCATTGAACGGTTTGTGCGAGTGGGATGTCCAGCTCGCGGCACCACGTTGGCCAGTGGCCGGTTGGATCGGTACCTGTCGATAATCCTGAACGTGGTTGAGGCGATCCCGGGGCTGAAGGGCAATCCGGTGGTTGAAGGTCTCTCCGCATTCCTGCTGGGCGTGGTGAAAAACCGGACGAAACCGGAAGAGTTGCCCGGGTTGGAAGCGCAGATGCCGGATTCGCCATTGGTTCGCATCCTCAATCGACCGGGAGTGCGATCGCTGGCGGACCTGCATATTTTAGGCGGGGATGTGGCCGGGGAAGGGGTGCTG
>JBATLR010000117.1:0-6757 GCA_049289415.1 Nitrospirales bacterium
CGCCACTACGTGAAGTTATCTGATGGGGGTGCGTCAGAGGCCGATGAGGGTGAAGAGGATTCTGCCGATTTTCAGTTCTAAGTCATAAAAATACTTAAAATGCTTCATCGGTTCTTGAAGAAATCAGGTAGTCCCGCTATGATCATCCTTTAGAAAAGAAAAATCGCACTTAACAAATATTCGTTCCTCGGTAGCTCAGTTGGTAGAGCGTTCGGCTGTTAACCGAATGGTCGCAGGTTCGAGTCCTGCCCGAGGAGCCAAATTCAATGGGTTCCATGTTTAGACCGTCAGTTGTGCATCGCTTCTGACCGGGTGTAGACGTTTTGCTTGGCACCTCTCTCCAGTATTTTCTAACTCCCCTTGCTTACCGTCATAACTCGGAATCCAATCAGTTGTGTAGGGGGCAGCACGTCATCCCCATCCAGGCATTTGCCCCATATACAAGCTTGGCTATCAATCCATTGTATGAGTCTGTGAATCAGTGAAAATTCCATTGGTCTACATGGGTCGGTTTTCAGACTTAACCAAAATGGATCAAACAGAATGGTATTGTTGATACACCCGAAGAGGGAAATAATCTCCTAGATTTTTGCAGAGGCAAGAAGATCTGAGAGTCCATGTCGGTCCAGCATACCTTTGATTTTTGGTGAGATCCCAACGAAGCTCACCTGAATACCCTTTGCTTTGAGATCTAAACAGGTCATAGCAATTTGGCCTAATCCAGAATTACTAATCAACGCCACAAGATTGAGATCCAGCGCCAACTTAGTGTAGCCACCCGATAGGATCTGTTGAATTCTAGCCTCGAACTCTTTTTGAGCTACCCTATCAAACTTCCGTGGAAGAGTGAGGCGCCAAAAGTCCTTTGGGAATTGCAATTCGCCTTGCATAACCATCCTTCTCTAACAAGACATATGGGTTTGCAATCTAGTGGTCTTTAGGAAGACCGGTAAAGAATCAGATCCGGTACCTATTTAGTATAAACAAAGGTGATGGAACAGAAGATTGAGATTTTCTCTGCAGGGCCATTTCCCTAAATCATTCTAATATCTGCGCTTATAAGTACCTCCCGTCGAGCTGTTTGTTGTGGTGAGATCCGCAGCTTCACCTTATGTTTCAGTGGATCCGTAGTGCAAAACAAGGGCGATGCACCACAGTCAAATGCCAAGTCATTTTTATTCTCAAAGGGGAGACGGATGTACAGCAAAAGGATTCTCGATGCCAAAAGCCAATTTTGCAGTGTATATAGGAATTGCTCGTACTGGTTAGCATTGTCTTTACCAACGACTTGCGCAGGGACAAGGTGTTGAATGCTCAGAATTCAAGCACTGTCGCATTAACCACACCAAATTTTTGCAGAAACACACAATCAAGTTAATGACATCGAGAACTGTTGGCCCCAAGCAAAAGGCCGTCTTCAAATTTCATTAAAATAATGGCCAAAAACTGAGAAATGGAACCAACCCAATGATAATGGGAACCTTAAAAGCTTCCTTGATCGTTGCTATTGGTTAGCCATTCTCTAGGGACAAGAGATCTTTTACGGCGCTCCAGTAACTACCTCGCAGACGCGGCCATTCCGACTTGAGCCATGGTGTAAAGGCACCTGGCTTTTCAGCGAGCTCTCGGTCGAGCGACTGTGCGCAGATCATCCGCCAGGCCCCCACCTCGAACTCATTGACCTTCGGCTCACCGGCTAAGAGACCGGCGTACACATAGCAAAGTTCGTGCTCTGAACCACGTCCATCGTAGCGAGCACGATATTCGAACTTGAAGAGAAAGTGCAGGCAGGAAGCGACACCTAACTCTTCCCGAACGCGTTTTTCGGCCGCGTCGCGGGTGTTCTCATGCGGGCGCGGATGGCTACAGCAGCTGTTTGACCAGAAATCCCCCCAAAGGCGCTTGTGGTGGCTGCGTTTTTGCAAAAGAAGCCTTCCACTTTGGTCAAAGAGGAACACGGAGAAGGCACGGTGCAATTGGCCGTCGCCATCATGACAGGCCTCTTTCTCCTGAAAGCCGATGACTTCATCGTTTTTATCGACAAGTATTAACATGTCTGGTTGGGAAAATGTCATTGGCCTCGGTCCAACTTCCTTGACGTTAATGTGGTATCCGTCATTTCCCATTTCCAAATGAGTTTGTTGTTGAATCTTTTCCTGAGCTTAGACAATTGCAAGGCATTCCACAACGATACAGATAGATTCACACCGAGTGCTCTATGAAAGAATCTGGCCTTAGTCAACGCTAATCAACTCCACATACTGGTGGTGTGCAGAATGTTTCTATGTCCCTTAAAAAATCAGACCGATACTGAACGATCCGATATACCAGTCTGTCGTTTTGTACTTACCATTGATGGTGGGGCTAATTTCGTTCCCAGCGATCGTGCGGGACTCCCAGAGGGCCCATTGAAACGCAAGATCCAAAACAATGGCTTCCAGGTAGCCTGAGTCAGGGTTAGCATCCCCGCAACTGATGAACCCAAGGAAGTGTGATCCCCGTTTGCACCTCAATCCTAGGCCGGTCGAGAATTTGTTCCAATTGGCATCAGGAACGGTAGGATCGAAGGTCCGAGCGGAGTTTGCCGCTTGAGATCGTTGATATCCCCCTCGTAGCGCAATCTCCCAATTTGGCAGTGTGGTGAGATCGAGCCATTTGTATTCGCTTCCGACGCTGAATGTATACGTGTCATGCCAATCCCTGGGTGAGTCGGCGCGTATTCCGTTGGATAAATTCACATCGAGATTCGTAAAGGTGCTCCAATTAATCCACTCAAAGTCAAATTCGAGTTTCCATTCATGTTCCTGGTCCCGAACCGGCCAATACGCGATCCCGGTGCTCAGAACCCATGGGATTGGCACGGTGGCCTTAGCATCCGCTACCTTTGCGCCGTTTACTAGAAACTCTCCGTTTAGATCAAGGTCCGTTCCACTTCTGTAGACTACGCCGAAATTGAGTCGGGGTTTCCCGAATTCCTTTTTTCCATTCTGATTTGAAGAGGAATTGGGATTCCGCCATGGTGTAATGAGGACACTAGCATTAAATCCGACTGAGGTATCGGTTCCATTAAGCTCAGTAGTGGGCATTCCAGGTATGACAGGGCTCTTACTTTTGAGTTCGGTTTGTCCCTCCCCAACAAGGTCTGAGAAGGTATAAATATCCAATCCAAGTCCGATTGAGAAATAGGAGGAAATCCTATAGGCCAGGGTAGGCTTGATATCCAAAAGGGGGAGGGCTGCCTCCGTTACAGTTGTCGAAAACGGACCATCATTGGGCCATCGGATTTTCAGTCCAAAAGGCGAGTTCACACCGATTCCGAGAATCAGAGGCTGGAGTAAAGGGATGTCAGTCTCTCCCAGATTCCAGGTCAAGTAGAAATGCGTTGGGGGAGGGAAGGCAACAGTTCCTCCGAGATCACTCTCAGCCTTTGTTCCCGTTGGACTGGTAAATTCGGTGCGCCCTGTAATGAAATTTGCTCCAAAATAGACCTGAACGCCTCTCACCTGGGTAAGACCCGCAGGGTTGTAATATAAGGCAGAAGGATCATCGGCCTGCGCCGCAAAGGCTTCCCCTTGCGCTGCAGCGGCGGTCCCCTGGTAGGGAATTCGATAGCCTTCACCATGCGTGACGTCATGTGTCGCAAAGACTAGGATTAATGTCATGAAGCTAATGTTGGGGAGGATACGTCTCATAAGAAATGTTCCTTTTCGTGAGGGATGCACGCGTCTCGAGAAAATGCGACACCTGAATCGTCACGACAGTCAACCAGGGTAGGAATACCCTAACCCCCTTACCCGTTTTACCCAGCAACAGTCTATCCGGTCGGTCTCAGCCTTGAATCTGCAAATAGGTATAATTGCGAAATGCAGGAAGTTGGGGGGTAGTTCAGCATTTTGATCAGCGAGTAAATTTCTCCCATTTACAGATTTCAATTATGAGGTTCGCTCAATCATGTAATGAAGACTTTGCTGAATGAAGGCCTTGTCCTCGCTTTCCGGTGCATCTTGATAAGCGTTAAAAAAAGCTTGTTCGGCTGCGTCACGGAGTTCGCGTGAACTGGATCTCGCATGCTCAATGCTTCCATAGTTGTTCATCAACTTCCTCACCCAGTCAATTTGATCGGCATATTTGCCATTGCGCGATCTGGATAGAATGGACTTCAATTTCTTGATCTCCTCCGGGGAGGCTTTCTCAAACAAGTGGGATAGCATAAGCGTCCGCTTTCCTTCGTAGAGATCTCCGGCGATTTCTTTACCGTATTTCTGACGACTCCCTATCAGATTCAACACGTCGTCCTGAATCTGGAATGCCGAGCCAAGGTACTGACCAAACGAGTTGAACCGGTCAAGGTTCTTGTCTTCAGGACGGGCAATGAGCGCACCAATTCGGCAGGGATGGATAAAACTGTACCAGCAGGTTTTCTTCAAGGTCATGCGGAGATAGTCTTCATCTGAAATATCGCATCGATTGTCTCGTATCCACCCTAGCTCAATCGCTTGTCCCTCAAACGACTCCATAAGCATAGTGTAGAACTCCTCAAAAATTTGCCATGACAGCTTGGGGCCTAACGTAGAGTAATTATTTCTCAGGATACCCATGCCGAGCGCTTGCATCGCGTCGCCGGTATTGACGGCGATTGGAACCCCATATTGCGTATGCAGGGTCCGATGCGTGCGTCGAAACTCACTCCCGTCCTCGATGTCGTCGTGAACGAGAAAGGCGTTATGGAGCATTTCAATCGCGGCGGCCGAGTCAAGGGCATCTTCGATGCGGCCACCAAAGGCGCGACACGTGGCCAAGCAGAGAGCAGGGCGGAGCCCTTTTCCAGAACGTTCCAGATACTCCCGTACCGGGGCGTACAGATAACGACGTGGCTCTTTGTCGGGAAGCGCCCTTTGTAGAGCGTCCAGTGTCTGGCGACGATAAGCACTCAACTGTTCAATGAAAGAATTGTAATCTTGAGAATCCATGTTTTTTTAAACCTATGGGGGGGTTCTCATGGTTTTTGGACGATACGGATTCGGCCACGCTGACGGGGCAAAACCGCAGTGGCCGAGCCGTCAGATTTTGACTCGGGTGACTCAGGCATTCCACTTGTCTCTTTCTGACTGCCAGCCGGCAATACCGTGCTGTTTGGGTCACTACCGGCCATGGAAAGAATTTGTCTGGAGACTTGTAGCAAGGTCTCTGCCTCGGTCGATCCACTCTTGCCGCGGATCTCCCGAGAACCGATAGTAGAACCAACTGAGCCCGTAGCACTCGAGACATAACCGATCGTTCCCGATGAAAGTCCGACTGCATTTTGGACTAATTCTAGCACCGAAAGCGAAACACTTAACCAACCGTCCTCCCAAGGGAGTCCGGCTTCCCAACGGATGCGGTCGTATTCACGCAGCGGTTGAAAGATTTCGGGTTCGTGAAGTTTCCACAGTGAACAGAGGCTTGCCTTAGACCCGGAAGCCGCAATTATTCCATTCACTGCCCGTCGGGCGGCTTCATTGGCACCCTCCATCGTAGCTAAGTCGGTATAAGTTCGCACATAGTCAGACGCAAGAAAAAAATTGGGAATCTCGGTGACGGCGTCCGGCCGGAGCCGCCAGGTATCTTTGAGATTCACCAGCAGAGGTTCCGTGTTGGCAACCCCTTCGTAATCCTCAGGGTCCAGTATGATGTCGGGATCTAAAAACCAAGAATCCAGATCCTCCTTCCGTAAAATCTCGCGGCCTTCCACGTTTAGGCTTCGCGTAAGTTGTCCCCAAACTTCTTCCTTAATTTCCAGAAAGGTGCAGTCCCTCGCCGCTTTGCCGTTATGACCCGGCGTATTCCAATCAGAGATGTCTACAGAAATGATGTCTCCGGTGTCACCGTCACTGTATTTAGAAAGTTGTTCCGACCAGAATTGAGCTTGCGAAACCGAAGTGAGGGCCCAAGGAGAGTCGACATAGATCACATGGCCATGGGTGATCGGCAGGGGGCGGGTGAGATAAAACTGGATTCCGTTCATCCAGGCAATGTTCTTCGCCAATTCAGACAGATGACCTAGCTGCGAGTCGGCGTCTATTATGCTTCGCGTGATTAACGGCGCCATCTGCTCCACGGGAAGCGCACCGACGTAATAATCGCCTGTTACCTCCGTCGTCGAACCGTTTTGTCGATGTTGAATCGTGACGCTCCGCACCATCCCTGCAATGCAATGAATAGATTGCACGTCGCAATTAAAATGGTACTTCACGCCGTTGGATTCCAAATAGTCTAGCCACGGTTGGATCCAGACGTCATTGGTTGGTCCGTTGAGCAAACGGTCGCTAGTCGGGATAGTCGGATCGGCAATGTCCAATAACATTTGCAGATGCATATTACCGACAGTATAAGTACTCGCGAGCTGCGCCTGAGAAGCGACCAGCGAGCGAGTAAATCCATGAGCGAAGAATTTTTGATATTCCAAAGAACGTTCTCCGGCTCCGATGAAGCCCCACCAATCGATTTTCTCATACTCGTGAAGCCGGCGTTCTTCGCAAGACGTCATGAACTGCCAGACGCGCGCCATAAAAAACTCGATTTCGTGGAGAGGCACGCTTCGGTTTCCTGATAGGATCCGTTGAACGAAATTCAAAAGCAATTTAATTCCCTCAGGAGTTCTCGGAAAACGCGACGGGAGTACCATGCTGTCGCCGCCGTATCTGCTAAACATCACCCGGCTGGTATTGACCAAATTATCCGAAACCTTTCCTTTCCCGTAGGGGATACGGTCCATAGT
>JBATLR010000118.1:0-2898 GCA_049289415.1 Nitrospirales bacterium
GGATAGAGCCGTTGAAAGACCACGTGCTCTTCCGGGGTAGCCTCGGACAAGGCAGTGAGAATGTGCGGAAGGAGGAGTTTCACATCTTCATCCGAAAAAATTCTTTTGGGATTTTGCTGCCCGCTTACAAGTTCGCCCAGACCAGACTTCTGCTCCTGTATGCGCACTCCGCGTAATGTCTCGCGAATGATGGTCGGAGAGAGTGTGGCTGGATGGGATGCGTGAAAAGAATCTTGCTGGACCCACTCCAGATAAATATTGCTGTTCGGAGTCTGGTTAATCGGGGTGCGTACACCCGTGCTACAACCAAGTAGGAGCATGCTGGTAGACAAAACTGCCAGGATCGCACGGCAGAGACCAGCAGTGTGTACATTCACAAGATCTCCTTGGTGAGATGTCTCTAACAGGGTGTTGAAACACTCCGCCAGCTACGTTCTCGGTTTTTTGTTCTGCCCGCATACTCCCTGCTACGCTCCGCCCGCCAAACAAAGATTGGCTCCTTGGTGATGGAACAAGCCTGCGCGGTCTTGCTGGATGGGCCTTTTTGAGCATCCTGCCCTTACTTATGGGAGGTGGGCCGGTGTTGTATCAGCGTATCCCTTTCAGAGATGTTCGAGTTTTCAACAGCCTGCTCATTTGGCTTCGACTGCCACAAGAGTATCACACAAATTTGGTGCATGGGAATTGCCATCGGCGCATGGAAACAAACCCGGCGCAGGCCGGAGCCTGCGCAGACATCCAGAGATTAGAAAGACCCACGTACAAGGAAATGGTCCGTTGACCCATTCTCCAAAATTTATGCATCAGAAATAAGTTACAGGTTGATTCATATGCAACCCGTTTGGCGGACCAGCCATAACGTATTTTCTTAATCGTTCGCATTTGCACAGGCCGCGCCGTGCAAAAATGCACCGTGAGTTTTTCATGAAAGTGGGAGAGTTCGAAAAATGCCCTCTGAAATTGTTTCAACCTCTCCAGTGAATGTCGACGCCGCAAATTCATTTCGTAGATAAAATAATTTGTCTAAAATCCGAGTAATTCTTCTTAATTTTCCGGGCACGGATTCAACTGCCTACAGCCGAATAAGGTCGGAATTCATTTGCATGAAAAAATCAAAAAATTTTGCGAGCAATTTTCTTGGAATTCAGCATTCACTTTAGAACCGCCAATAGTCCTATTTTTCCCCAAACCTATCAAAAACTTTGTCCCACAATGGGGCAATCTATCTTTTGTGCATACCCCGATGAAATTATTCACTGTCCCACCCTCGCGGTTAACCAGGTTTCCCTTGCCGTGTGCATGTCATAATTTCTTTTTCAATTTCTATTTGAATCGGCAGGCCTTGATGATTAACCACCATAACCGCAAACATATTTTTCTTGGCCCATCTTTTGCGTATTATTAGCAATAGGAAGCCAACCAAGGGAAGGGTTAGTTCCCATTCCTTACTATCTCATCAATGCATATTGCATATTGAGGGAAGTCCGAAATGGTCTCATTGTTTGGGGTTGGATTCTTAATTGGGCTCCATCATGCTTTTGAAGCTGATCATGCTGCGGCGGTCGCAACCCTCGCCACCAAAAGTCCTTCAATTTCCAATACAGTGAAACTGGGAGTAGTCTGGGCCATTGGCCACAGCCTGACCCTTCTAGGGTTTTGTTCCATGGTCTTTCTGATGGAAGCGGTGATTCCCGAGTCCCTCGCCCGCGGGTTGGAATTGGCCGTGGGAATCATGTTGGTGGGACTGGGTCTCGATGTATGGAGAAAAATGGTGAAGGAGCGGATGCATGCCCACGTTCATCAACACGAAGACCAACCTTCACATATTCATTTCCATTCCCATCGGGGAGACGTGAGCCATTCCCGTTCAAGACATCAGCATGCGCATCAGGACGGATTTCCTTTCCGGGCACTCTTTGTGGGGTTTATGCATGGTATGGCTGGCTCGGCGGCGCTTATTCTTTTGACACTTCATACCACTCTCTCCCCTATGATGGGGATCCTATATATTGCGTTATTTGGCCTCGGGTCCATTGCCGGGATGGCTGCCCTTTCCATTGCGATCGCGCTTCCGCTCCGGTATTCTTCGGCGATCTCTTTGACCTGGTTGCATCAAGGATTACAAGGGACGATTGGAGGAGCCACGATTATTCTGGGTATAACGTTGATCTATACCATGGGGACCGAATTTCTTCGTTAATCCAATTTTCAAAAAAATCAGGCTTGCACATAAAAAATTTCGGGCTGTAGTGATAGAGGGGAATTTGTTATTTTGGTTTTTTGATAACAAACACACATCGTAGAAGAGAGGGACATCGATTCCTGTTTCTTACTTGTAAGGATGGATTACATGGAAAAAATCAAAGGGTGCATCATAGGAGCCGTATTTCTCTCCATCGTCGTGATCGCACCGGTTGTGCATGGAGCAGGAAAGATTGAAATCGACGACACCAAATGGATTAGTGTGGGGCTAGGTCTGCGAACGAGTTTTTTGGCGATTGAGAATCAGGCACCGAACGGCAAGGCCTGGAGTCAGAATTTCAACGTGGACAATCTGCGTCTCTATGTCAACGGACAGATTCACGAATATATCAAGGTTGAATTCAACACAGAATGTAACAATTGCGTCTCGTCCAATGTTACCCAAGAAGGTGGAACGATGATTGTCCTGGACGCTATCGGTAAGTTTGAATTCAACCAGTACGTGAACATCTGGTTAGGGCGTCAGCTTGTCCCTCAGCATCGTGCAGAGCTGAACGGTCCATTCTTCAATAATACGTATAGCTTTACTCAGACCCCGTTTTATCCCGCGGATTTCTCCGGGTCCATTGGTCAGGGGGGACGGTTCGGCCGCGAAGACGGCGTGAACTTTTGGGGAGCCTTGTTTCCGGATAAGAG
>JBATLR010000119.1:0-2490 GCA_049289415.1 Nitrospirales bacterium
TCAGAGAGCTTGTCCGGATTGAGTCTTGAGGATGTTAAGCTACGCGGAAAGCATAACCTGAATGTGATTGGGATAAAAAAACAAGTTACCAGAATGGTCAAAGGGCGTATGATGAAAGAAGAAATATTTAATTTCACCCCAAAACCCGATGACGTCATTGAAAAAGGTGATGTCCTGGTCATGATTGGCCGAGAAGAAGATTTAGACCGTTTTTGCAATAACGTGTAAAAAATATAACAGTTCCGTCAATTACCTCTGCACTTTTTACTTCCTCACCCGCTCTCCCCTATAAATTATGGGGTTTTCCCCTTTCGCACTATCCAGGGAATGCGATGGGCTACCGATTTCTTCAATAGGTAACCTATTAGTCCAAAAGGTAGGATAAATTTCACAGATAGCAGTTTTATCCTTATGTTTCATACTGTTATCCATTTGATGAAATGAGAGATTCATATCAAACCATCATAGAGAGAAGCCAGTGTTCCCAAAAAAGGCATTAAGTTGCTTTCCATTGACGGCTAAACGGGCTGAAACATATTCATTGGCTTGGTTTTTGCTTTTGTAGCATTACTTAAGATTCACATTGATGTTGAGCTATAGGCTATCGGAAACCTGAACCTCCAGGGGAAACTATCATGGAATACCAAACTGTTTTGGATGAGCCCACAGAAACCGAACTCGCTACCCAAAAAACCGAAGGGGCCAAACCTTCAATCAGAGGATTCGGGCCAGCTCTCGAATCATTATATTTCCGATCATTTGGCAGCCGACCTCTTCTCAATAAAGATTCCGAGATCGAATTAGCGAAGGAGATAGACCAAGCGTCCAGAGCAATCAGGGTCATTATTAAACAGAGCCTTCATCTCACTCATCCGTTAAAGAAGGGACCAGAGAGAGAAGAAACAATTGCTCTTCTCAAAGAAACGTTGGTCTTAAGTGGCTTTTCGACTCCCGCCATTGAACAATTGAAATCCGTTCTGTTGGCCTTAGCCCAAACATATCCCTCGGTGTCCTCATCCATTCAGGATCTCTGCCAACAACTTCAAAAAGCCAAATTTAAACTAGAAAAAGCGAAATCCGAACTCGTTCAGCGAAATCTTCGCCTGGTTGTGGACATCGCAAAACGATATACAGGTCATGGATTGGCCTTTTTGGACTTAGTCCAAGAGGGGAATATTGGGCTCATGAAGGCGGCAGAACGATTTCAATATCGCAAAGGGTTTAAGTTCAGCACCTATGCCACATGGTGGATTCGACAAGGGATTACGCGATCACTCGCCGACCAATCTAGGACCATTCGTGTCCCTGTCCATTTAAATGAAATCTCCAATAAGATTGCTCGTGTCTCCAAACGGTTGACACAACAGCATGCCCGCCCAGTTCAGTTGGATGACATTGGAGAAGCGCTCAAACTGAGTGTGGAAAAAGTTCATGACACCATTCAAGCCTTTCAGGATCCTATATCGTTAGAAACCCCAGTTGGGGATGGAGAAAACTTTCTCACAGACTTCATTCCAGATATGGGAACTTTGACGCCCGATGGACCTGTCTCACGCCAGGAAACAAACCAACAAGTCGAACGGATTTTGGATTCGCTGACTCCAAGGGAACAAATGGTGATCCGCTTGCGTTTTGGCATTGGCCAGGACGAGCCCTGGACCCTTGAGGAAGTCGGGCATAGCATGTCGGTTACCAGGGAACGTGTCCGCCAAATTGAGGCCAAAGCCCTTCAAAAATTAAAGGAGCCTGCTTTGAAGGATATGCTATCTTCCATTAAGTAGAAAATTGCTACGTTCAATCCCTCATCACCCCCTGGCATTCAACCATTTCTTCTACATGGATTTGCCTTTTTCTAAACAGGACTTGTCAACCAGCCAATTCCCGCCTTAACATAGGGCTATTCGGCTCCTGTTTCATCTATGAATAAAGACCAGCAGACTTGTTGCCATCAGACCCTATTTACAGACTTCGACAAGAATTCAGGGGCCACCTTGAAGAATTCTACACCCATCTGAATCTGGCCCCTCCATACCATAGTATTGAAAAAGCGGTTCAACATTTTTCCAATACACTCAGAACAAGACCAGAGGAACTCTCTCAGGGACTGTTACAGGATTCGTCAAAAAAATGGACTGTATTTCAGGAAATTTTCTTAGCCTCTGGCTTACATAAAAAGCATCGAGGAATCATTCAACAATTAGCTCATTCTCATTATACGGCTTTAGCTGATGCACCTGAATCGCGTCGTTTCCTTCAATTTTTTTAACAAACTCGCAAGAATCCACTTCTAAGCGAGCAAATCATCCACCACCTCAGGCAATCCTTCCCCAGTGACCAATCATCAAAAACTAATTTAGTGAAAAAAGTATACATTTGTTTGGTTTCTGCAACACTCAGAAGCAGAAAGGCCTTTTTCCAACGACAAACACTGCCTTTCTCTAAATCCTCAAGTAGTACAAATTTTGCATAATGATGAATACTAAATATCCC
>JBATLR010000120.1:0-17828 GCA_049289415.1 Nitrospirales bacterium
AAACAGAGGGAGGGGGAAGAGATCAAAATCAGATTCAAAAAAAAGATAATGGATTTCATCTCGATTGAGAAACCTTCTGTTTAAAATGAGTCCAAAGTACCGAACAATAAAGCATAGGTATGTTGTGTTGGTTTTTAGAAATTATGATTGCCGTAGATACCAATCATATGTAAAATTGATTCCTTCTTCCAGAGAAGTTTCTGCCTTCCACCCTAATTTCTGAATTCGGGTAATATCTAATTTTCGCTTTGGAGTGCCATCCGGCTTGGTAGAGTCCCACTGGAACTCGCTTTCGTCTCCCACAACCTTTCGAGTGATGTCGGCTAGTTCTCGAATGGTGATGTCCTCACCGCAGCCCACATTAATCAGGGGGCCGGCCGAATAGTTTATAAGTTCAGCAAAACGATCATCCGGTAGATTCATCAGGAAGATAGAGGCTTGGGCACAATCCTCGACATGGAGGAATTCTCTTTTGGCCAAACCTGTTCCCCAGAGTGTGACAGGTGTCCCCTTCGTTTTGGCTTCATGAAATTTCCGAATGAGGGCTGGCAACACATGGCTGGTTTGTAAATCAAAATTATCCCCTGGGCCATAAAGATTTGTGGGCATGGCACAGAGAAATTGCGTCCCATATTGTCCGTTGTAAGATTCACACAATTTAATTCCAGCGATTTTCGCGATGGCGTAGGGCTCATTGGTCGGTTCCAATGGGCCGGTTAGGAGGTATTCTTCTTTGATGGGTTGTGGGCAATGCTTGGGATAAATGCAGACGCTTCCGAGAAACAGTACACGCTTGACTCCGCATCGATACGCTGCATGTAACACATTCGTCTGAATAGCCAGGTTTTGGTAAATAAAGTCAGCAGGATACGAATGGTTGGCTAAAATTCCCCCTACTTTTGCGGCAGCAAGGAAGACATAGTCAGGATGTTCTTGCACAAAAAACTCTTCAACTGCTTGTTGATTAGTCAGATCCAGCTCGCCGTGAGTTCTGGTAACAAGATCCGAATAACCCATGACTTGGAGTTGATGAAGAATGGCGGCTCCGACCATTCCCTTATGCCCGGCGATATATATCTTACTTTTAGGTTCCATAGAGTTGAGTTTTGCCAGTTTGATGGTAGTGTGTGTAAAGAATCCAGGCTACTTCCCTCAACTACCTGCTGTGGCAGTACAAGAGGCTTTATAGGCTGACGGATTGGCAAAATTTCTGATCACTTCTTTTGAGCCAATCCGGTCGACGAGATTGTTGATTCCAGATATAGCTTTAATCTCCACTCCACCATTTATTGGGAAATTTCGCATTAAGAATGGCGTCCCCATCGCCCCTTGGCGCCAATCCAATCTTCCGTAAATCAGCATCGACCATGATTCTGACCAATTCCCGGAACGTAATGCGGGATTGCCATTTGAGAGATTCTCGAGCTTTTTCTGGATTGGCAACAAGAATATCGACCTCCGTGGGCCTAAAGTATTGCGGATCTTCTTTGACAAAATCCCGCCAGTCGAGTCCTACATAACCAAACGCTTCTTCCACCAATTCCCGGATCGTATGGGTTTCTCCCGTACCAATGACATAATCGTTGGGACTGGCCATTTGCAACATCTGGTACATCCCCTCAACGTATTCTGGAGCAAACCCCCAGTCCCGTTTCGCCTCGAGGTTACCCATATACAGGTTTTTTTGCTTGCCCGCGACAATATTGGCCACGGCACGGGTAACCTTGCGAGTGACAAATGTTTCTCCCCGTCTGGGGGATTCATGATTGAACAGAATACCATTGCAGGCAAACAGATCATGGCCTTCTCGATAGTTCACCGTGATCCAATAGGCATAGACTTTGGCTGCGCCATAAGGACTACGCGGATAAAACCTGGTATCTTCAGACTGCGGAGGGGGGGAATTCCCAAACATCTCACTTGATGATGCCTGATAAAATTTACAGGAAACCTGGCTTCGCTTGATGGCTTCAAGAATCCTGGTTGTCCCTAGCGCCGTGACGTCACCGGTATATTCAGGAGTATCAAAACTCACTCTAACGTGGCTTTGGGCACCTAAATGATACACTTCCTGCGGTTGCGTGTGATAAATAAGATTGGTGAGTTGTCCTGAGTCACTCAAGTCTCCATAGTGAAGGAATAACCGGGTATTCGATTCATGAGGGTCGGTATAAATATGGTCTATCCGACTCGTATTAAACGTGCTCGCACGTCGAATGAGCCCATGCACTTCGTAACCCTTGCTGATGAGAAGTTCAGCCAGATAGGAACCATCTTGTCCAGTAATACCGGTAATGAGAGCTTTTTTTTTCATAAACGATCTTCCTGTAGAGCCCATGTGATGACTATGTCGCGCCGGTTCTTCTGAGAACCACGGGGATCGTTTTCAGCAAAATTTTCCAATCCAGCCACAACGACCATTGGTCAATATATTCGAGATCCAGCTCCATCCATTGCTCGAATGAGAGTGCGCTCCGCCCATTCACCTGCCAGAGGCAGGTTAAACCTGGTGGCACGCTGAATCGGCGACGATGCCCATCTTGGTAAAACGCTTCGAAATCGCGAACCTGAATCGGTCGGGGCCCTACCAGACTCATATCCCCCTTGAGGACATTAAACAACTGCGGAAGTTCATCGATACTCGTTTCCCGGAGAAATTTTCCAATGCGAGTCACCCGTGGATCATCTGAAATCTTGAAAGCGGCTCCCGTGGCTTCATTGAATGGTTCAAGACTCGGGAGCAGAGCTTCCGCATTCGTCACCATCGAGCGAAATTTATACAGGTTAAATGGACGTTTATTAATCCCCAATCGCTTTTGAACAAAAAAGACGGGACCAGGCGAGGTCACTTTGATACATACCGCGACAAGCCCCAAAAAAGGGAGAAGCAGAATAAATGCCGGGAGGGCAATGAGGATATCGATTACTCGCTTGATGAAAATAGCTTGGTCCCCGATCGCTCCAGTTTGAAGGGTGAGGGTGGAGTGTGCCTCAAGTTGATCGGCGAAATGCTTAGCCAATTTCGGACTGAACAAATCGCCCTGAAATCTGACCAATATGCCTTGTTTTTCACAATGTGAAACAATTTCCGAAGCCTGTTCATAATAAGACCGGAGAGGTAACGTCATAAATACTTCGTCGACGGCAAACGTTCGCAGAAAAGCCGGGAGCCCTTGGAGATTTGCCACAAGCGGGAACCGGTTGTCCTGCCATTGGCCAAGACCTTCCCACGGTTCATCAGCAAAACCAATGAGCCTGTATCCCAACTCCGGGTGGGTCAGAATATCGTGTGCGAATCGTGTGGCTCGCGAATTGGTCCCGACGATCAAAACATTTCGTGAATTTCTTCCCTTTCGCCTGATCCAGCGCAAAGAGGTTCGTAAGCACACACGGCTCAGACAGGTCAGGAGAGTTACGACCATCCAAAAAATAGGAAGGAACCATTGGGAAATCATCTGTATCTGAAAAATAAGGGACACCGTCCCTATCAAAAGGGTTCCTACCGTGGCGGCCTTTATGATGTCCTGCAACTCATCTTTCAGCGAGGAGAGACGTTTCGATTCATAAAGCCGAAAAACCAAAAAAATGATATACCAGGCATACAGCATGCCCACGACCAATATCGCGTTGTGAATGGAAATGCGAATACTAAGAAATTCTTCAAACTCGAAGAGAGAGGTGGAAGGAGCATAAAGCAGGCAGGTCACGAGCATAAAGGAAATGCCCATCAACAACACATCGACCAATTTACTCGCCTGAATTAATACGACGCGCCGAAATGACATTCCATAATCTCAATAGAAAAGGCCCATGATGTTCAAAAAACCAGATTGGTTTGAACAGCTCAAATGGCTATTTTCTTAACAACAATGAAAAAAATGAAAGATCCTTCACACCTCTGCTAAGTCAGTCTTCGACCAGAGCCAAACTTCGAGCACTTGCTGGGGGGGGGGAGCAAGCAGAAGCTAAGAGTTCTTCATGAACACGAATTAGTTAGGCATTCAATTCAAAAGCAAAGATTGGGCCCAAGGTTTCAGCATGAGCTTCACGACAAGCGGCCGAACTTCTTGTCCATACAAAGTTGCCTTCCGGTTTCTCCTATTCGCGGTCGGATTGTGACCAACTTGGGAATGCATAAACAAACTCGCCCGTTAGTCAAAACAGTCGCATGTCCCGCACTAATAAAAACTAATTTTAGAATCTGAACGAATTACCTGCTTGAGTATTACGTTGCTAAATCGAGTAACACATCATCAGTTCTACAAGGATTTGAATTGGAAAAGGCGGAGATGAATTGATGCAGATGAAAAGAATGGTAAGAAATTAGGATTGAATTCATTGCACTTATGAAAGTTAAAAATAAATGATATATAAGATTAAATATTTAAGTGCAAATTCTGATCAAACATACACAAAACGAATCGTGCAAAGCAACTACTAATTAAAAGGAACATGCACTAACATTATGTAAAGCAAAATATGGACCGAATCCGTAACGAGAAAACAATACCAAAATTTTCATATTAATAACATATAGTTAGATATAAATTTCAGAAAAACTTACTTTAAAGGACCCAAGTAGTATGTATTAATAATATAACAGTAATACTACGTACTCATCGCATTCACGCGATTAACTTGAGACATATGTCTAGTGTTTTCAATGTTCTTTGGCCATTGTCTGGAAGATGTAGGCTGCGCAGGCTTCTTCCTACAATAAACCATTAAGATCGCACACTAAAAACAATTCACGGTAGGAAGAGAATGCATATCTTAAGGAACGTCATCCGACAGGCAGGCGATTTTTATCTACCGACTAAACCGAGACATGAGGGCTGGAGAGAAACTTCTAAGAGATGTCTCAGGCTTCTTCTCAGAGAAACAAGGAAGGCTTCTACGTGCGGTGCACCTAAGGCATCGTTTGCCAAGATCTGCATGAAATCAAAGATTGTCTGGTGCTGCTGCGCCTGTCAGGAACAGACCAAGGCCACGGGAAGAGTTGTCATGAGGGGCTGCTAGAGAACCATGGCCGGCACCATATGTTGGGCCGATGTCGATACGGTGCAATCAAAATTTTTCCACATTCATTTATGAAGTCGGAGTCCCCTACTTTTTTAGTGACACATATTGTGAGATTTTTGTCACATCTATTCCGCGATCATGATCCAGACCTGGAGCTTCAACCTTCTCAGTTAGGGCGTTTGCTTTGATGAACTGGAAATGGCGATGGTTTCTTCTGGAGATTCAGGAGACCATCCTCCCCCCAACGCTTTATAGAGTTGCACCATGGACACCAAATGCAGACGATGGGTGGACGTGAGTTCGAGTTCGGAAACGAACAAATCTCGTTTGGCGATGAGCACATCAACATAACTGGTCAGGCCGCCTTTGTAGCGAAGATTGGCCAAACGCAATGCCGACCGGAGAGCCGTGACCTGTTCCTCCTGGGCATTCCGTTGGGAATCGGCCGTGCGCACCGCCACCAGGGCATCCTCCACTTCTTTAAATGCCACAAGAATGGTTTGCTCATAATCGGCCAAAACCTGCTTGGCCTGTGCTTCGACGGCGTCCTGTTGGAATCCCAGAACAGAAGCATTGAGCACGGGCCCCAGCAGGCTGGGTCCTGCCTCCGCGAACTGCCCATTGGCCTTACCACCGCCTTTCACAAGTTGGGAGAACTGCGGGTTGGCATAGCCCATGAGGCCGGTGATTGAGATTTTCGGAAAGCGATCGGCCTTAGCCATCCCGATCCGTGCGGTTGCGGCGGCCAACTGCTCTTCCACTTGAAGGATGTCCGGGCGACGCTTGAGAAGCTCCGACGGCAACCCAGGGGGAACGACCGGCGGCATCACCTGCTCGGTCAGGGACACCCCCCGCGAAATGGTTTGGGAATTGCGTCCGAGTAACACGCTCAGCTCATTTTCTTTCTGGATCATCTGCCGTTCGAACTGCGCCACGCGAGCCGCCGCATTCGCCCGCTCCGACTCAAACTGGTCTGCATCGAGTTTTGAACTTATCCCTTGTCGTAATCGCGCACGGGCAATGGCCACCGATTCTTTCCAGGACTCCAGCGTGCGCTTGGCAATGTCCAATTGCATGTCGAATTGAAGAAGATCAAAATATGCTTGGGCCACGCCGCTCACCAGCGACAGGACTACGGCCCGTCGGCTTTCCTCCTGGGAGAGCAGATCCGCCCGGGCCGCCTCGTTGGACCGCCGGATGCGCCCCCAGATATCGATCTCCCAAGCCAAGTTTCCTTGAATGTAATAGTTGAAGGGATTGGGGAACCCGGGTGCGGCGAAGTTGCTCTGCCGTGCGATAGCCGGGCCGCTGGAGGAGACGCTGAGCTGTGGGGCGAAGTCCATCTTCGCGATCATCGCGCGTGCTTGAAATTCCTCCACCGTGGCTGCCGCCTTCTGGAGACTCTTATTCTCGCGAAGCGCGATGCGTATCAGGTTTTGCAGCTCTTCGTCGTGGAGCAATTCCCACCAGGGAAGATTTGCAATCGACTCCCCTTCCGTGTCGGACATGCGAAACTGGTCTGACGTTTCGATATCCGGCCGGGTATAATCGGGGCCCATGGCGCAGGACATGCCAGCCAACGCGAACAGCGCGAGCAGAAAGATGTTGGTTCGCGAACGCATGCTATCGTTCTCCCTCAAGGACGTGCTCATCCTGACTTTCAGCGAAAGTGTCGGCAGATGTTCCCTTCATTCGTGCCCCCAACTTCCTGATGAGCACAAAGAACAGCGGCACAAAAAAGATCGCTAAAAATGTCGCCGCTAACATCCCGCCGAACACGCCTGTCCCGATGGATTGACGACTGGCCGCGCCCGCGCCGGACGCAATCACCAAGGGCACCACGCCTAGAATAAACGCCATGGAGGTCATGATGATCGGCCGGAAGCGAAGACGGACGGCCTCTAAGGCCGCCTCGACCAGTGGCATCCCTCCCTCGTAGCGATGATTCGCAAATTCAACAATGAGAATCGCGTTTCGTGCCGCAAGCCCGATTAAAGTTACTAAGCCGATTTGAAAGTAGATATCATTGCTCAAGCCCCGAATCCACACGGCGGAGAGGGCCCCGAAGAGACCGAACGGCACGGCCAGAATCACCGCAAAGGGCACCGACCAACTTTCATACAGGGCGGCAAGCACCAGAAACACCATCAAGAGCCCAAAGGCAAAGGCAAAGATGGACTCCGTGCCGGTCTTCCGTTCCTGATAGGAAATCCCGCTCCAATCGATATCATAGCCCTTGGGAATCAATACCTCCTGAGCCAGCCGTTCCAAGGCATTAAGAACTTCACCTGAACTATATCCCGGAGCCGCGGCACCCAAAACGGAGGCGGTATTAAATCCATTGAAATGGGTCACGGTATCCGGCCCGCTGGTAAATTCGGTACTGACGACCGTATCCAGCGGAATCATCGTGGATCCCTTGACATTCTGCGCCCGCACATAGATTTTTGAGATATCATCGGGACTCGACCGGAACTCCGGCAAGGCCTCAGTCTGGACCCGATAGACCCGTCCGAACTTAATGAAATCGTTGATGTAGAAATTGCCAAAATACGCTTGCATCGTATCGAATACTTCGGAAATGGGGACGCCCAGAGCTTTGGCTCTTTCCCGATCTACCCGGGCATACAGTCGCGGCGCCGACACGCGAAAACTTGTGCCGATCGCACCAATAGCGGGATCTTGTTGCGCCTTGGTCACAAATTGTTGCGTGATCGCGGCAAATTGTTTGAAATCCCCACCGCTCGGATCCTGTAATTGTAATGAGAATCCCCCGGTGGCCCCCAACCCCCGGATTGAGGGCGCATTAAAAGCCAGGATCAAGGCTTCGGGAATCTCAGCAAACTTCTGAAAGGCATTGCCAATCAGGGCTTTGACATGTTGGTCAGGTCGAGTCCTGTCATCCCAATGGTGCAGCGGCACAAACATGGTCGCTTGATTCGATCCTCGGGTGTTAAAGACAAAATTTTGCCCGACGAGCGCATCAGTCGAATGCACCTCTGGAACTGAGAGAAAATACTCTTCCACTTTATGAAGCACCTCAATCGTTCGTTGCTTTGAGGCGCCATCCGGCAATTGAAGGATTGAGATGAAGTATCCCTGATCCTCTTCGGGCAAAAAACTGGATGGCAAAGATTGAAACAGTCCCCAGCTGACAAAAAGCAGGACACCAAAGATCGCAAGGGACAGCACCGTGTGCTTGAGAAGAGTCCCAACCGTCCCCACATATCGTTTCTGTGTCCAATCAAATCCCTGATTAAATTTCTTCCAAAACCGGTTCTCCCCTTCCTGATCGGGTTTGAGAATCAAGGCACAGAGCGCAGGACTTAAGGTCAGGGCTACGATCCCGGAAAGAACCACGGACAGCGTAATGGTAATCGCAAATTGCTGATAGAGTTCTCCGGTAATTCCTCCCAGAAACGCCACCGGCAGAAAGACCGCCGCCAGCACCACGACCAGCGCAATGACCGGTCCGGTCACTTCCGTCATGGCCAGCTTCGCGGCTTCCTTTGGCAGGTGTCCGTTCTGAATGTGCCGGGCCACGTTTTCCACGACCACAATCGCATCATCCACCACAATCCCAATGGCCAACACCATGCCGAACAGAGTCAACGTATTAATAGAAAACCCAAGCGCCACCATACCCGCAAACGTGCCGATCAGTGACACAGGAACCGCCACCGCAGGAATGACCGTGGCACGCCAGCTTTGAAGAAAGAGATAGACCACCAGAATAACCAGGATCAAGGCTTCGCCCAGGGTCTTCACCACTTGTTGAATGGACACCTCAATGAATCGGGTCGTATCGTACGGGATGTCGTATGAGACTCCAGCCGGAAAAATATTTGCGAGGCTCGCCATCTCGTCCTTGATGCGTTTCATGGTTTCAAGGGCATTGGCTCCAGGGGAAAGAAAGGTCAACAGAAAAACATTCGGCTTTCCATTCCACCGGCCTTCAAGATCATAGGATTGTGCCCCCAACTCAACCTTGGCCACTTCGCCAAGCCGAACCATGGAGCCATCCGCATAGGCCCGGACAATCATCTCCTCGAATTCTTTGGCCTCGCTCATTCGTCCTTGCGTGATCACGGGAATGGTCATCTCAGTTCCAATGGGGGCAGGCTCACGTCCAATCCGACCGGCCGGAAAATCCCGGTTTTGCTCACGAACGACATTCGCAATGTCGGTAGGCGTCACATCAAGTTGCGCCATCCGGATCGGGTCAAGAATCAACCGCATGGAATAATTCTGTCCCCCAAAAATCACCGCATCTCCTACGCCGGGAAGCCGTTTAATATTATCCACAATCCGGAGAATCGCGAAATTGGAGAGAAAGACCGTATCCTGACGGGGATCACTGGAACTCAACGCCACCACCCCGAGTAAATCCGGAGACACCTTCTTCACGGTGATGCCCTGCCGGACCACTTCGGGGGGAAGCTGTGGTTCGGCCAGCCGTTGGCGGTTTTGAGTTTGGACCTGTGCGATATCGACATCCGTGCCGATTTCAAAGGTCAATCGGATCGTCATATGACCATCGTTCGTACTTGAGGAATCGTAATACAAGAGATTGTCAATTCCTGGGAGCTGCACCTCAATCGGCCGTGCCACGGCTTCGGCCACGACTTCTGCACTGGCGCCAGGATAGTCGGCTTCAATTTGGACCACGGGCGGAGTGATCTCCGGAAATTGGGCGATCGGAAGAATCTGGAGCGAAACCAGTCCCACGACCACGATCACAATGGAAATGACCGAAGCAAAAATAGGCCGGTCGATAAAAAAATGAGAACTCATGAGTTCCCCTGTGATGTTTCAGAAGGTGTCGGATTCTCATGGCTCGGGCTTTCCGATGTGGCCTCCCCTCTCTGGAACGGAACTGGATTGACCTGAACTCCCGGTTGAATCCGATGAAATCCTTCGACGACGACTCGCTCTTCCGGTTGAAGCCCATCTTGGATGAGCCAATCGCCTCCACGCCAACTGGTGGCGTCCACTTCACGCACTTCGATTTTATCGTCAGCTCCGATCACATTCACAAACGTGCCTTTAGGACCCTGTTGAACTGCGCGCTGAGGAATCAAAATCGCATCGGTGCGGATATACCCCTTCAGCCGGATCCGAACGAATTGTCCGGGATACAAATAGGATTTGCCGGGGGAAAGATCGGCCTCAGGATTAGGAAAGGCAAAACGTCCCTGCAAGGTCCCCGTCTCCGACCGGATGGCCACATCGGCAAAATCCAACTTTCCTTCGTGGGGATAGACACTGCCATCTGCAAATGTCATGACTCCGCGTAATTGAAAGAGATCGGGCCTCTGCACTCTGTGTGCGGCCAGTTCACGCCTCCGTCGCAACAAATAGGTTTCCGGAACCGATACATTCACATACATGGGATCCAACTGATCGATGGTGGTCATCAGATCTGTCTGGGCAGACACCAGACGTCCTTCATAAAATCGACTTTTCGAAATACGTCCCCCGATCGGAGCGACGATTAGAGTATTACTCAGGTCAAACCTGGACTTGACCAGATCGCCCTGCGCCGCTTCCAAAGAGGCTTTGGCGGCTAATCCTTCCGCCACGGCATCGTCCACGTCCTTTTGACTGACCGCTTGTTCTTCCAGGAGAGGTTTGACGCGAGCAAAATCCTGCTTCGCTTGTACCAATCGAGCCTCCGCTTGCGTCACTCTGGCTTTGGCACTGAGATACGCCGCTTTAAAGGGCACCGGGTCGATGAGGTACAGCCGGTCCCCTTGCTTGACATTCCTGCCTTCGGTAAAAAACACCTTCTTAATGATGCCCGTCACCTGGGACCGGATCTCCACCGGGCGAAAGGCCTCGGTTTGTCCGATGAATTCCGGTTCATCGGGGAGATCCTGGGTGGTCACCGTCACCACTTCCACCATCGGCGGTGGAGGAGCCGGGGGTGAGGTCGCTCCCTGTCCACATCCTGCAAGAAGAATCAGGAATAATCCGACACTCCTCCGAATCACGGTATTCCCATTGCCAAAGTGAGAGGAAACGGACCTGAGTATGGCTGCATTCATATGGTTGGTTCCCACCAATTCCGGTCAATTCCATTCACGGCATTCATGCCGGAATTTTCAAATTGTGCTGTTCTCTGAATGATTGGCTCATCCATAAGGGTTGTCTTTCCTTATCTTGATTGCAGGGCATCGGCTTCTTGTAATGTGTAGACGAAAAATCGCCACGAATATTACGGCCGAAGAAAAGTCTTCCCGTTTTTGACAAACACATTCTTCTTCCACCGTTCATCTTGTTCCCACTTCGTTCCACGCTTTCCTTCACATGAGAGTCAAGGAGCTCGACTATCGGCTTACTCAAGATGTCCCATCCTTCCGGCACGATAATCGTTCACAGCCTGCACGAGTTCTTCCTCAGTGTTCATGACAAAGGGGCCCATGCGGGCAACCGGTTCCAGAATCGGTTCTCCACTCAGCACCAACACCCTTGTCTCCTCCGTGGCCTCAAGATTCACCTGCGTTCCCTCCGGGTCACAGAGGGCCATCTCGGCCTCCCCGACTGTGTGAGATCCATTCAAGACCAACGTCCCACTAAGGACGAACAGGCCGGTATTATATCCAACCGGAAGCCTCAACTCACCCCGATGTCCGGCTACCAATTTCAGATCATACAGGTGCACGGGTGTGAACGTCTTGGCCGGCCCCTTGAGTCCCTCATATTCCCCGGCGATCACACGGAGCACACCGCCTTTGCCACCAATATTGGATTGTGGAATGTCTTCATTGAGCACGGTTTGATACCGAGGCGCGCTCATTTTTAATGACTTGGGAAGGTTGACCCAGAGTTGGATCATTTGTAAGTTTCCACCCTCCTTGGCCCAGGCTTGTTCATGAAGTTCTTCATGGACCACACCAGACGCCGCCGTCATCCATTGCACATCCCCCGGCCCAATGGTTCCTCCGTTTCCGGCTGAATCCCGATGAGCGACTTTCCCCTGATAGACGATGGTGACGGTCTCAAATCCCCGATGAGGATGTTCCCCGACACCCAGCCGTTGATTCGTCGGAGGGAAAGAAGCCGGACCCGCATAATCCAACAAAAGAAACGGGCTGATTTCTTCGGTCAGATTCTGACTGGGAAAAATGTTGCGAACCGGAAAGCCATCCCCCACCATATGTGCGGACCCGGGTTTATAGATTCCAGAAATTGATTTCACCTGCGTCATGACATCCCCCTCTCGTCAATCCTGTTTTCTCAGCATATTATTTCCCAGATCGCGTAATCTCTTCAACATAGGCCTTGGTCAAACAACCTGAGGAAAGAAAACTCGCTCCCTGCTGAAAAACGCTCTTCAAGAAACATTTCCCCGCTTGATCAATAAACGTGACGGCTCGCAGATCCATTCGCATGGGCCGACCCGGATTCTCCTGGCATGCAACCTGCCAGCACCGTTCAGCTTCAATCACTGTCGGCCCGGCCAATCGACCTTCCAACTGGAGGGTGATCGTCATGTCATCTATATGGGTGGTGACTCGGAGCATGAACTCATTCCTTATCAGAACGGTTGAGAAACGAAACCCTGATTCACGTGGGCGACCAGAATGCTTCGAGTCCGAAAAAGCCTGGTGACCCATGCGCAAGAACACCAACGGTCATTTTCGTATTTCCCATTATGTCCGTTTCCGATTTTTTAACGAACAAAGGGATTGTAGGGCTTTCTTTTCTCCTGACTAAAATCAGGTCACCCATGATAAAAATCTTCTCGAATGACTTTTCCATCCTTCCAGGTTTGAACGGCCACCTGCTGCATTTTCACGCGATTTCCCCCTTTAAAGGTCAGGTCAAACGTCCATTCCACGGCGGCATGATCCCCGTCAACGATCGTCCGTCCGACCTGAGCTCCGTGAAATTCCTGAACATTGTCTAAAAACTTTTGTTCATATTCCCGATTGGCAACCTTCCCGACCCGTTCCTCTTTTCGATTCTCACTCATCACCACGTTATCAGCGTAGTACTTGTCAAATGTCTCCAAAAGCTTCCCGGCCAAAACACCATCGATCAATGCTTGAACCTGTTTTTGAATACTCATCATTCCTTCTCCTTTCAATGAATAATTATTGACCGTTCATATTTCGAATTGAACCATCGATCAATTCATCAAACATCATTCCTATGATGACCCGATAGGAATGAGCGCCCCATTCAGCGCATCAGCCTCATCAGAGGCGAGAAAAACAAGAAGCGCGGCAATGGCTTCGGGCTTCACCCATTCGCTGGGATCGGCGTCAGGCATGCTTTGTCGATTAGCCGGCGTATCAATGGTGGAAGGCAGCACCCCGTTCACCTTCACCCTCGAACCAGCTAACTCCAGAGCCAGCACCCTGATCAGCGCAAGAAGACCGGACTTCGAAACAATGTACGCCCCGGCTCCAGGAAATGGATTAACAGCAGCCTGAGCGGCCATATGAATGATCCGACCAGAACCTTGCTTTGACATAAGGCGAGTCGCCTCCCTCGACAGCAAAAAGGCCGACGTCAAATTAAGGGATACCATTCTGGACCACACGGATACTTCCGTCTCCGAAAGGCGACCCATGGCAAACCCTCCAACTAAATTAATCAAACAATCAATGCGTGTAGTTTTTTGCACGGCCTCTTTCATCAGTCGCCGAACATCAGCCTCATCGGTGACATCCGCTGAAATACCAAGCAGCCCTTCCGGAAGCTTCTCTGGAAGTTCCCGGTCCACAACCACCACCTTGGCACCCGCTTGAGAGAACTTCTCGGTCACCGTCTGGCCCAAGCCACCCAATGCCCCTGTGATCATGACAACTTTTCCATTCACGGATATCATCATTCGGCTCCTTCGTTGTCTCTTTGCCTTTTTCTCATCCCACGATTTCCCGCCTCAGAAGGTGGGCCCGATCTCTCACCACCCAGCAAGAGATCGAGCCACATCATTATGAACATCCGACTCGTTACTCGTGAGTTTTCCCTTTGGCATTAATGCTTGTTTCGTCATGCGAAGCACGATGAAGGTCGATCACCGTGCCGCCTTCATTCACTTCGACCGTCACCATGGCGCCCTCCTCAATAGGCTTGGTTTTGATTTCCAGCCGACCAAGCGGAAACACCTTTTCTCCATCAGCCGTCTGCAATTTGATCTCTTTATTCATTTTCCCCATGTACACCAACTTCCCCGTATAGAATTGATGGGTTCCTTCCTCGCCTTTGGGATGCGCCTCGATGACCGCGTTGTTCTCATCCAGCACCAAGGTCACTTCATCTCCCACCTTGGGGACCGCGTGGCCATGCCGACGAGAAGCATTTTCGGCCAGAGAATAGTCGCCCGTGGGGGTTTTGACGGTGAGAATTCCACCTTTCTCGGCTGTCACGACTCCGGTGATCTGCTTGTGTCCATGGCTGACCCCCTTAGAGTCCGCGTGCCCGATACCGGACATGAGAAGAAACATGCCCATCACCGCTGATAAAACAATCACGTGAAGATTCATTGTACGGTTCATCACTTCCTCCTTTATGGTTATTGAGAGATGCCTGCTTCTATCCTGACGGGGTTTTCCAATTTTCATGTCTTGACTCCTTTTCATAATTATTCATTTTTTAATAATACGATGAGACCTGTCAGGCTTAGGCTGCCGCAGTCCGACGAGTCCCATCAGCGTGCGATGATTCCTGCCCTGAAAGCCATTTCCCAATCACCTGATCAACCGACCATTTCCCGGCACCCGTTACCATTAACGAAAGACCCATGCCAATGACGAGCAGGTGGTACTCGAATCCTTCGCCGGCCTGTTGGCCAAACCAGTTCATAAAAAACCCATTAGACCAGTGCACCGTCGCGATGGCCCCCAGCATAATGATTCCCAAACTGGCGGCGGTAAACCGCGTCATGAATCCGGCGGCCAATGCGAGGGCACCAATCGATTCCCCCATGATCACGAGAAACGCAATCACCCAGGGCAAACCCATTTGTTGCGTAAAAAATCCCATCGTGCCCTCAAACCCGTTTCCTCCATACCACCCCAGTAGCTTCTGAGCACCATGAGGAAATATGACCAACGCCAGCATCACTCTCAAGATGACCGGTGCCCACCGCTCCTCTGTTTGAAATAATGTTTTCATGACTTGCGCTCCTTTGTGAATGAATAAATGTGTGTGGGTTGTCATGGTTTGTTCTAACGAAAGCGTTGTTGAACTCTTACCTAGGCATATGGCAAGAGCCGTTCCAGCTTGCTGAAAGAGTTTGAGACGCGACAACCTATTGAATTGATGAGTGTTTTGACCGAAGGCTCGGAAGACTGATCAGATGTGTGTCGAATCGAAAATGACGATATGTCGACTCGTGTCGAGGGAGCGACATGAAAACGAGCGGGGGATGGTTAGGCAGAAGAGATTTCCATGAAACTCTCGATGTCTACCTTACTTCCATTCGAGGATGACGAAAAACAAGAGGCCATCCACAGAACAACTTGCGGACTTCAGGATGCCAGAGCCTCGGGAATCCCTCCATCGCTTTCATTCCCGACAGATGGTAACGGGCCTTTTATAGTGACTCCGATCAATTTCCAAAGTCTTCTTTGTCTGTGTGCCCTACTTACCACTAACTGACGACTGCCGTCCGGTCCTTGGGTCGGACGCTCTCATGAACCGGCGGACTTTGTTTGAGCGCAGCGAGTTAGGCCGCCCTCCTCAGGCTCGCGTTCGTCCCAGCTTAATGAGACCGGACGGGGCGTCACTGGTTTTGGGTCCTTTTGCCGAAACAAAAGGATCTCGGCTGCCGGGCCGAAAACCGGCAGCTACAATGAATTCTAAACATTTCAGTACGGGGAATGTGCGCCAGAATATGGTGCTTTTCGCTCCGAACCCATCGGAAGTTAAGGGAAATGACTATATCTAGACTTTTTGGAATGGATGTACGCTAACCACTGGCAAGAATGACGAAAAAGAGAACAGGTGCAATGAAGTTCAGTTTTGTCAAAGATAAAGCGATCCGCCATGAGAGATTTTCCACGACTTCGTTATGTCCCAAGCAAGCATTTCTCTGGCTGATCATTCCCTTCATAAAATCGCGCTTCGATCACATTTCCTTCAGGGTCGGCAAAGTAGATTGAAGTTCCCGATCCCCTCGCTCCCCAACGTTGAACCGGCCCTTCGCTGATGGCAATCGTATGGTCACGAAGTCGACCATGTAAGTCTTCCCAATCTTTTTTAGTGAGTGAAAGACAAAAGTGGTTCAGATTCCTGAAGCCTTTCTCTCCCGAAATGTTTTGCTCCCATAACTTCTTGGGAAATAGATCGATCACGGTATGCTGATTGATGCGAACAGAAGGAAACGGCGCGTTCCCGGCACGATAGTCTTGGAGACGCTCTGCCGGTAACAACAGAATTCTTGTGTAGAAATCGATAATGGTTTCATCATTTTCTATGTTCAAGACAATGTGATCCAAATACCCTTGCATATACATTCTCCACTGTTACTTACCTACCATTATGTCGGGCGGGAGATGCCGAGCTTTTTCATTTTGGAGATCAATGTGGTGCGTTTCATTCCCAGCCGAGCCGCGGTGCCTGTAGCACCGCCGATCACCCATTTGGTGTCTTGTAAGGCCCGGAGGATATGATCCCGTTCGGCACCTTCCAAGGTGGCCATTGACTGAGTTCCCCGCTGAAGGCTTGCCTTGAGATCCAATAATGGCACGGCCAGCTCGGAACCCTGTGACAGAATAACCGCACGCTCAATCAGGTTTTCCAGTTCGCGAATATTCCCCGGCCAGGGATACCCTGCCAGACGTTCCATCGTCTTGGCGGGAATGGTCTCGATGGGCTTTTTCATTCTGGTGGCATACCGCTGGGCAAAATACCGAACGAGAATCGGGATATCCTCCTGTCGTTCGCGAAGAGGTGGAACCGTGATCGGAAAAACATTTAACCGGTAATACAAGTCACGCCGAAACTCCCCGGCTTCCGCCATCTGCATTAAATCGCGGTTGGTGGCCGCGACCAGTCGAACATCCACGCGGATCGTGCGTGTCCCGCCCAATCGTTCAAACTCCTGTTCCTGGAGGACCCGAAGCATCTTGGATTGCAGCTCTAACGGCACTTCCCCGATTTCGTCCAAAAAAATGGTTCCGTGATGTGCAAGTTCAAAGCGGCCGACCTTTTGTGCAATGGCCCCGGTAAAGGCGCCCTTTTCGTGGCCGAATAGTTCGCTTTCCAATAGACCCGTAGGAATGGCGGCGCAGTTAATTTTGACAAAGGCCCGGCCATTACGCCCACTGAGTTGGTGAAGGGCGCGAGCGATGAGTTCCTTGCCGGTTCCTGTCTCGCCAAGGACCAGAACGGTCGAATCGGTCGGAGCCACAATTCCAAGTTGTTGGAGGACATGCTTTAACCCACGACTCTCCCCGACAATGTCCTCAAAGTTTGCTTCGGTGCGAATCTCCTCACGAAGATACAGATTCTCCTTCTCCAATTTTTCCTTTAATTCGGTAATTTCCCGATAGGCAAGGGCATTATCGAGCGCAATCGCCACTTGTCCGGCGACCTGCGTGAGCAGGTCGGCATCCGCCGTGGAAAAGGCCGAGGGACGGGTGCTGCCGACATTCAATGTTCCCAGAACCCGATCGGGCAGCATGAGGGGCACACAGCACCCGGATTTCACGCCCTCTGCGATCAACTGTCGGGCGGTATCGGAATGAAATGGTTGCAGATCGGCTTCGTGCCAACACACCGTTTTTCGTGATCGGAACGCTTCTCCGGCCGGCGTATCATCAAGGGCAATGGAATGGCTTCCCCCCAAC
>JBATLR010000121.1:0-1853 GCA_049289415.1 Nitrospirales bacterium
GATGAACAGACCAAGAAAATTCTTGGCGTCCATATTATCGGTGCCCATGCGGCGGACCTTATTCATGAAGCCGCGATGGCAATGCAGGGTGGGTTGACCGTCGAGAATCTCGCCAACATGATCCATGCGCATCCGACTTTTTCGGAAGGGTTGATGGAGGCAGCCGAGGATGTGGAGGGCATGGCCATTCACCAGGCGCGAAAGCGCTGAAAATGCTATGAAGCGTATTCATTGATTCAACATGAATGACATCGAACAGCAGGGGTCGCTCGCCAGCTCGCTGCAATTATCTGACAGGCATTCAGGCAAAATTTCCTGGCGAAGCTCTCTCCTCTTGAAATTGGCCTTGTTGGGGATTGGGGTGTTTTTCGTCTATTGGGTAGGTTGGCCGCAACCGGCTCTTTCTCCAGTTGTTCCGCTCGAAAATTCAGGTGTTCAGCCACCCCTTCCTTCCGGTTCCGCGGGTGATCCTGACGAGGCTGTGAGCGTAGCACCGTTTTCGGGGAGAAATGTCGTTCATCCGCTTCAGGAGGGGGTGGAGGGAGAAGGTGGGCAATCCAGGGAAGTCGCGGCGTTTACCGTGGACTTGAATGACGGCACCTTAGCTGAATTAGAGCATCTTCCTGGTATTGGACCAATCCTGGCAGGACGAATCGTGGCATATCGAACGTCTCATGGAGCATTTCGATGCATTGAAGATTTGGCTCTGGTGCCGGGTATTGGAGAAAAACGGTTGGAGCAACTGCGCCCCCTTGTTGGTGTCCGGGCCTCAACCATGACGATAGGGATCGGGAGTTAATTTTTCACTTTCACACAGCGTGGCTTACAAGATGACAACTTCAGAAATCAACCGGCAGTTGGACCTTATTCTTCGGGGAACCGTGGAGGTCATTCAGCTCGACGAATTAAAAGCCAAATTAGCGGAGTCGCTAAAAGAACAGCGTCCTCTCAAGATTAAAGCCGGGTTTGATCCTACGGCGCCGGACCTGCATCTGGGCCATACCGTGTTAATTCAAAAACTCAAGCACTTTCAGGAGTTGGGCCATCAAGTTATTTTTCTCATTGGGGATTTTACCGGCATGATCGGTGATCCGACCGGGGTGTCGGAAACCCGGGTGGCGCTGACGAAAGAGCAAGTGCTGGCCAATGCGAAAACCTATGAACAACAGATTTTCAAAACCCTGGACCCACAGAAAACCCGAATCGAATTTAATAGTCATTGGATGAGTGGCATGCGGGTCGAAAAGATGGTGGAGTTGTGTTCACATTATAGCGTGGCGCGCATGTTGGAGCGGGACGATTTCTCAAAACGATATCGGGAGCAAAAGCATATTAGCGTGCATGAATTTCTTTATCCTTTGGTGCAGGGGTACGACTCGGTGGTGTTGGAAGCCGATGTGGAGTTGGGTGGAACCGATCAGAAATTTAACCTCCTCGTCGGGCGTGACTTGCAGCGGGATTACGGCCAAAAACCGCAGGTGGTGCTCACCATGCCGTTGTTAGAAGGCACGGATGGGGTCCGGAAAATGAGTAAGAGCTTTGGAAATTATATCGCCTTGGAAGATCGTCCGGCAGACATGTTCGGTAAGCTGATGTCTATTAGCGATGTCCTGATGCTGCGCTATTACGAACTTCTGACGGTCAGCAATTTGGATGAGGTCAAGCGTCAACATCCGATGAAAGCCAAAATGGCTCTAGCCGAGCAGATCGTTCGTCAATATCATGGAAGCGATGCCGTGGAAGAGGCCAAGGCTGATTTTCAACAGCGATTTCAGAAGCGGGACTTTCCCGATGAGCCGGATGCCCATGTGAAGCTCTCACCCACGGACTTTAATAACTCGCAAGATTATTCC
>JBATLR010000122.1:0-2352 GCA_049289415.1 Nitrospirales bacterium
TCTCGGGAAATGCCAAGTCGGGTTTGGGGGGAGTTGGGGCATGCCATTCTTCGACATGTCTATCGCTATCTCATCGATCATAAATGGCCGGTCTCTCCAATAGAGCCCGTTCATTTCTCTTCCTTGATCGCCTCGACCATTGATCAGGTCTGCGATAAATATGCGACGCACTATGGAAAAGGGTATGTGGTCCTGTGGGAAAGAATGAAAACGCAATTAGGTGCTGTGGTCTTTGCGATGATCGAGCATGATCAGCAGGAGTACGTCGATCAGGCCATGGTGCCGGTGGATTGTGAGGTCGGGGCCGAGGGAGAGATTGTGAGCGAGGCGCCGGGTGGCTCGACCGTGCTGAAGATTCATGGGCGAGTGGATCGCGTGGACCGCCTGTCCGATGGCTCACGAACTCGTATCGTGGATTATAAATTTTCGGGTGGATTGGCGACTCGAACAGACGACCCCGATCTCGTCAATGAAGCCCTGCGTGGTCGCCGGTTACAACCTCCTTTATATTCACTAATGTCTTCCGTGAGCCTGTCCGGTCTTTCTGGAGAGCATTCCCAAGAAATGATGTTGCCACATCCTGCGATGCATTCCGTGGAATTCCGGTTTATCCGTCCATTACATTCTGAACCTCTGACCTTCTCCTCGTTTCCCAGTTCAATCTGGGACACGCCGACTGGTGATCAATTGTTGAGGACCATTCGTCGTTGGATCGAGAGCATACGCGCCGGACAGTTCTTTGTTCTACCTGGAAAAACCTACTGCCCGTCTTGCCATTGGTCTGTAGCCTGCCGTTACCAGCATTATCCTTCGCGGGAGAGAGCCTACAGACTCCCATTGGCAAAAGCATTTCGACAGTTACGAAAGCAGCGAGCCACAGATGAGTAATCTCAATCTCCTCCGCGATGCCGATGCGCGACTTATGGCGGAAACCACGTTTGATCGCAATGTCGTCGTGCTGGCCGGAGCCGGGACGGGTAAAACGACGCTGTTGGTGAATCGACTGATTCATGCGCTTTTGAGGGAGCCACACCCGTTACGCTTGACCGACATGTTGGCTCTGACCTTCACGAATAAAGCTGCGAATGAAATGAAAGCGCGGCTCCGCGACCGGTTGCATGGGCTACTCGCTGATTGTGAGGCGGAAGCCGGAAGTGAGGATTTCGGTGGCACAGACCTGGAGGAGTTCAAGCAATGCTATCATGTGTCCACGGCGCATGTAAGAGAAAAAATTCAGATCGCCTTGCGTGATCTGGAGAAATCGCAAATTGCCACGCTCCATAGTTTTGCCGCTCATGTCCTTCGTCTGTATCCCTTAGAAGCCAGGGTCGATCCTCATTTCCATGAGGATGAAGGCACTCAATTCCTTGAGACATTTCAACATGCGTGGGATGCCTGGTTGGAACAGGAATTAGGTATGCAAGGTTCCGCGCATGCCCAGTGGCAGGACCTGCTCAATCACATGGGATTGCAAGAGATTCGATCCTTTGCCTTTTCGCTCTGTCAGGATCAGATTTCTATTCCTGAATTGGATCAGCAAGTGTGTGCCGAAGGTTCCCCGCCGGCCTTTCGGAAGTGGCTACAGAGTAAACAGCATCAGGTTCGATCATTGCTGACGCAATACGATCGAGCCAAACCTCGAAAAATTGAGAAGCTCTTATCTCTTGCTGAACGCGTGTTTGATCGGGTGGGCTATGGGGAGCCGCTAATGGACTTCCATTTGTCTGATGAGGAGAAAGCCCTGGTTGATTCCACCATTGGCAAGGCCCCGGGAGAGTGGGATGCGTCGGATTTTCAAGATGCCAGGCGGGCGATTCAAGCTGCGCAACAGCTGTTGCAGGTCAATGAAGTCCTCTTGAGTAAGGTTCTTCATGTGCTGGGGCCGTTTGTCGAACGAGTTCGCCAGGGTTTTTCGGCGAAGGGATGGATTCGATTTGATGGGCTCTTGATACGGGTCAGAGATCTCCTACGGGATCATCCCATGGTCAGAGAACAATTGAAGGGAACCTATTCGGCCATAATGGTTGATGAGTTTCAGGATACGGATCCGGTTCAATATGAAATTTTACTTTATCTAGGTGAGTGCCCAAATGAGTGCGGGAGGTTTTGGCGGGATATCCAGCTTATGCCGGGGAAGCTGTTTATTGTGGGTGACCCCAAGCAATCGATTTATGCCTTTCGGCGAGCTGACATCGAGGCGTTTGATCAGGTTGTGGACAAAGTGACGCATGATGGAGGGATCGTATGTACTCTTCTGACCAATTTTCGTAGTGATGGGGCCATTCTTGAAGCCGTCAATGCGGTGTTTGACCGGTTATTCATTCCTCAAGGCAATGTCCAACCCCCCAATGT
>JBATLR010000123.1:0-11240 GCA_049289415.1 Nitrospirales bacterium
GGTGGTTCGGGAAAAGGGAAGGCTGCCATGGATTCCATCAGGGGAGTCTTGAAAAATCCCGCCAGCGGCGTTCTCGCCGCTTGGCCGTGCTCACGTACTCCTCCGTACGCTCCGCTTGCCCAAGCGGTTGCGGCCTTCCCTTCGGCATGACTCAGGGCAGGACTGGACGAGCCTTTTTGAACACTCCCTTATTTTTCTCATGCGGGTTGCTGCCAATCATATGCTGCTGAAAAGGCAAATATAAGAAATATTCAACAGTCCTATCAGGCTGTGGCTGTTTCTCGTCGAGGAATAATCAAAATTACCTTACCGTTTCCTGGATACACTGTCCACAGTATGTGCTCAGGCAGGCCATCGGAGGTCAAGCGTGCAAGGAAATTCCGGGCGGGAGGTATCCGGTGGTTCGGCATAGGGTCCCGCGGTATGACCAGAGGAATGAAATCTGGCCAACCGGCGGCTTTCGGCTTCATAGGCGTTGACGGGGAAATGTTTAAAATTTCGTCCGCCCGGGTGGGCCACATGATAGGTACACCCGGCAATCGCCCGCCCGGCCCATTGATCGTAAATATCAAAAGTCAGCGGGGCGTCGATTCCGATCTTCGGATGTAAACAGTTTGGAGGCTGCCAGGCCCGATATCGCACGCCGCCGACCGCCTCTCCTTGCCGTCCGGTTGGTATCATGGGCACGCGTTTGCCATTGCAGGCAATAATATAACGGGTCTCCGTTAAGCCGGACAGTTTGATCTGAAGACGTTCAACCGAGGAATCCACATATCGGACGGTTCCGCCAGGTGCCCCTTGCTCTCCCATCACATGCCAGGGTTCCAGAGCCTGTCGAACTTCCATCACCAGACTGCCATAATTGATTGAACCAAAGAGGGGAAAACGGAACTCCAGGTGAGGCGCGAACCAGTCGTCCTGCAGTTCGTACCCGGCGCGATTCATTTCCTGGATGACTTCATGGAGATCCTGAGCGAGAAAGTGGGGAAGCATAAAACGATCATGAAGTTGGGTCCCCCATCGAACGAGGTTTCCCTGGTCCGGAGTTTTCCAGAAACGCGCAACGAGGGCCAGGAGCAGAACCTGTTGAGCCAGACTCATACGCTCATGGGGCGGCATTTCGAAGGCCCGGAATTCTACCAGACCGAGTCGACCGGTCGGGCCATCCGGGGAATAGAGTTTGTCGATACAAATTTCCGTTCGATGCGTATTCCCCGTGACATCAATGAGCAGATTTCGAAAGATCCGATCGGCCAACCATGGCGGTGGCGGCGCCCCGGCGTTGGGAGCGGGAACTTGGGCAAAACCCAGTTCCAATTCGTACAAGGAATCATGACGGGCTTCATCGATGCGGGGAGCCTGACTGGTCGGGCCGATGAAGAGACCGGAAAACACATAGGAGAGAGAAGGATGCCGTTGCCAGTAGGCGATCATGCTGCGAAGGAGATCGGGCCGGCGCAGAAAAGGACTGTCAGCAGGAGTATTGCCTCCCATGACCACATGATTGCCTCCCCCGGTTCCCGTGTGTCGTCCATCCAGCATAAATTTTTCCGTGCCTAATCGGCAGAGCCTCGCTTCTTCATAGATGGCTGTGGTAATCGCGACCATGTCCGCCCAATTTTTCGCGGGGTGGATATTCACCTCGAGCACCCCAGGGTCAGGAGTGATTTTCAAAACGTTGATACGAGGGTCATAGGGGGGCGTGTAGCCTTCCAAGTGAATCGGCTGGTTTAATTCCGCAGCGGTGTCCTTAATGACGGCGACCAGATCAAGGTAATCTTCTGCCGATTCCAGAGGCGGCATGAATACGCAGAGGTGCCCGTTTCGAGGTTCCACCGTGAGAGAGGCGCGAACCACGCCTCCTGCGCCGATCCCGCTCTTCTGTCCCATGATTATTTGAGCCGGTTCATGTTGTCCCTCTTCTCCCTGTAGTTTTTGCAGCCGGTGTTCCTGAAGGGAGGATTCCTGAATCCGATCGGGTAAGGGGCCTCGAATGTCGAATGGGTCCGTTGGAATAATGTAAGGATAGTCTTTGGGATCAATGACCGGTAATGATGGCAGGGGCAGTCGAAGCCCGATCGGCGAGTCACCCGGAACCAAAAACAGGTGCTGACTGCGTGTGGTCCACGCCGCGGTGACCCAGCGACGTTGTCCGTCTTTGGCATTCCAGCGTTGCAATGGCAGAACATAGCCTGCCGGTTGGCCCAGACCGCGTTCATACACCTTAGCGAGCCGGGCACGAGCCATGGGGTCGTCGAGATTATTGGTGGCCGGTTCGAGATTTTCCGGCAGCTTGCGTTCCTGACCGATGAAGTGCCAGGGATCTTCATAGACGGGTTGAATGGTCTTGGTGCCCACCTCTACCCGCTTAGCGATTCCCTGAATAAAGTGGTTGGCATCATCGGCGGAAATGTTTGAGGCCTGATTTTCCTCCGCAAAGAGTTGGTCTTCCTGCCAGATCGGTTTTCCATCCTCCCGCCAAAAGAGGCTAAAGGCCCAGCGGGGCAATGGTTCGCCGGGATACCATTTTCCTTGGCCAAAGTGCAGAAGTCCTCCGGGGGCGAAACGCTCCCGTAAGCGTTTGATGAGATTCGCCGCCAATGGTCGTTTCGTCTCACCGACAGCCTCGGTATTCCATTCAGGAGCATCGGGATGGTCAATGGAGATAAAGGTGGGTTCTCCTCCGATTGTGAGCCGGACATCGTTGGCTGCCAATTCCTGATCCAGTCGTTGTCCAAATTGATCGATCGTCTGCCATTGTTCCTCTGTGTATGGCTTGGTTACCCGTGGCGTTTCAACAATACGGGTGACGGACATTTCATGAGAGAACGTCGTTTCACAAATCTCCATCGCTCCACTAATCGGCGCAGCAGTCAGGGGGTGAGGTGTGCAGGCCAGCGGGATGTGCCCTTCTCCAGCCAACAGGCCGGACGTGGCGTCCAATCCCACCCACCCGGCCCCCGGCAGATAGGCCTCCACCCAGGCGTGAAGGTCTGTAAAGTCCCGATCGGTACCAGACGGACCATCTAACGATTTCACGTCGGCGACAAGTTGAATCAAATAGCCGGAGACGAAACGACTGGCAATGCCCAGGTGGCGAAGGATCTGCACGAGGAGCCAACCGGTGTCCCGGCACGATCCACGTCCCAGTTCCAGCGTCTCATCAGGGGTTTGCACGCCGGGTTCCATGCGGACGACATAGTCGATTTGAGACTTCAGTTGCTGATTGAGACTCATTAAAAAGGGTACGGTCGGATCATCGTGTGGCGCGGTGAACTGTCGCAGCCATTCTTGCAGTCGCGGGCCTGGTGGTTCTTTGGCCAAATACGGCAGTAGGTCCTCTTTGACCAGGGGATCATAGTTGAAGGGGAGTGTCTCGGCGTCCGGCTCCAGAAAAAAATCAAAAGGATTATAGATGACCATGTCGGCCACAAGGTCGACTTCCACATGAAATTCCTGAACCTTTTGAGGATAAATAATCCGTGCGAGATAGTTACCGTGAGGATCCTGTTGCCAGTTCAGGAAATAACCGCTGGGCTCAATCTTGAGTGCGTAACTTAGAATGGGAGTCCGGCTATGGGGAGCCGGCCGCAACCGGATAACGTGAGGTCCCATCTGAACGCGGCGATCGTAGCGATAATGCGTTTGGTGATTGAGTGCGACGTGGAGTGCCATGAAAAATCAAAAGCCCATGGAATATTCTGTGTTGGTGAAAGAAAAGCGGAAAAATAAAATGACCATCTTCCCATGACGGATGAACGAATCTTAGCACTCTCCTTCGTTCTTTGCACCATTCTCTTCACCCTGAACCATTCCTAAAAAGATCCAATCACCATGTCAGGACAAGCCCTGTCTGAGCCTTATTCTCTTGCGGAAATTGCCCTTGGGCCGGCCGGCTATGCTACACTCAACACCGTAATTTTCGGTGAGATCATCTTATGGCCAAGAGGCCGCTGATCAAAGGGTAGGGTTGTGAAATCGTTATTTGACCGCTATCAAATGAAGCCGGGATTCGATGAAATGTTCGAGTCGGCCGGCGTTCCACGCCGTCATTACCGGCGTCTCGTCGAACGGCTACGGAATTTCTCTTCGAAGGATTTGGAATTGAAGCGGCGTCAGGCCGATCAGGCGTTTTTGCGGCAGGGGATTACCTTTACCGTCTATGGCGATCTCCAGCAAACGGAGAAGATTTTTCCATTTGATTTGATGCCACGAATCATCCCGGATCTCGAATGGCGAATTATTGAAGAGGGGATTCGCCAGCGCGTCATGGCCTTGAATATGTTTTTAGTGGACTTGTATGGCGAGCAACGGATCCTGAACGATCACGTGGTGCCTCGTAACCTCATAGAAAGTTCCGTGCATTTTCAGAAAGATTTAGTGGGATTTTGTCCTCCCAAAGAGGTGTTCATCCATGTGTCGGGAATTGATTTGGTCCGGAACCATGAAGGCCAGTACTATGTCCTGGAGGATAATCTCCGGACACCATCAGGCGTGTCGTACGTTCTCGAAAACCGACTGGTCATGAAGCAACTGTTTCCCAACCTGTTTGCCGACATGCAAGTCCGGCCTGTCGATCAATATCCAACACAACTCCTGGAGAATCTCAAGTGGCTGGCTCCCCTGAGTAAAGAAAATCCGACCGTCGTCCTCCTGACTCCCGGTGTGTTTAACTCCGCCTACTTTGAACATTGCTTTTTATCCTTACAAATGGGGATTCAAATGGTGGAAGGCCGGGATCTGGTGGTGGAATCGGATGATAAGGTCTATATGAAGACGACCCAGGGTCTCGAACAGGTGGATGTGATTTATCGCCGGGTGGATGATGCCTTCCTCGATCCTGAAGTGTTTCGCAAAGATTCCGTGTTAGGCGTTCCCGGCCTGGTCCGGGCCTATCGGGCAGGGAATGTGGGTCTGGCCAATGGCATCGGGAACGGGATCGCTGACGATAAGGCGGTGTATACCTTTGTGCCGAAAATGATCGACTACTATTTAAGCGAGAAACCCATTCTGCAAAATGTCCCGACCTATTTGTGCGGCAATCCGGAAGATCGGAAGTACGTGTTGGAACACCTCGGGTCGTTGGTCGTCAAAGCCGTGGCGGAATCAGGCGGATATGGGATGTTGATGGGACCCAGTTCGACCAAGGCCGAACAGGAGGAATTCCGGAAGAAAATCGAGACCGATCCACGCAGCTACATTGCCCAGCCGGTGGTGACTCTCTCTCATCATCCATGCATCGTGGACGGTGAAGAGAACATGCGATTGGTCGGGAGGCATGTCGATCTTCGGCCGTTTGTGCTCTGGGGGGAAGAGATTTCCTTGTCGTTGGGAGGCTTGACCCGTGTCGCCTTGAAGGAAGGGTCTCTTGTCGTGAATTCTTCGCAAGGCGGGGGAAGCAAGGATACATGGGTGCTCTATGGAGATGAATAGGTCATGTTAAGCCGGACCGCAGAATCGTTTTTCTGGATCGGGCGCTCGGTGGAGCGGGCCGAATATACGGCCAGGTTCGTGGATGTGCATTTTCATTTGCTGACGGAGATTGCGACCCAGGAAGACCAGGCCAATATTTGGACTCGATATTTGGAAGACACCGGTGAGCTGGAAGCCTATACCAAAAATTTTGGGGAAGTTCAGACCAGACCGGTTATGGAATTTGTCACGCTCTGCCGGGACAATCCGAATTCGCTGACGAATCTCATTGCCGCGGCCAGAAACAGCGCACGCGGGATCCAGGATCAGTTATCCAGCGAAGTCTGGCATTTTATGAATGATTTTTATCTCAGCCTCAAGGGAAAGACCGAACTTGATCTGTGGTCGGATACACACGATTTGCTCAGGTATGTGCGGAATACCTGCTACACGTTGGATGGGGTTGTGGGCAGCACGATGGTCCACGATGAGGGCTGGAATTTTTACCGGTTGGGACTGAATATTGAGCGGGGTGGACGGACGGCTCGACTCATTGATATTCCTGTCCTCAGTGATCCCACGACGGAACCCAGGAGAATTTCCGAATATCATCAGTGTTTAGCCGCGTTGAAATCGGCCAGTGCCTTCGAGGCCTATCGGAAATTTTACTCCGCACAGTTGGTGCCGAAACGCATCGTGGAGTTTCTCATTTTTCATGATAAATTTCCTCGATCGGTCCGGTATACGACAGCCCAAATCAGTAAAGTCGTGGAACGGTTGGCGGGAAGTAGTCGAAGGGCTGAAACCCGTCAGGTGATCAGATTAAGTGGGGCCTTGGCGGCGGATCTGGAATTCGGCAGTTTGCAAGAAGTCTATTCCACAGGCTTGTCGCATTTTCTGACCCAGGTGCTTGAGCATTTTGACCAGCTTTCGAACTTGATCGCTTTGGCATTTTTTCGCACGAGTGGCTATTCAACCACTTCTCAATCCCAAACCCAATCTCAAACCGTATAAAAGCGGTTTCCCTTGCGAAGAGGACCTCGAATCTCCCTTGAGAATTCCAAATAGTCACTTCTGTTCTAATGTTGTAGTCCAGGTCGAACTGGGGTAAGCTTTCTCCGTTTCCTTGACAAGGCCTTGCCACTCTCATAATTAAGCGAAGAGCGAATCATTGGTATTCGTCTTGTTCCCGCAGAATCTCACCATACCATGTCTGATCTATCTGTCCTGTTGGTGATCCCTCCTCTGACTCAACTCAATACGCCATATCCGTCCACGGCCTATTTGACGGGTTTTTTGCGGTCACAAGGGTATCGCACGCACCAGGCTGATGTGGGCATTGAAATGGTGTTGGCCCTGTTCTCCCGTGGAGGGCTGAGCCGGGTCTTTGCCGAACTCCGGAAGACTTCCATTGACGAACTGCCTGGTGAAGCGCGGCAAATGCTGAGTCTGGAACGGGCCTATGTCGAGACGATTAACCCGGTGATTAGCTTTTTGCAGGGTCGAAATCCCACTTTGGCTTCGCGCATTTGTCAGGGCACCTTCCTTCCCCAAGGTCCACGCTTTTCCTTGAAGCATTCAGAATATCAAGATGGGAAACATCGTGCATACAATCAAGCCGACCAGGCCAAGCATCTGGCAACCTTGTATCTTGAAGATCTCGCCGACCTGGTTCAGGCCACCATTACGCCCCACTTTGCGTTGAGTCGCTATGCCGAATCCATTGCCATGCAGGCGAATTCCTATGATCGTCTTGAAGAAGCCCTAGCCCAACCCATGAGTCTCACTGACGAGTGGATGGTGGATGCGCTCTGGCGGCATGTGGACCGGCATCAACCCGCTGTCGTCGGATTTTCGGTGCCGTTTCCAGGTAATCTGTATGGCGCTCTTCGGATGGGTCAACAATTGCGGGCCAGAAGGCCGGAAATCAAAGTCGTGCTTGGGGGAGGGTATCCCAATACGGAGTTGCGCCGGATACGGGACCCTCGTCTGTTTGAAGTCGTTGATTTCGTGACCCTTGACGATGGGGAGCGGCCCTTCCTCTGTCTGTTGGAATACCTGGAAGGAAAACGGAGAGAGCCCGATCTGTGCCGGACGTTTCTTCGTTCAGGGCAAAATGTCGTCTGGCAGAACGGAGCCAGCGAACCGGACGTTTCGCAGGTCGAATTGGGAACCCCAACCTACGACGGATTACCTCTCAATCAGTATATTTCCGTGCTGGATACGTTGAATCCCATGCATCGGCTCTGGTCCGATGGACATTGGAATAAATTAACCGTGGCGCATGGGTGTTACTGGAAGCAATGTACGTTCTGCGATGTGGGGCTGGATTACATCGGCCGGTATGAAGTCTCACCGGGCGAAGTGTTGGTGGATCGGATCGAAGCCCTGATCGCCGAAACGGGACGTTGCGGGTTTCACTTCGTGGATGAGGCCGCTCCGCCGGCGGGATTGAAAAATCTGGCGCTATCTCTGCTCGAACGGGAGGTCACCATTTCCTGGTGGGGAAACGTCCGGTTTGAACCGGCGTTTACGCCGGACCTGTGTCGTCTGCTGGCCGCCTCCGGCTGCATTGCCTTGAGCGCCGGTTTGGAAGCGGCGTGTGATCGTCTGCTGGCCTTGGTCAAAAAAGGTATTACCGTCGACCAAACTGTTCGGGTCGTTCAGGCCTGCAAAAACGCGGAGATTCTGGTGCATGCCTATCTCATGTATGGGCTTCCGAGTGAGACAATCGGGGAAACGATTGAAAGCCTCGAACGGGTACGCCAATTGTTTGCGCATGACCTCATTCAATCGGCCTTCTGGCATCGGTTTACCACCACTGCCCACAGTCCGATCGGCTTCCATCCCCAAGCCTATGGCATTCACCTCGTCGGACCGGCATTTGGAGGATTCGCGGAAAATGATCTGGCGCATGTGGATAACCTGGCATCAATGCCGGAATGGATCGGAGAGGGCCTGCGTGCGGCGCTTTGGCATTACAAAGAAGGGTTGGAATTGACCCGGGATGTCAGGGAATGGTTTCCGGAGCGAGTCCCGAAACCAAAAGTGAAACGCACCTGGGTCAAGCAGGTATTAGAGAGCGAAGAGCGGGAAGACCATTCCAGGTTAGAGCGAAAATTCGTCTGGATCGGCGGGCAGCCTGATGTTGATCGGGGACGGGGCGAGCAATACAAAATCATTTTGCCGAATCGCACAACAGATGAAGAAGTGAGGCTGAAGCGAGGCCAAGGGGAATGGTTTCTCAATCTGATAGAACGTGCCGTGCCGGTGCATCAAGCTGGGGGACATCGGTATCCTATTTATAAAGAAGTTCGGGCGGGCTTTCCGTTTGGCGGACCTAAGGGGTTTGATAAGTGGTGGCAGTCCGCTTCTGCCCACAAAGCCAGAGCCGTCGGCCTGCTGCTAGTGTAGGTTCCCGGCGCCTCATTGAACCTTTCCTGATAAGAGAGTGATGGCGACAGGCATTTGTCAGTCGGGTTGGAAACAGATCCTTCGATTCTCTCAGGATGACAAACAGATAACTGAGGTAGGTGCCAGCCTTCCTTGTCATGCTGAGCCCATTCGACCGCGCTCAGGGCAGGCAAGGCGCAGCATCCAGCTTCCCAAAAGACTGGCCTAGATGCCGAGGGTTCACTACGGGTGAGCCCGGGACAAAAATCATTGGCTATTTCGTTTTGTCCCATTCACAAGGTATAACCAGTTCAATAAGCATTTCGGTAGACTATTTCTACACACTATTATTATAAGGAGGCATCATGACCACAGCACAGTATCCACGCAGTCCAAAAGAACAAGTCGGCGGGCTTTGCCATCTCGGACGACTCATCGACAAAGTTCGGATGCGGAATGCCGGACAGATTCAAGACTACAATTATCTCACCGTTGGCTTCGATAAATATTTGTTAGATAAATTGGAAATCAAAGGAGAGGATTTTGAAAAGCGCGTGCTGCAAGGCGGGACGGACGCAGAGATTGCCGACTGGGTGAAATCTAACGGGAAAAGTCTGAACGATACGGAAAAAGCCGAATGGAATGACATGGTGCTGACATTCGGCCCGAAAGCTCCAATGGCGCAGAAAGCCTTCGACGAATATAAAGCCGGTCTGGCGAAAAATCGTGGTGTGTCGGTGGAGTCCCTTTCCCATATCACCACGTGGTTCAGTCTCATCGAACACGACGAAGGCCGGATGTAGCTTGGGGAGCAGGTTCTAGTGCGGTGGGGCTTTACTGAATGACAAATAACCCATAGTATTGGTGAGAAGAAGGTTCTCTTTATTTTTCTGCCATTTGCCCTGACTCCGAAACAAAAAGGGAACAATACCAATGAACCAACGAGTCGTCACAAAACAGGAAATATTTGAAAGGATTCAAAAAAATAAGGCTGGGATTCGAGCACTCGGAGTCAAGAAAATTGGCCTATTTGGATCATTCGTGCGAAGCCAGCAGACCCCATCCAGTGACGTTGATCTCCTTGTGGTATTCGATGAAGGGGAAAAATCGTTCGATCATTTTATGGAACTATCCTTTCTGCTGGAAGAGGCTCTCAAACTTCCTGTTGAACTTGTGACGCCGGAGTCGTTGAGCCCCTATATTGGCCCATACATTCTTAGTGAAGTCGAATATGTCCCTCTCGCTGCGTGAATATCTTCGCCATATTCTGGATGAAGCCCGCTACATCGAGAGTCATGGTGGCAGTCTGACCCTCGACCAATTTCAACACGATGAAACCCTAAAACGTGCCTTTGTCCGAAGCCTTGAAATCATCGGCGAGGCTGCAAAGAAAGTCTCGCCGGAATTTAGAAGTCGGCATCCCGAGATCCATTGGCGTGCTTTAGCTGGGATGAGAGATCGATTAATCCATGACTATTTCGGCATTGACTACGATATCGTCTGGGACGTGGTGAAGACAAAAATTCCTGACCTTCGCCGCCAGATTCAAGAACTCTTGGAATCCCCAGTTGAGGACAAGACCTTGTAGCCGACACGATCTTTCTAAAGCCAGTGCCACTTAAACCGGCCCATGGAATCAACAAGCGCAGAAAACCATCCTGGGTATAAGGCTTGGGCCAGCACAAAATGCGGGTATCAGTGGAGCGACTGCCGAAAATCACGATCTGGTTTCAACTCATCGAACACGACGAAGGCCGGATGTAGCCGAACAACCGCATCAGATTTTCATGCGGGCATCGGGTGCCGGATAGGTGTGGAACTCAAAAGATCTACAGCGGGATTTTCGGCGGACCGGAAATATCCTCGTAGGAGAGAATATGGCGGTGACCTTTTCCGTCGTCCTGGACGATCAGTTCCAGAGGCAGCCCTTTCGAAAGGGTTGACAGTTTTTCCCATTGCTCGGAATCCCGGGGTTGGACTGCTAAGGTCGCATCCCCGGGGACGAGCTTCCATCCTGAGTCAAACAACGGTCTTTCATCTGATCGTTGTTCCCAATTTAACCAGAGTGTCTGCCGGTCCTTTTCGATATAACGCACCGTGCCCCGGATACCCGTGGGTTGAGAAAAATTGGTGATCCCTTTGATGAAGGTGTCCAGCGGGTGAGGTTCCGTTTCGAGCTGTGCCTGAGCGATGCCAGCCGTCAATCCCACCCCCAGGCATGCGGCAAAGCTCAGGGGAAGAAGCCCTAAGAATGGTGGGATTCGTCGTGTCGACATGGGTACCCTCACAGGTGAGAGGAAGGATGACAATTTTGACTGTTTAATTTAATCATAAGCAGAGACGATTCACAAATGCTGGTTTAAGTGTTTAACTCGACCTAGACTTCAATCTCTTTAAACAAGACGAATGCTGGATGCTAAGAAAGAAATTTAATC
>JBATLR010000124.1:0-29349 GCA_049289415.1 Nitrospirales bacterium
TCTGGTATGCCGAGAACAATCGCCATCAGATCAGGGACTGGCGGCCAGAGATTCATGACAACGACGGTCTGGCGATGTGGACGGGCGCAGGCGAACGGATTTGGCGCCCACTCAACAACCCGTCATCGGTCATGACTAATAGCTTCCTCGACACGAACCCCAAGGGTTTTGGGCTGCTGCAGAGGGATCGCGCCTTTTACCACTATGAGGATGACGGTGTATTCTATGACCGGAGACCGAGTGTCTGGATCGAGCCGGTAGGTGAGTGGAGGGAAGGCGCAATCCAATTGATCGAAATTCCGACCGACGACGAAATCCATGACAATATCGTCATCTACTGGCTGCCAAAGGAACCAGTTAAGGCCGGCTCCGAGTGGCACTACGCCTATCGGATCCATTGGGTGGCGACCGAGCCCTATCTGTCCGAAGCAGTCGCACGGGTCAACCATACCCGACTCGGCAATGCCGGCATTCCCGGGCAACCGCGCCCGAAAGGCGGCCGGAAGTTCGTGATCGACTTCGAGGGTGGGCCGCTCAACGAAATCGAAAAACTGGACAAGGTTAAACCGGTCATCAGCACGTCCAAGGGCCGAATCGACAACGAATACGCGCTGCAGATAGTCGGTACCAAGAACTGGCGAGCGTTTTTCGATCTCTATGTCGATGGCAAGGAGCCGGTCAATCTCCGCCTTTTCCTCAAACTTGGAGATCGAACCCTGACCGAAACCTGGCTCTACCAATACCTGCCCTTTAGTTATGACTAGGAGCCTTAATCACGCGAGAAGAGAGTGTGGCACCAAAAATCTACCTACACAAACGGGTTCACCTGCTTGGTGAAAACAAATGTGGTGTGTGCCGTATAGGGGGAATCAAGCATCTCAACTGATTCGCAGGGTGTGGTTTGACAGGAAAGGAGACATGGGATCGCCTGGCTCCGCTACCCCGAAACCTCTGTAACCTTAAAAACTCTCTGCCTCGGTTTTTCCCCTGGAAGCATTTGACGGGTATTACGGCTAGGGTATCCGAAGGACGTGAGAAATTTTCAGATGGAACGCTGGGAATCAGAATTCCTTGCATACCTCTCGACCTCCAGCTAAAGAGATCGAGAATTACACCAACGCTCCAAAATGGGTTCCCCACTGAGAAGCGAGAACGCGGCCGGCCTTGAGAACACTCTTCTCTTCCCGGTCATTCAGAGGTGTAAATGCGCGCGCGCGCCGAAGGTTGTCCTTCAATTCCCCTGGTGTGGCCATTCCGATGACGGCACACGTAACCTGGGGCACGCTCAAGGCATAGCGAAAAGCCGTATCTAAATGGGAGAAGGGCATCAAGCAATGGCTTAGGCTGTCTCCCTCTGGCTTCTGCCCCCCTCCAAACACTTTCATGGCAATCAGTCCCAGGTTCAAGCGGTTGGCAACCGTCCACACTCGCTCCTCAAAATTGTAGGTATGTCGGTCGGCAAAATTGACGACATTGAGCAGGACATCGACCTCAACGCGCTGAATGGCATCGGCAAACCTTCCAGGACGATTGTGGCCGGACAAGCCGATGAATTTGGTCAATCCCAATGATTTGGCTTTGACCACCCCGTTGTAAGCTCCCTTGCGACCAAACACCACAGCGGGATCCATTTTGTCAGACCCAAGACTATGCACAAAGACCAAATCCGCGTAATCGGTTTGGAGTTCTTTAAGATTGCGCTCTAATAGCTTCAGTGCGCCATCATAGGTCGGGTCATAACATTTGGTGACTAAAAAAATCTCTTGTCGCCGCATCTTCAGCAAGTGGCCCAATTGTTCCTGGGCTTTCCCATATCCGGCGAATTCAGGTGCCGTATCAAAATATTTCACGCCCGCGTTGAGGGCAGTCTCAAATAAATGCACCGCCTCGCGGTGAGTCAGTCGCTTCCCTGCATGCGCAGTCCCAAATCCAAGAATGGGTAAGGATATTCCCGTTTTTCCCAACACTCGTGTCGGCAGGGTCATGCTCAGGCTTCCTTTTACACTTATTCTGAACCAATGACCGACTCTACCCTAAATTCTCAAACTCATTTGCCTATTCGGTCAACTCCGGCGAGAAAATTTGTTATGGAAACGTCCCGCACCTACCATCCCCCCGTACCCATTGGGCCTTTAAACGGACCAACAATTTCCCTGGTCACCCAGCCGCCATAAAACCCGCCCGGTTGGGGCAGCACACGCTCATCATTGACATAGCATTCCACATGGCCGGGATAGAAGGAAAAATATCCGGCGATGGATTCAAATCCCGGATAAGGATGAGGATACGTCCAGGCAACGGGTTCCGCCTCCTTCTGCCCTTCAGCCAGGATCCAATACTGAGCGGTTCCTTTCCATTCACAGAGAGATGACGCGCACGTGAGAACCAGAGCGGACACATCCACATCTGCGGGAGGAAGATAAAAAGTCGGAGGACTCGCCGTCTCCAAAAATCGAAACGCGGAGCAGGAATCGGCCAGAACTTTCTCCCGAATACGCACCACCACTCGACGATGATCAGGCATCAGACGAGGAGGCCTCGGATAATCCCAAACAGATTCCTGGCCAGGAGACGGCTTTTCCGCAAATGGCGGTCTTTCCTGTCCCCGATATTGCCATTTGGAACGAGCCGCCCGTAACCATTCAGGCACATGTTGGGTCATGAGATTCCCAAGCTTTTCAGTAAAAGTGAAGGAGGCATCATCGTCCTCATCCGGTTATTCAAAGGTCAGGATGGCCCAGGATGCCCATAGGATAATCAACAATTCACCGATGAGAAAACAGCCCAAAACTGTGAGAAGAATTTTGTACCACATGGGAGCCATACGTTGTGCGAAAGGCTCTTTGTGATTGGAATATCTCAACGCCACTGGCTAACTCAATTTCTAAAAAATCATTCATGACTTGCACGCGGGCGGGTCCATCAAACACCAAAGTGTTTGATAGTGCCTACCCGATCAATCCATGTATATCGTGGATCAACCCTTGCAGCTTTCTGGAGAAATGTGCCCGCTGATCCCGGGTCAGAATCCGGTCAATGTCCAGGACGGCCCGTTGAACCCCTTCACGCCATTTCCTGGAGACCACGAGATATTCCTCCGTGGCACCGGCCTTGGAATCGGCCAGCCACTGAAAGAGACCCTGTTCCAAGCTAAAAGAATCATGGGAAAAACGAAGAAGCTCAAGCAATTTTTTCTGCCGGCTCTTTCGATGGGCCAGCCACGCATCCGTGGTATCGGGGATGCTCCTTATTCTTTCACGAATATATGCCTCTTGATCCACCGACAACTCTCCCACCCATGATGCCAGGGTTTCCGATGTTATTTCCACGCGTGTATCCAAACGCACTTCCGGATCCTCTCCGATTTCGGACACAAGGCGTCGAAAGTCTTGATCCAACATTTCTTCGAAATGCCTTATTTGGGCAGGCGTGATAGTGGCTAAAAATGCCCCTCCCGGTGGAGAAGCTCGCCTGGCAAGATGAACACGAAAGTATTCAACCGACGCAAAGATGTTTTCCAGCTCTGCCTGACTCAGTTCATTTTTCGAATATTCATCTATTTGACCGAGAAATTGCGCGTACTGGGGAAGTTGATGGTGACGATGCCAGACATGAAATGCCTTGACCTGGAGGTCCAAATAGTTTTCTTGAGAGGCAGACAGAGCAAAATACCTATCCAGTTTCCATAAGAGGATCCAATCAGCCGTCGAGTATGTGAGGTGGAGAGTGTTACAGGAAAACAGTAAGGGGCACAAAAGCAGAATTTTGAACAACCCCAGCCAGTATGATCGATCGAGGAAACCAAAATCTTTCATAGGTGTCCTGAAAAAAAAGATCCGGTCGATGATTACCCCCACTTTCCATTTTACCCTGACGAGTCACCTCTAATCAGCCATGAGGTGGCTCTCCAGTGAATTTCAAATACTGACAGCAGAGAATATCAAAGAGGAAAAAGGGTGCCACGGCTACCGGGCTCACTCCAGCTACTTTAGGCCGAAAAGGCCAAAGCCCGTTCGATGTCCGCACGGATTTCTTCGGAAAGGGGAACAACATCGGACGAATACCGGGCAATGACCTTGCCGGTCCGGTCTACGAGGAACTTTTCGAAATTGTACCGGACTTGTTTATCGGCAGGGCCTTGAGTCGTTAAATAGGCAAAGAGAGGGTGCCGATCACTTCCTCGCACACGGGTCTTCGCAAACAGAGGAAAGTCAACCCCGAATTGTGTGGTGGCAAAGAGGGCAATCTCCTCATTGGTCTCAAGTTCCTGTCCTCCAAAATCGTTGGAAGGGAAAGCCAACACTTCCAAGCCCTGAGATTGAAACTGACGGTAGAGTGTCTGTAAGTCCCTCAACTGTGCTGTATACCCGCAACGACTGGCCGTATTCACAATGAGAAGAACCTTTCCCTGAAATCGTTCAAGGGACACCGGCTGGGACGAGATATCAAAAAGAGTGAAGTTATAGACGCTCTGTGCCCTTTGCTGTCGATCAATAGTCGTTGACACCATGGCCGAAGAGGAAACGGGTTGTTCTTTAGTTAAAAGGTTCAGGGTGTAAGGATCCTCAACATTACAGCCCCAGATGAAAATAAACATCCAACTCACACAGAGGAAAAGTATGGTTTTCATTTTTGGCATCTTTCTGGCTTTTTTACACGCTCAGAGGTGGTTTTGAATTCACCACGTTAACCGCTCCCCCCTCTTTTGATTCCTTCCTTCTTTACTCTACTTCCGCTCATAGGCATGGAACCAACACATTCAGTCCAATCCTTAGACAAGCTCATTGTGCACACGGATCCGCTTCAGACAACCAGCGTTTTGCCTGACCGAATTTCCCGAGGACCGGAAATCCTTCTAGGTCTCAGTTCAGCCGTTAGACCAGGTTCAATGGAACAACTAATTTAGTCAAAGAGGAAAATGGAAAAACGAAACATGGAGAGAAATATGTATTTGTCCGGGTTTCTAGACGAGAAGTAAGGAATCCCAGAACTATTTAATTAGAATTTTGATAGCGCAAAAACCGTATAACCGAATATCGATTATTGAGGTGGGTGGGTGAATGAACGATTATGGAAATTTTTTGATAAAAAATCCTGACATGAATAGCATGAATTTTATCTCCTTGTAATTTTCAAATTCTGCCATGACTTAATTTGTGCCCTGCAGGTGAGGAATGGCAGGGCAAAAGCGGGACAATCCCACTACACCCAATCCTTTCAGGCAACAACATTCATTGTCCTCTTGTATTTTGTTACCCTGAGAGGGTGTCGAACTCGATCTGCGTTCCACATACTTATCAACTAGGGGGTTAGGAATCGGTCGTTAGAAAATGGTCGGGCCTCAAAACACTGGCATCCAGGACAAACACGCTTCCCGAATGCCGCTCCAGGAATGGTTTCAGCGCAAAAAGAATGGGCTCAACCTTTTCCTCAGGAACGACGGTCAGAACCATTTGCAAACTGCTGGTATCATTAAACATGAGGTGACCCTCATGGTATCCGCTGTGGCCTTTTCCCGAAATATTACTGAAAACGGTATACCCGCTCGCTTTGATTCTATCCAGGACATCCGTGACAAAACGGATATGTTCTCCTTCAATAATGATCTTGATCTCTTTCATGGGAAATAGCCTGATGCTCATGGCCTGTTCTGCCTCCTCGCAATGATATTAAAGAATGATCCGCCAATCGTCGGATGAATGGTACAGAAAAAACTCCATGGTGATGGGATCGAGGGCCACCAGATTGACCCACTGATTGCCCATCAGCTTCTGCAAAAGATCATGCCTCGCAATGATGGCGGATATGCGCTCCAAGGGCGCCTCGATAATGGCCATCAGCCGCATCGGTTCATGGTAGGGCGTGGAACCATCATAGACCGTCTGCACGGGCAGTCCGATGCGCATGTCACTTTGCGAGCCATACATCACCCCGATCCGGCCGACGACGTTATGGTACACTTTGCTCCCGGCTCCGTATACCTCCGGGTCCACCGTCGAAAAATAATGTTCCATATTGATCCAATTGCCCACAATCAACGGCGCGGTCATGATAATTTCCAGATATTTTCCTGTGGGGTCCTGCAGGTAATCATAGGAATGTAAGAATGTCCGTCCTTCCAGATTGATGCCTCTCGTCAATAGCCGCCGCCCGACGATAAATGCCGTGTGTCTCGACAAGCCCCATTCGGGCCTCACTTGAGACCAATCCATACTTCGCCGTTTGGCCAGACGCAGACTTCTGTTCAGCGACGGCATGCCATGTTCGTCCGGAAAGCGGGACAATCGTTCCTGACTGTTTCGGCGTCCCGCCTCTTCCAGATCACGTTCAAGGCGCAGGAGGTCTTTCCGGTGAGTGGCCGGGACATCCTCCAAATCAAACAGCTCTACCTCGTCCGTGGTGGTATTATGCTGCCCCGGTAAAAAATATGTGTCTGCGGGAATGTGAATGCCTTTCTTGGCGAGAAGCTCCCGGACGTAGGGTTTATTCGCCATTTCCACAAAGGCCCGGGCGTTGGAGTACCCCTCGTTGCCTCCGCAGGCGCCGCAGTCCAGCGCCGACTCGTACGGATTGTTTTCCGAGACACTTCCATGGGCGCAAATCAATATCAACCTGGAAAAGCCCTGTGTAAAGCCGAGGATCCGCAGGGCGGTTTCTACGAAATAGGCCTGTTCTTTAGGAGTAAACCCTACCTGCGTGATCCGATGCATGCGCCGGCTCACCGCCCGTTGATGAATCCCGTGGTTCTGACGTAATTCCGCAAGAAATTGGTCATGGGTGGCAGTATTCCATCCTAATAACAACCGGCTTAAGGTTTCTTCATCCTCACTGTCCGTTTCAGCTTGATAAAGAGCCTGTTTGCGAAGACGATCCACTTGATCATGTGAAACGGCTAGGCCCATGCGGCCGTATCGTTCAATTAAAAGACGATGAATGGTCGCCCGATGTTCGGCCGCCACCATTTCTTCCGCTTCTTCATGGGACAGCTTGTCGACGGTTAACGTGGTCCCAATCGGAATCGCAAACCATTCCTTCACCCACGACGTGAATGTCCGGTACCAGGCAGGCGCAATAGTCTGACCGAAGAGCCGGAACCCGAAAAACCAGCCGATCGCTTCGACCATGACATAGGGTGTGATCACATTTTCTTTCAGATCATGAAGTAGCGCATGTCCGGTTTTCGCCAGATTCTGACGTTGGAGGTATTGTTCAGCCGCTTTTCCCTGATAGGCCCGAGGGATTTCCCTGACCCGGTGTTTGGGTTTAAGCAACACCGGACATTGATCCGTTTCCTGTTCACTGCCGAATCCCTGAAAGCAGATGGGGACTCCGAAAAATCCGGCAAATCCGAACGTTTCATTGCCGCCTACTTCTTCCAGATGCCGCCGGAATCCCTCAGATCGCACATCGATGCAGAACATGGCCTGGGCCGGCGGTCTGGAAAATTCGGGCTTTTCCTGTTTGGAATCCCGTTCACGTACGAGAGCCAGATTGGGAGCCAGATTTTTGACGAAACTTTTCATGTAGCTCATCTCGAATGCCTGAAGCCACAGGGGCCCGTGCTTGGATTCGGGAAAATTCGTGGTCCATCCCAACAATGTTTCCAGGACTTCAGGGGGACATGCCGTCACGTCCGTTAGCGCAATTCCGAGAGAACGGGCCAGATGATGAAGCATCAAGGCGTGGCCCTTGGCCGTTCGTTCACGTTGAATCGTGCCCCATGTGCCGTCCGCTTCTCGTCCCCATCCATCAAGCGTTTGCAAAGGAAGCGGGGTCACGGTGAACGGCCCCTCGTCCAAAGCGTGTAGCATCTCCTGGTCCAGGTTTCCAGTACGAAATGCCTTATACAGACCGAACCCAAACGGGAATCGCTCCAGGGAGGACGTAATGGCCGAATAGGTGCCGGGGATCCCAAGTTGCTGGTGACACGCCATGCCCACCAACTCACGCTCGTAGAAGAGCCGTACTGCCATATACTGAACCAGATCGACGGGAAACGCCTTCTGCCATTCATGGTTAACCTGATCGGCTCGCCACTTGAGAAATCCCGTCCATCCCGGCAGTTGGGCCAAATGGAGGGTAAACACGCTGCTCCAAAGGCTCTGAGGCAGATCCAGATCCTGAAGGCAGGCCAGCACGGCATCTTCCGGCCGGTCAGGAAGTTGCTGAAGCTTCAGCTTCCAGTCCGGGATGCTCAGCAGAAACCCGGTGCCTTCTTTCTGGGCCAGGGCTTTCCAACTCCCATAGAAGGTCTTTTCCCGCATAGGCATGGACCAGGGAGCGTGGCCTTGGTCCAGAAAGCCCGCGCACCATTTGATGAGTTCCTCATTAATCTGCTGCTGAAGGGAAGTTTCAAATGTTCCGTCGCACCATGCGGCAAGAGTCTGTTGTATGCCCAACTCATTTCGGGTCTGATCTGCCTGATGACGCAATGACGGGCCGACCTCCTGGTGGATGCCGCCGGACTGCACGCGGGTGAACAATTTGTCTACCAGGGAATCTCGACGCAGGCTGTCGAAGACGGCATCCTTGATATCATGAGGGATCATCCCGCTCCCATGAATCAGGATCGTCCGCAAGACTTCGATATGGGAAATGTTCCGCGTGCCGATGGTCACATACCGGTTCTCCGAGAACGGCATGACGGCATCGGTTATCGCCTCATCCAGGATCCGGCCCTGCCGGTACAGGTTGCGATATTCCTCATTTGGAAGATACCCGCGGCCCCCTAGAAATGTCTCCGCTTGCACAATCGCCTGGTGAATATTCAGGTGTTCCAGGCCATGCAGCGGGTTGTGGTGAATGAAGGTCTGCATGGGCCAGAACTGGGAAATGGTTTCCCCCGCTAAATGAATCAGCGATCTGACCTCGATGCGTTCTAATTCTTTATGAGATTCGACTTCACGAGCCGTGGAAACCGTCATCTTCTGCATCCTCTGGTGTTCTGCATAGGAGTTGTCAGATTAAGCGGGCATTCCGAAAAAGCCTGCCGTGCCCATTAACAGGATAAGTGTCCACATTTCATATAGCGACAAGTCGCGGAAGGGGACGTCGGACCGGGCCTTTCCAAATGCGGTCTGATGCAGCAAGGTGGTAAAAACCCAGCTGACTGAGAACCACACGATCAATAACAACAGCCACACGGGGAACAGCGAGGTTTCTGGGCCCTTGAGCGGTATGGTCAAAAATCCGGCTACCACCGGCAGAAGCGGTAACAGCATGATCAGTGAAATCATGAACGTGAAGGCCCCCCGAAAGCGCGGCAACCCGGAGCCCAGCCCTTGCAACGTGGCCAGATTATGCGTCCCGTACCGTTCGTGTAAAAAGGCAAAGGACTGCAACATCGCACTCATCAGCAATGCGACCGCGATTCCATAGGGAACTCCCCATACCACCACATGGGAAAACGTGGGGAGCAAACCCCACAGTAAGGCGAGGAGGGTGATGGCGGCATAGGCAATGCCTTCCCGAGGGATGAGATGTCCCGTGGCTTTCAAGGAAGCGTACAGGGCACTCACCAGGGCAAACACCGGGATGATCCACTTACCTTCCATATGAAAGATTTCCTCGACGTTCCTGAGTTGGGACAGACCCGTCGCCAGCCAGACCACGACCCAGACCCCGGCGAGGGACTCCCGGGAAGACCGCACGATTCCCAGAAATGGCAGATGAAATGGAACCAGCGGCAAAAAGGTGACCACCAGAAAAAGCCCGGCGACAATGAGACCTGTTTCTTCCAGGAAGAGTGTCACGATTCCAAACACCACAGCTAATCCGAGATGCACCAAAGCCAGAGTCTTTTGCAGAGAGGCAGCCATGTGCCGGGACAGAAAGAAACCTCCATAGGCGAGCAAGCCGATCATGAATAGCCGGTTGATCGGCTCCACCGCGATCACTCCACCCAGACCCAGGCCGGCAAGCAGGATGGTGGGTAACACGTCATCAGATACACGGGAGGCGTCTTTTTGCCAGAGGATGGCACAAAAACAGGAAAGAAGAATGGCGGCGGCCGGAAGACTGACAGAGGGAGAAATCACCGCTTCCCAACTGAACGCGAGGAAGGCTCCCCCGGCTAACAGCATGGAGGCTAATCCCGCACCCCACCATGCTGAGGGCGAGGTCCGCTCCATCGTGTTCCCCGCCATTAACAAGACGGGGACAAGAGAGAACAGCAGCAAAAGGTCATGATCAAATGACATACTCACCTGTTGACGATTAATACCGGTACGCGACTTTCTGCGCCAAGCGAAGCAGGGCACTGCCGGTTTTTTTATAGACGCCGTCCACATAACACCGGTTGATTAACAGGATCCAGCCGGCTTGCCGTATCGCGAGCACCCACTTCGGATTGAGTATTTTTTGGCCGCGGGCCGTGGTGTACAGAACCAGCCAGCCGAACAGCACCACCAGCGTAGAAAAAATGATCACCGCATCGAACACCTGCGGCGGGAAGGCGGCGGCTGTGAAGAATCCATCCGCCACGCCGGGAGCCGGATAAAGAAAATGCGTAAAGGCTTCGCCCGCCCATAAATAGACGAATCCGATGAAAAACAACGTCACGATCATGGCACCGGCGACCTTCCAGGAAGCCACGGCATGCAGGCGGTAGATACTGAAAATAGCTTGTGAGGCCGTGACCCATCCGAAAAAGAGAAAGATCACCGCTCCATGATCATCATGAAGAGGCACGTCCAGGACCCCATGGGCTACCAATAGAATAATCAGCGGCATGAACAGCGTGACGAGCAATCCTGTCGTCCACGTCAGTTTGCTCGGCAGCCGGGTCGGCTGATGGCCGGAGGCCGGAGGAAATTTCGGTTCATGCCGCGCGTCCTGAATAATACTGCCTGAGGCCAGAAAGAGGGAGGCTTTGAAAAATCCATGGGCAATGAGATGAAATATGGCCAAGGCAAAAGCGCCAAGCCCGCACTCCATGATCATATAGCCCATTTGCCCCATCGTGGAAAACCCCAGCGTTTTCTTAATGTCGTTCTGCACCAACATCATTGAGGCTCCGAGAAGGACGGTCAAAACCCCCACCATGAATACGACATGGAGGGTCCCGGTGGAAAGAGCGTAGAACGGTGCCAACCGGTTCAGCAGGAAACCGCCGGCGTTAATGATACCGGCATGCATGAGTGCGGAAACCGGCGTGGGAGAGTCCATCGTGTCCGGAAGCCAGACGTGCAATGGAAATTGCGCGGATTTGGCCATCGCCCCGACGAAAATCAGCAGTCCAATGACCGGAACGATGCTGATTTCCAAGGGGAACCCGGACCACAACCGGATCATCGGAGGGTTCGAAGCCGCCAGTTGAAACACGGCCGCAAATTCGAACGTGCCGAAATACTGATAAATAAGCAGGAGGCCACAGAGAAAACTGATATCCCCGATTCGATGAACCAATAACGTTTTTCGCGCATACTCAAATGCCGCAGGATAAGAAAAATTGAAAGCCAACAGGAGATACAACACCCAGCTTAATAATTGCCAGAACAGAAACAACATCAGAAAATTGGCGCTGGCGACCAAGGAGAGAATCGTGAAGGTCATCAACCCGAGTAAACCGAAAAACCGCTGGTACCCCGCATCACCCTGTAAATAGCGGCGGGAATACAGATGAATGACCGTACTGACACTGGAGATGAGCACCATCATCACCGCCGTCAGCCGGTCGACCAACATCCCGAACGTCAGTGCAGAAGAAGCCCCCTGCCCCCACGACCAGAAGGTGAGTTGAAACGGACCTTCGGTACTGACGTAGTACAGGGTCAGAAACGAGAAAACGCTGGACCCGGCGGTGGCGACGATCCCGATCAACGCCACGCGGGATGCCAGACGTTTACCCTGCCAACCAATCAGCATGGCGGCCAGCAGCGGAAGGAGAGGAATGAAAACGGCTGTGGTCATATGGAGTCAACAACAGTCTCAAAGGCGAGGCGGCATCGGGAACATCCCGATAGCACAATCGCCGAGACGGAAAATCCTGTAATTAATATTGTGTCCCGTTCCGATCAAGCATAATCCTTTTACTTAACGGTTGATGTTGCGATAAGCAATAATGTGTTAGACCCAACTCATGGGCCTTTCGGGTTCTCACATCTTGGTGCCTTTGGGGAGAGAAAATCATGCCCGCTGAAACACGCCGGCCACATTTCCCATCAGTGGGATAGGGATTCCCGGCCCGATTCATTTAACAGAAAGGAGAAGGACCTCTCATGCTAATAATGCTGAAAATCTCTCATGAAACCGTTTTCCTACTGAGCGAAAGCCTAGGGGCTTCTTACTCTCAAAATGAGAAGGAGTAGTATGCCCTGGAATTCTCTTGAAGAATTACGCCTGCGGAGTACATAGCCCCTTCCGAGGTTTTTATATATATATTGAGCGAACATACGGGGGTAAAGCATCTAAATATCCGCACACCCCCTTATTTCATGGGAAGAACAGGGAGGTTGATCATGATTTCCTTCAATCGGGTAACGGGTGTATACGCCTGTGAGTTGGTGACGGTCGCAGTGGGTACCCTAGGTTTTTTTTCATTGGTGTTTGGAGAGACAGCAATCCGCTCCGACTATGATAGAGACGACTACATTCTCTATATGGCTACCGTCATCCAAAATGATGGCAGCAAGCCGGGGTTAACAGATGACACGGCAACAGGCGCCATCAGCGAAACTGTCAGACAGGGAGTGGGGGAGCCCAGCGGGCTATCCGGTTCTCGGGGAGATGCATCGGTGGAGATAAACGTTGGAAAGAACAAAAAACTGCCGAACCCGCCGAGCTACTATGCCATCACGGGGCTAGGCCTAGAGGAACGCAAAAACAACCCCTGTCTCCTGAAGCTGTATGGGACATTGGTGGATCCCCGTTACCAGGGAATGATAAGAGTGGTTGCGGAACAGGAACTTGAGCGGTGCAAGCACCTGTTGGGGGGGATTGACTACAAAGACGTTAACTTTCCGGAGAGCGAAAAGAATTTTGACTTTACCAAAGATGGCAATCATTTTATCCGTAAAGTGAAGGTGTGTGGCGGGCATGCCGGGCTGCTTCCTCAACAGGCGCATAGTCACCAAATGTGGGAAATCAAGGGAGTCAAAATCATGGCCTCAGAAGTCAAACTCGAAGACTCGCCAGCATTAAATCCTGCCGTCATCGAGCTTCAGAACATAGAGAAATTTACCCGGGCCAACTGCCTCAACAAAGTTGAACAGGCAGCAGAAAATAAACCGGGTCGGAGCGAGTGGTCAACATGCCCCACCGGACAGGTTGCCACGGGTGTTCGGGCGTATTACGGAATAGACAAATACTTTACCGGTCTAAAACTTCAGTGTAAAAGCGTCGCTTCCAAGCGGATAGAGGCTTTTCCAATCAAGGACAACCTTGGCTATTAGAGCCGAAGTGACCGGCAATACCGGCGCCATTGAAAAATGACCAACCCGGCAATCTGCCACCCCATCCGGTTGTTATTCCAGAGTGGATCGCTTTCAGGAAAATCCTGGATGGAAATTAGGTTTAGCCTGAAAGGAAAAAGTCGAAATTGTTTTTTTATCAAGATATAACTTAGGGAAAAAAACAGATTGGAAATCAGAAAAAAGGTAGAAATGGGAAAATGGGCTAAGTGGATGGACGATCATCGAACGTTTTGGAAGGAAAATCCTATCCTCAATTGGCCGAACCAATTCTCTGATTTTTTACACTCCGCTGTGAATTAATTTTGTGATCTCTCAGTTTTTACTCCTCCAAATTCCAAAAGGGACTCATAATCCCCCTGATCGGCCATTTGGAGCGCGAGAATATATTCGCTTCGGCGTTTCCCCATTTCCTGTAAATTCTTCCCTCCGGTCCAGTCAATAGGTGGTTTTTTAAAAATCTTTAACATCAGGGCATCAGCCATCACACGTGCATGTCGCCCATTGCCATTTGGGAAAGGGTGGATTGCAACCAGACCATGGTGAAACCGAATCGCGATTTCTTCAGGTGGGTAGGCTTTATGCTCAATCCAATAGCGAACATCATCCAATAGATTTCGAAGTTGTACTGCAATTTTACGGGGATCGACTCCGATATTTTTTTCTGTGGCACGAAATGTTCCAGCCCAGCTCCAAACCTCACCAAACAATTGGCGATGAAGCTCACGCACATAGCTTTCCTGAATAATGTCTGATTGACGGCTTCTTTTCATCCATTGCAAACCTTTTTGAATATTCGCCTGCTCTAAATAATCCAGCTCTTCCCGTGTTGTGACATGTTTGTGTCGGAGCCCATCCATTTCATCCGGATCAAGCGGCGTTGCCCCTTCTGGATATTTCATCGAATTCCTCATTCATTATTCCAAAAGTCAGGAGAAGGATCCTTAAGGATTTCATTTGTTAGACGATTGATTTCAAACTTCATTTGTTTTTCTGATAAGGCCTGATCTTCTAACGCCATATGAGTCTGCGCTTCTTTTATACGTAAAATAGCCTTTTCCCTGGCTCGGGCTTTCAGAATATTCTCCACATTTCGTTTGGGGACTATGGCATAGACAAGGTGACACTCCATCCCTTCTGCCATACCTTCCAAGGTTTTGAGTGTGACGCTTCCGTTCAATTCATTTTTTTCGGTATTTGAGATATGACTCCTGGTGACCCCAAGTCGCCTGGCCAACTGTGCAGCAGAAATCCCGAGCGCCTTTCTTGTTGTACAAATCCACCCTTCTGGAGGAACAACAATATCACCAGCCTTAATAGAAGCTTTATTAATTATGTCCCTATATTGTTTGCTGACGACTGATTTAACATTCATTTGTTCACCTATAAGTGTACAATTAAATATAAAATGTATACTAATAAGTAACCATTTAATATAATTTTGTCAAGCTATAAGAATACAATACATAGTTAAACGTACACTTAAAAGTAAACATATTCTCAAAATAAAACCTCAAATACGAAAAATATAAGACACTGATTAACCAAAAATTAAAAGATTACATTAAGTATTTTAATTTAGTGTATACGACAGGCAAAACCAAGTTATTTGTATAGACCACAATCAACTTAAAAATGAAATCTGACAAAAGATGGGAATATTACAAAAAAACCCTACAGGAAACTAACGGGTAGCCAGAGGCATTTCCGAGGGGTCCGAAAAATCATGTAAGACCAAGGAACGCTCCCAAACACAAAAGCCCCTCGCTGAAGTCTCATTCCAAAAGACCATTTTCATTTAAGAGAATGGGTTGCACCAAATCTTCTAAAATAAGAAAAGGATTTAAAGGAGGGAACAAACATGGAGAAGTACCCCATTGTTATAGAGCGGAATGACCTCTACCACCAGGTTTGGGCCATGCCCATGAATAAATTAGCCCAAAAATTTGGCATCTCCGATGTCGCCTTAGCCAAAACCTGTCGGAAGGCCAACATCCCCATACCGGGCCGAGGGTATTGGGCAAAAATTGCGGCTGGGAGGAGAATGAAACCAGCACCACTCCCTGATTTACCGATTCCATCATCAAACAAAATCTCGATTGGTGTGCAAAAATTCCGCTATCTAAGGGCCCCACTCCCTAAAGATAAAGGGCAAGACCCTGCAATTGAGAATGCTTTAAAAAAACCCATTCATATTCCCTCTGGATTAGGGAAACTTCACCCTCTCCTAGAGCAAATGCGGCCGAGTTTCGAAAAAGCCAAACCTGATAAATATCAGGCGTTGTGGTGTCCTGAACTGCGAACCCATAATCTCCGAGTGAGCAAAAAAAGCCTGCCTCGGGCCATTCGTATCCTTAATACCCTCTACTATGCCCTTGAGGAGCGGGCCTACCCCATTGCCTTTCAACGCAAAGAAAAACCCAAGGTGGCTGTGAGTATCCTTGGGGAATCTCTGGAGTTTGGGATCGAAGAGCGATTCCGACGCATCGAAATCAAATCAAAAGAGCCCGAACCTCTATCCTGGTGGGACCGAGACCGATTTCAATATCAAACCACAGGAATATTAACGTTAAAAATTCTGGACTTTACGTGGGGAACACCTCTCCAAAAAATATGGAGTGATGGCAAGCGACAAAAGGTGGAAGACCTCTTAAATCCGTTCATCCTTGGACTCGTTCAAGTGGCTCAATGGGAAAAGGCAGAACGTCTCAAGCGGGAACGGGAACATCAGGAACGATTGGAGGCAGAGGAACGGCGAAAGACACTTGAGCAGAAGCGCTTGGAGGAAGAAGCGCAAATACGGCAGTTTGACCAGGAGGTTACCAACTGGCAGAAGGCTCAACAAATCCGAGCCTATCTAGCCGCACTCAAGGAAACCGTGGATCAAAGGATGAAATCGAGTGAACCCAACCCAAAAGTCGATGAATGGTTCGCTTGGGCCAATCTTTATGCAGACAAAATAGATCCTCTAATATGGCCTTAATCTCCGCAACCTGTGCATCCCCTGGAAGGCGTGCTGCCGCCTAAGTCCTTAAAATTGTAGCGTTTTTTGAAAGAGGAAGATGGGGTGAGTGACGGGTTTCGAACCCGCGACCTCCGGATCCACAATCCGGCGCTCTAACCAACTGAGCTACACCCACCATCACATGGAAGTTTCGAGCGGAAGAAGAGGGCAATCTTATCAGAGGGCCATAGGTGTCGCAAGCCACATACCGATCACGACAATCTAGGATGATTGACCTAATTTTTCGAGAGAACCTAATATTTCAAGGGCCATAAAGCCTTTTAAACACCACAACAATTTACCCCGCGTTCAATTGACCACTTTCATAAAATTGTGTTAGAAACCACACTTCGATTTTTTCTGGAGGAAAATATGGCTAATCGACATCATTCAGCAATCAAAGCAGCTCGTCAAACTCTGAAGCGCCAAGAACGTAATCGGTCTATCCTGCGACGCGTCAGGACCTTTATCAAGAAGGTTCATGGAGCGGTCAAAGAGAACAAAGGCGACGAGGCTAAGGCCTCTTTGCGGGAAGCGACCTCTGAGCTGCATAAAGCCGTAACCAAAGGCACGCTTCATCGGAACACCGCCTCTCGTTGGGTTTCCCGTCTCGCGTCCCGCGTCAACGCTCTCTCACCAAAATAATACGGTCAAAATTGTTGTGGGTTCTCACGCCTTGTGAGATTTCATGCGGCCACCTGAGACCTTGCTGCCTTGACCAGCTTTAGTGGCTCGGCAAAGCTGGATGACCAAGTCATCCAAGATGAGCTTCGGACGTGATGCCCGCCCTCCTTTAAGAGCCGAATCGGCTTGGGCGAATAATTCCCATGCTCGACGGAGGTGGGATTGCTTCCACCGCTGCACCTGCTGGATAAATTCCCGCGCACGAAACGGAGGAATGCCTGCTTGGCGTGCGGCCTGTCCCGCATCATACCCTTCTTGCATCAACTCGTGCGTTTTCCAGATCTTCCGCATCTGCCACAGAAAGGCACCCAACATACGTAAGGGTGCTTCGCCGGTTTCTAAATTTTTGGCCACGATATCCAATGCCCGCCCCTGGTCCCCTCGCGCGACGGCCTCCGACCAATCAAACACCGAAATACCCGGCGGTTTTCCTCTGACCGTTTCCACGTCTTGTGCCCGAACTCGATGGCCTTCCGGCATAAACGCCACCAATTTCTCTAATTCACCGGCCGTCCCATACAACCCTTCGGCAACCTGATCCTTCAATATCTCGAGGGCACTGTCTTCCAACTGCAAGCCTAACTCTCGCGCTCGCTGCGTGACCCACCCTGCTCTTTGCCCCTCAAATAGGGGAGCGCATTCCACCACCGTCCCTCGCTTTTTAAGCTCTTGCACCCACTTCGTCCGCCCGTCCAATTTTGCTGCAGTCATAACCATCGTGGTCGTTTCATTGGGAGCCTGAAAATAGGGTAGGAGAGCTTCCCCATCTCGAGCAGAGAGTTTATCTGCCCATTTTATGATGAGGAGTCGTCTCAATGAAAAAAACGAGGCCTCTTCCGAAATGGCTAATATTTCGGACGCGTCGGTTTCATCGCCATAGACGACATCGACATGAAACATCTGGGAGGAATCATGGGCCGTTGAATGGTCCGATGACGTTGAAGCATCCTTTTCCTGACCTGCGGCACGAAGAATGCTCAAGGCCTGATCGCGGAAATAGGGCTCTTCCCCAATCACCAAATACAGGGGGGATAACCCATGCCGGTTGATCTGACTTTGAAGTTCATGAACTTTCACAGTGAATACGCCTCAAAAAGCAGACAATCCTGCCAAACCATTCAGGTAATCAAGGCATTTGGGAATCTGGAGATATGAGATCTCCGGAAGGCGCTGAGATTTCGGGGGATTCGTCACCATGAGATTCCGCATCCGGGATGGTCTCCTTTCCATTCCTCTCAAAAACCCCCTGCTCCCTGGCCCCCAAAAATTGATCGGCTAAATTGGCAGCCACCTGTTGCCCCGCTTGTTCAACCGCCCGGTCCTGCAAAACCCGGTTAAATTGCAATCCCCTCTCGGAATCCGACGTGGATGTAGCATTCACAAAAAATTCCGCTGTACTGGTTCCGGTTTGAGACCATCGGATTTTCCCCGTTTTCCGATCCTTCACCTTCAACAACACTTTCACCATAACCCGGCTTTCTTGTGTCTGCGTGCGAGTAAAGGCTAACGATGAAAGTCCGACCGATAGAATCGCGCCTTCCATCACAAAATCGGCGGAGGCATCATCCACAAATTCGGCGCTTCCGACCGATTGCAACGCCTGGCGAAGATATCTGGTGTATTTGAATTCCAGGTTTGGTTCAAAACTGTTATTTTTGAGCACAGGAAAGACCAGACGAACCGGCGGTCCTTGCGCCACGTGGCCGGCACTCCCCCCGATGACCGGGCCCGGCCCCTCAACCGTGAATTGATACCCACATCCGGCAGTCAGGCACAGCAAGATTCCCCATCCGCTTATCAGGTATCTCATCCTCTGAAGGAGCCAACCTGGTCGGCCTGAGTTAGATGACAAAATTCACCAGCTTCTGTTCCACATAGATAATTTTGCGAGCGACCTTGCCTTGCAACCATTCCACCAATTTAGGATCCGCCTGAGCGCCTGCAATGATCTGCTCCTTTGTCGAACCGGCAGGAACCACGATCTTACTCCGAAGTTTTCCATTCACCTGTAGAGGAATCGTCCATTCGGCACTGGCCACCAGAACGGGATCAAAGTCGGGCCACGCCTGCCGGCTCATCCCTGGACGCTTCCTTAAGAGTTCCCACAACTCCTCAGTCACGTGCGGAGCAAAGGGTGCCAGCAACACCACTAACGTTTCCAAGGTTTTTCGCCACTCCGCTCGCTCGCCAGCAGTTAAGGCCTCCCCGGGAAATTCTTTCCAAAACTTATACAACTCATTCACAAATTCCATAAGAGCCGCAATGGCCGTGTTAAATTGAAAGCCCCGCTCAAAATCTTCTGTGACCTTTTTAATCGTCTGATGCGTCGCCCGTTGCAATTGAGGGAGAAGCACCGACTCGCCGGACCCCGCATTGGCAGCCACCCCATTCACGACCGGAAGAAGATCCTGCACCAACCGCCAGACCCGGTTGAGAAACCGGTAGCACCCTTCCACTCCGGTATCGCTCCATTCCAAATCCTTCTCCGGTGGTGCGGCAAATAACGAAAACATTCTGGCCGTGTCCGCCCCATAGCGCTCGCACAAGTCCTCAGGGGAAGCAATATTCTTTTTAGACTTGGACATTTTCTCAGTACGGCCTGTCACAATGTTCCGCCCACAGTGAATACAGACCCGCCGCTCGCCCTCTTTTTTGATTTCGGTGGGAAGCATCCATCGATGCTCTTCACACCAGTAGGTTTCCTTGGTCACCATGCCTTGGGTGAGCAAATGGATGAAGGGCTCATCGGCCGTTGTGAGACCCAGGTCCCGTAAGACTTTGGTAAAGAAGCGCGCATACAAGAGATGCAACACGGCATGCTCGATTCCGCCGACATATTGGTCCACCGCCATCCAATGTTGTGCGGCTTGGGGATTCACGGCTTGTGTAGTGTCTTTGGGGGAGCAATAGCGAAGGAAATACCAGGACGAATCCACAAAGGTATCCATGGTATCGGTTTCGCGGCGTGCCGGACCGCCACACGTAGGACAGGTGGCTTGTGAAAACGACGGAGATTCCTTGAGCGGAGACCCACCTTTCCCGGTGAACGGCACATCGTCTGGCAGCAGCACCGGCAGGTCGCCTTCGGGAACCGGGACAATGCCACAGCGATCACAATACAACATCGGAATGGGCGTCCCCCAATAGCGTTGCCTGGAGATACCCCAATCTCTTAACCGGAAATTGACGGTTCGCTTTCCCCATCCCTGTGTTTCCACATATTCGCCGATGGCCCGTTTGGCTTGCGACACGGACATGCCGGAAAAATTTCCTGAGTTCACCAGGAGTCCGGCGGCATCCTGTTCTTCATAAGCCGATTCCAGGGCTTCAGAGCCCAGTCGGCCTTCCGGGTCTTGAATCACCAGCCGGACCGGGATGTGATAGGTTTTCGCGAATTCAAAATCTCGTTGGTCATGAGCAGGAACGGCCATAATCGCCCCCGTCCCATATTCATACAACACAAAATTCGCCACCCAAATCGGGATACGTTCCTTGGTAAACGGATTGATGGCGTAGGCGCCGGTAAACACGCCTTCTTTGTCGCGATCAGCAGCCGTACGCGTCGCTTTATCCACACGAGACACACGCGTCACAAATTCTCGAACTCCGGCGGCCTCAGGTCTCCCGGCTATCAATTGTTCGACCAGGGGCGATTCCGGAGCAAGGCTCATGAAGGTCGCGCCATGAATGGTATCCGGTCTGGTGGTAAACACCCGGATCGCCTGTAGTCCGGCTACGGTCTCCGCTAAGGGAAAATCCAGTTCCACCCCTTCGCTGCGCCCAATCCAATGCCGCTGCATGGCCAGCACACGAGCCGGCCAGGTCGCCAACCGCTCACAGCCGTCCAATAATTCCTGAGCATAGGACGTAATCCGGAAAAACCACTGCTCCAATTCTTTTTGAATGACGACCGACTCGCATCGCCAGCAGACGCCTCCGTCTTTTCCTTCTTGCGCCAACACCTGCTCATTCGCCAATACCGTTTCACAAGAAAGACACCAATTCACTGCGGAGCGTTTTCGATACGCTAATCCACGCTCAACCATTTTCACAAAGATCCATTGATTCCAGCGGTAATATTCAGGCTGAGATGTATTCACCTCCCGATCCCAATCATAGGACAGACCCATCCGCTGAAGTTGTCCTTTCATATAGGCCACATTTTCTTGAGTCCAGACGTTGGGGTGCACCCCTTTCTCAATCGCGGCATTCTCTGCCGGCAACCCAAAAGCATCCCATCCCATCGGGTGCAACACGTTATACCCACGCATCGTCTTATAGCGGGCCACGACATCCCCGATGGCATACACGCGCACATGGCCCATGTGTATCCGGCCCGAGGGATAGGGAAACATCTCCAAACAATAATATTTGGGCTTGTCCGAATCTTCCTGAACCTGAAAAGTCCCGGATTGAGCCCAATATGCCTGCCACTTTGTTTCAACAGCCTGATGATCGTACGTATGCGCCATGCTTATGCCTTATGAAAGAAAATACGGTGATCGCCTCAATAAATATGCCACAAACAAATCCCTGATTCCTCGTCACATGTGTAAAGAAATGTCGGTACGGGTAAAACCTTTTTCCGCGTCACATTGGATAAAGAAAATCGGAAACTATGAGGGTAATTGCCTCCGGATTTGACGTTGGGAAACGCTGCATTTTCAACAGTATCCTGAGGAATCTAGCATAGAGAAACCCACCCCACAAGCAAATCGCAAGGAGGCCGTTCAGACCACCGGATCACGAATAAATGCACAGGGAAAAGGGGGAAAAACAGAACGACTAGAAGGACCGCTTGTTCGCCTTGCGCGACTTCACGGAAATGGGTGAGGGAGGACGAGCGGTCGATCCGGAAATGGCACCAACCACTTCCTGATGTTCACGCTGCAGATGACGATGATGCTCAATTAACGGATCAAGGACTTCGCCACACATCAGACACCGCCAACCAGGCATCCAAATCTCGCCACTCGTGGCCATATCCACAAAGTGATCGACTATCATGGTCCCCTGACATCGAGGGCATTGCATCCGTCATACCTCCTCTTTATAAGTGATGTATGTATCCATCGGTGAGGCCCTCACAGACCTTAAATATTTCAAAGGGGAGAAGGGGAAGCCTCGTGTTCGTCGAATAATGGGCAACAGGTCAATACAACCTCAAGAAAACACATATTCTCCCCCTGTCTCATCACAGCCATCTCATTTTTTTCAAGGAAACGAAAAACCCACTTGTTCCCAACAATATTCCTGCGCAGCAGTTCGGAAATCCGCCCGCACCTGTTTTCGAAGAAGTCCCAGATCACATTTTGTGAGAATTGGTGGGCATCGACAACCATAGCCGACACCAACCCAATAATCTGGCGAAGGACTAGGAACTCCCCTTCGAAGATTTTGAGGAACGCAGTGGAGAAAGAGGAATCATCGCGTCACCCCGCAGTTTGCGATGAAAGGTGATGGCAAAGCGATGCGCTTCATCTCGAATGGTTTGGACCAGCCGTGTTGCCGGTGATTTCAGGGGCAGCATGATGGGCGTCTTTCGACCCGGCAGAAAAATCCGTTCGTCTTTGTCACCCTTCGCTTTGGCTAAACCACAAATAGCGACCTGTGAGAGACCAACGGACGCCATCGCTTCCATGGCCGCGCCTAATTGTCCGGCTCCACCATCAATCACCACCAGGTCCGGCTCCGGCAAGGTTTTCCCTGGTTTGTTGGCCAACGATCCGCCGTATCGGCGTTTCACCACTTCATGCATACTGGCAAAGTCGTTGGCTCCTTCTACCGTTTTAATCCGAAATCGCCGATAGTCTGACTTCTTCATTCTGCCCTGTTCCCAGACCACCATGGAGGCCACTGAATAGGTCCCCATGGTATTGGAGATATCAAAACATTCAATGCGGGTCGGAATTTGCGGCAACGTTAAGAGCGACTGAAGTTCTTCCACCGACTCACTGGATTCGGTTTGCACCCGAAGATGTTCGTTGAGAGCCACCGCCGCATTTTCCTGTGCGAGCTGAAGTAATTCATATTTAACCCCTCGTTCAGGAACCAGCACACGAACGGTTTCTTCTTTTTTCTCGGACAACCACCGCTGGACGAGCGATTGATCGTCAAACCCCACAGGAAGCAGAACCTCTTTGGGAGGCACGACTGTTTTGGCATAAAACTGTTCGAGCGTCGACCTCACCAGCTCCTCATCGGTGACGTCGTGAGCGTCGGACCAGAAAAAATCCCGACGGCCGATCAACAGGCCGCCTCGCACAAACAGCATCTGCACATCCACTGCGCCACCAATTCTGGCTAATCCCATGATATCCTGCTCCCGGGCGTTTATTTGCGCCACCCGTTGTTTGGCCAACATCCGCTCAATGTTCCCTATCTGATCACGAAGACGAGCGGCTTCTTCAAACGCTTCCCGCTCCGCCGCGTCCTGCATGGCTGATCGTAAGGACTCGAGCAATTCCGTGTCCCGTCCCTCTAAAAACCAACGAACCTGCTTCACAATCTGATGGTAGGCTTCCTTCGTCTGATTTCCCGTGCAAGGAGCCATGCAACGCTTGATTTCAAACTCCAGGCATGCCCGTTCAGCGCGTCCATTAATATCGATCGTGCAGGTGGCCAGGGGGAACACCTTGCGAATAACTTTCAGGGTGTCGCGCATAGCTCCCGTGGGGACATACGGACCAAAATATAACGCCTTGTCTTGTTTGACCCGGCGGACTATCGACAGCCTCGGGAAATCATCGTGAATCGGCAATCGGAGATAGGGATATTGTTTATCGTCCCGGAGAACCACATTGAACCGTGGGCGATGCCGCTTGATCAGATTACTTTCTAAAATGAGTGCTTCGAATTCCGAGTGGGTGACGATCGTTTCCATATCCGCGATCTGCGAATACAGCACCCGGTTTTTAGGAGTGAGATCCGCCGCATGTTGAAAATACGACCGCACTCGGTCCGATAACACGGCGGCTTTTCCAATATAGATAATGTCGCCTCGTCGATCCTTAAAAAGATAGACCCCTGGTTGCTTGGGAAGGTTTTTCAATATTCCGCTCAAGCGACCTGGTTGGTCAGAGAGGACCTGAGTAGTGCGCGTGGGTGTATCCATCATCTCTTGTTTTGCCACCTTGGCCATCAGACGATGGCGACTCCCGCTGGTCGTTGTATCAACTCAATTTCATAGCCATCCGGCGCATCGATAAAAATAAACCGGCTGCCGGATGAAGATTGGGTGGGGCCATCCGTGATCGGCACACCTTTGGCTTGGAGTTCCTGAATCGTCTGTTCCAAATCCTCCACTTCAAAGGCCAAATGCACAAGATCCTCCTGCACCTTGACGGCCCCGCTACTCGGAAAACTACACAACTCAATGAGTTCCTCACTATTGGGGACAGCCAAAAATGCCAGATGCGAACCTCGTGGCGACACCTTTTGCTCCACGACTTCCAGCCCAAGGACCTCTCGATAAAAGCCCAGCGTCTGCTCCATGTCACTCACCCGCATTCGCGTATGCAACAGTTTTTTCACCCGCATGCCATTCTCCTTTTCAACTTTTCAACATTCACCTGTCCGACGTCGGGAACGGAATCCCTCTGCATGAATCAAGCTTCTTCGAAAAACAGAGAGGAAGTCCGCGATCCCCGGTCGGGAGGCATCACTTTCGCTATTGTCACTCGTTGCCCTTCCCTGATCAAGATTGCTATCTTCTCTTGTTTTTCATAGACTTCCCCGGAATTTCTGATCGGTTCCCGTTCTCAAGGAGGAGACGTGACGACATTGATCATCTGCCGCCTGTTCGTTTTATGCCTCATCCTTGGACTCTTCAATATTATCATCACTCCTCAAACAGTTCGTGCTGAAGGATTTCGTATTCTCGACCATGGCGCTTCGGCTACCGGCCAAGGCGCTGCCTTTACCGCCCAAGCCGATGATGCCTCAGCCCTGCACTACAATCCAGCGGGTATGACCCAATTAAACGGCATCCAATTTTATGCAGGGACTCTACTGATCGGAGGCACGGTCCGATTCAAAAGCGACCTCGGACCAACCGTGAAGGGTGGTGTGGGTGGGACGATCGCCACTCCCCCACCCAGTTCATTCTTTCTCACTGCAAACCTTCCTGCCTTAGGCCTGGACAATCTCCCGAATTGGACCGTAGGAATTGGAGTCACCACCCCGTATGCACTGAAGGTCGAATACCCCGATGATAGCCTGATTTCTCCCATACTCACGAGGGCGTCCCTTCCCCTTATCGATATCAAGCCCACGCTCGCCTACAAGCTGAACGACTATATCTCTGTAGGGGGCGGGCTGGATATTTATACGTTTGCCAGCTTTCTGGGCGAAGGCCAGGCAGAACTCCAACAGAATGCGGCACCAGGCAATCCGTTTGGTATACCCGCTGGAACAGGTCTTGAAGCGAACGGGTCTGACACCGCCTTGGGATTTAACGCCAGTGTCCTCTGGACACCCTTCCGCAATCAAGACGGTCATCCACTCGTCAATCTCGCGTTTGTCTATCGGAACGGACCCAATTTGGACCTCAAAGGGGATTTTTTAGCCGGTGGAACCCGCCTTGCCGGTGCGTCCACGAACATTGAACTCCCCGATATCTACACGTGGGCCATCGCCGGGTGGCCTATTCGAAACGCGCAACATGAGTGGAAGGTCGAAGTGGATCTCGATTATGCGGATTGGTCTGGGTTCAAAGACCTCAACCTGCAACTCTCTAATGGAGCGGTCATCCAAAATCCCCGCAACTATGGAGATGCCTGGATCCTCATGGTGGGGACGGAATTCAAAGCCCTCTCTCCCTCTGCGCTCCCTCATTGGGATGTGGCTTTTCGAACAGGATACGTCAGGTCGGAAAGCCCTATTCCCAACCGGACATTCGAGCCAGCGGTTCCAGATTCCGATTTTAATGCCTTTTCAGCAGGGATGGGCTTTCTCTGCCATGCTCCAGGGAAATTTTTGGGGATCCTCCCCTGTGACATTTTTGGCGCAAAAGCCATCGGGATGGATTTAGCCTATCAAGCGTTGCTGTATGATGAACGGAATGTTCAGAATAACCAACAACCGCTATTAAACGGCAAATGGGATACCACCCTTCACGTCGGAGCCTTGTCCGTGCGGATGAATTTCTAATGCGTCTTCCCTGATTTTTTGTTCCCCCCCTTCAACCTTTTGGCCGATTCCATTACAGTCCCTCTACCAGTTTACCTTCTCAATAGGGACATTCATGTCGCTCTTACCAAAATCCCATCGCATTGTGGAGCGTCCGCTCATGGAGTTTCGTCCATTCGGGAAGGATACCCAGGGTGCAACGATTCAGGATGTGAGCGGGATCGCCATCCGCGCCAATCTTGAATATCTGGAAGAGGCCATAGAGCAACACCAGGGACCGGAGGCCGCAGAGGAGGCGTTGCGCACTCTTGTCGCCTTACTGAACGAGCGGATTCCCGACCGGACCTATCATGTGACCGTCGATTTCCTCAAGAACCACTGGAACAGCTATTCCTATGAGTTTGCCATGTTTTTGGCCGAATTTTCTGTTCAGCTCTCGCACGAGGAGAATTTTCACTTCAATTTGGGACGGGAAAAATTTCTCTCACCCATTATTCAAATCCTCGGGCGGCCCTTTTCGATAGCCCAGATATACCGCCTCTTCCCGCACTTTGTCGAAAAATTCACCAAAGGTTCGCTCAAGCCGGAGGTCCTATCGGTCACCAATGGCCATGCCGTGATGCGGCTCCAATTGTCCGAGTCCACAATCAGACAGTTCGGCCCGTATCTCCAGGGCTGCGCCGAACGGATATGCCACACCACAAAGGCGACGGTTGCAGAAGTCCCGGCGCGCATGTTTGGAAAACGGGCTGCCTCGATCCAGGATCTGAGCTGTATCGCCGAGGGTGCCCCCCATTGCGAATGGGCCTTTACCTGGGAACCCGAGCGCCGGACCATGCGGGGATGGATTTTGGGCGGACTGGCATTGGGGCTGACCACAATTGCGACCTTGAGAGTTTTTGCTCCCGATCAAGTCTGGTGGGTCAGTGCGGGCCTCTCCCTGCTCCCCTTGCTCATCCTTCCCTTGGCAAAGCGGCTTTGGGATGATCGGCTGGAGCTTCAAGAGCGCGGGAAAATCATTCAAGAACAATTGGAGGCGGCTGAACAACGGCACGAAGAATTGCGGGAGGCCTACTTAGCACAAGAGCATACATTGATCGAGATCCGGCGACGAGTCGATGAATTGACCATGCTGCATCAACTCACCCTCCACATCGGCTCAACCCTCGACCGCGAAACCATTATCGGCTCAGGCCTCAAAGCCATTGTGGGCTCACTCTCCTTTGACCATGCCTGGGCAGCCGTATGGGATGCACCGCATCAACTCTTTCACAAGATTCAATCAGAAGGCATGTCGGAACAGTGGACGACATTGGTTCAAGACACCCACATTCCCTCAGCCCCACAGGACCTCCTTCACAGAACCCTCCACACGCAAGAACCCATCGTCATAGAGGACATCAGGGATATTTTGAGTCAGTGCCATCCCACCACTCGACAGATCTTGGTGGAAGCCGGGACGAAAAGCGGATTCTCGCTTCCCCTGATTAGTCAGAATCAACCTCTTGGTGTGTTGATCGTTGGGAGTACGCATCAGAAAGCCATTCCCATGGCTGAACAAAACTTATTATCCACGGTCGCCCACGAAATGGCGATTGCCCTTGATACGGCGATGGCCTATGACGAGATCGAAGCCTTGAACATCGGTTTGGAAAACAAAGTGCAGGAGCGAACGCTGGCATTACAACAGGCCAACACAAACCTAGAAGCCGCCAATCACCGACTCAAGGAACTTGACCGGATGAAATCTCAATTTCTCTCACATTGCTCTCATGAATTGCGCACACCCTTAACCTCGATTAAAGGATTCACCGAAAATCTGCTTCATGGAATGGTGGGACCCCTTGCGGAACGCCAACACCTCTACCTCACCAGAATCAGTGCGAACGCCAATCGACTCACCCGGATGATTGCCGACCTTCTCGACTTATCGCGCATCGAGGCAGGAACCGTCCGGTTAGCCCATGGCTCTGTGTCATTGTCCGAACTCCTGGAGGATGTCACGCAGGAATTGCTGCCACTCACCCAGACCAAGGCCCAATACCTGATGGTCGAACTCACAGAAGACCATTTGACCGCCTGGGGCGACCAGGACCGTCTCCATCAAATCGTCACTAATCTCGTCCACAACGCCCATAAATTTTCTCCACAAGAGGGACGAATCCTGGTGAGAGCTTCTCCCGCTCCTCCGGGTCATATCCTCCTCACGATCTCCGATACCGGTCCGGGGATCCCTCGAGAAGCTCAGGCCAGCCTCTTTCAGCCCTTCTTCCAGGCTCACCGGATCCCGGAAATCGGCACGCAGGGGCTGGGTTTGGGACTCTCAATTGTGAAACAATTGGTGGAACTGCACGGCGGGACGATCTCTGTGGAAAGTCGGCCTGGAGAAGGTGCCACGTTTCACCTTCGTCTTCCGGCAGTCTGCCCTTCAACGCACTCAACCTCCGCTCAAGCCTTCCATGAACCTCCAACCTAAGAAGGGGCTGTTGAAAAAAGCCGCCAGCGGCGTTCTCGCCATTTTTCCGTGTTCACGTACTGAAAGTACGCTCTGCGCGCAAAAATGGCTGCCGTCTTGCCGGACGGACCCTTCGGGAAGACTCAGGGCATGCTTTTTTGAACGGCCCAGAGGCCTCTGATATGCAACGTGCCTGTAGGTCAATATGCTCTTGGAAATTAGTATGATTCAACACTTCCAAGAATGCTCCACAGACTGCATACTTCAATACCATTCCCTCAGAATCCATTTCTCTAATCGGCTTGTCACAGGTCGGCAGAAAATTCCATGTAATCCCTCAGGATTTTTATCGTCCTACCGATAAACGTGGATAGTATTGCCTACGACATTATTGGAAGGGAGGTGGAACCATGAAAAAAGTCGCGAAAAAGAAACCGGCAAAAAAAGCGTCCGTGCGAATGAAAAAGTCTCCGGGGAAGAAAAAGGCGTCACGATAACGCCCCTCAGACATCACACAGTGTAGGTCCGGGGAGTCGAATCTACTCCCCGGATTGCACTTTTCCTTCTCCCAACCCCACACGCGCTTCCTCATTCATCTCGACCTCACAATCCATGTTCACATTCGCACAAGTTGAGTTTGCAGACAGGTTATGTGATAACTCCCGATC
>JBATLR010000125.1:0-1976 GCA_049289415.1 Nitrospirales bacterium
GATGGGTCTGCAGTGGCCGCAGTAGAAGTCGAACGACAACAATGGTGCCAACTCTTTGAAGATCCCCTATACGAACTTCGGCTCTTACGTGAAAAGCCCCCATCGGACACTTTTCCCCCACCCGGAAAACTTTCTCCTTCCGAACAACTGAAAATCGAATTGCAAAAATTCCAACCCTCCAAAGCACTGGGGCAACTCATCCACGATTGTGGATTAGCCCCAGTATGGGGGAAATCCTATCAGGCAATCATTAAATCAAAAGAATGCGCCGAGGCCATTGAAACCGCAACCGACGATTCCACGGACCATCGTCGAGCGATTGCTCGGGCGATTGTGGCAAAGGCCAGTGTGCTCGGGGAAGAGCAAGGGATTCCGCTAATGGTGGGGTCAAAACGGGATGAGATTCTGACGTATCTTATCGATGAACTCCACGGAGTGGGCATGGGCCCTATCGGGGACCGGTTAAAAAGACAGGTTTTTGGTCTGGCCGGTGCTCTTGTCACCTGGAAGATCAAAGGGAGGCGAGGTGCTTACACAGATATAGCTTCGCCGTTCTCAGGAGATATCTTACTGTACCAAGCGCGGGGGGAAGACATTCGGCACTATATTCGTGATCGCATTACGGCCACTTCTGGTCCCGTCACGGTGTTGGCACACAGTTTAGGAGGGATTGCTGCTGTCGACGTGCTAATGAAGGAAAAACTTGATCAAGTGCAAGGATTGATTACGGTGGGCTCGCAAGCCCCGTTTCTCTATGAACTAGACGCGCTCTCCAGTCTCCGCTGGGGCGAGCCGTTACCCCAACACTTTCCATCCTGGCTAAACATTTACGATGCCAACGATTTCTTAAGTTATGTGGGAGAGCCCATCTTTCATGAGAGAGTGCGTGACGTCCGTGTCGATAATGAGCAACCCTTTCCTCAATCGCATAGCGCCTATTGGACAAATCCTACTGTGTGGGAACATATCAGGGAGTTTGTTGGATGAACCCAACCCTTGCGCCTGAGAGTATCCACGCCGTCATTGTCGGCATCGAACAGTTTGATGTTGGGTGGAACTTGGCTGGCCCAGCAAGTGATGCCGTTCGGTTTGCCGAATGGGTATGGAAGAAAAAGGTTCCCACCAAAAACATTCATCTTTTTCTCTCTCCTCTTCCCAAAAACCAAACAAAGATAGAGAAACAATGCCAAGAAATTGCCCTTGAGTATTTCCCGGCCATTCGAGCCAATATCCGGAAAATGGTTGTGGAGCAGTTACCTGAGTTAACGGGTTCTCTTTTATTTTTGTATTGGAGTGGTCACGGCATAGTAGTCGATGGCCTACAACGACGATTGTTCTATGCGGATGCGAGCAAACAAGATCCTAAAAACTTTATGGTCGATCAAGCTCTGGAAAAATTTCGTTCAATGGACTTGTCCCACTTTTCCCATCAAATTGCCTTTATTGACGCCTGTGCCAGTACTTTTGAAGCATTGCCGCAAGATGAAATCCCTATCCAAGGCAAACTTAACCCACAAAGTCGACAATTTGTGTTGTTTTCCGCTGGGCTTGGAAAAACAGCAATCAACCGGGAAACTAAAAACACTACCGAATTTGGTCAGTGCCTACTCAAAGCATTGGAGCGGAAGAAAACGGAATCCTTACCTCCCACCTGGGAAAAATTAGAAAAATATTTCACCGAGATTGGCAATGACATAGATGAGCATTTCCAGATTTTAGAGAAGCAGGGGGCTCCTAACCAATCACCCGTCCAGTTTCGTTGGCTGGGATGGGGAGGGAATGAGCGTGTCAGAGGATTAGAGCTTGGGCAGGCAAAAGTTAAGAAACATGAACGATGGTTGAGGTGGTTATCCGTCTATCCCCTCCCTCCGATTACGACAATTAACCCGTATCAAGAATTACATTTGACCAAGGGAGAGGTCGGTTCACAATACGACTTCGACAATAAAGATGCCCTTCCCCCCTACGTTACCCGC
>JBATLR010000126.1:0-4139 GCA_049289415.1 Nitrospirales bacterium
CTTCTTGGCTTCATCGCTCACTTCAAGAATAGCAATGGCCCCGGTGAGCGCATCTTTCAGTGAGTGGGTCACAATCGGATAGACGCCTTTTTGTTCCACCACGACATCCAGAATGGCACCATCTGCCACACCGACGACTTGTGTTTGTATGCCCTGCAAACGGTTACCGGGATTTCCACTTGGCCAGACCTCGTCCCAAATTTCGGCAATCGGATGGAGGGAGGAGAAATTATTCGGGCCGATGTTGACAAAATAAAACCGAACCCGATCACCCGGTTTGGCCGTGAGAAACTCTCCGCCCTTTGTAGCATGAACAGGGTCATACTTAAATATCCCGCCATTAAACACCACATGATCGTTTTTTCCGGCCATCATGGCCGAGACGTCATCCGGATCTGAGGTGAATAATTCCGATTGTATCAGCACATATTCCCGGTCAGCCTTGGGCATTGTCAGCGGATCCTTCGGGTCCACAATCACGGCCCCGAACATGCCGCGGGCAATATGTTGAATCATCGGAAATGCGCCGCAGTGGTAGGCAAAGACTCCTGGCCGTTTCGCTTCCCAGACATATTCCAAAGACTCCCCAGGGTTGACGTCACGATAATTCGCAAGGAAATCGGTTTCCGCTGCATGAAAATCCATGGAATGGGGACGACTATTTTTCTCGTGGTTTTTGAGGATGAAATGGACTTGGTCTCCCTCGGTCACGCGGACGACGGGACCTGGAACCTGTCCGTTAAATGTCCATGCTTTATAAGTGGTGCCTTTCCCGTCAATGACGACTTCCGTTTCCACGGCGGTGAGTTCCACCTTCACCTTTTTAGCCTCGACTTGTGAGGCAAATGTGAAAAGACTTCCGGTCATTGCCACTAGCGCAATTCCCAACCCTATCCGGCCTGAATGTCGATTCTTCATTCTTCCATCCTTTCCAACGAACATAAATGTGATTAATGCGAGTGATGCCTGACTATGTTTACCAACAGATGCAACATATCCTGCAAAATGTTAATAGCAGATACTGTGCCAAGCATAAGGAATATATAATGTATTGATTTTTAAGTAATTAATTGCATGTATTTCAATATGGTTTAAACAATATTTTGTTTTGCAACAATATTTTGCTGTATTGCAGCAAAATATTGTTTAATGTGAGAGGTACATCAAATTCTGCATGTTTTTCCATTTTTCAACACCCTCTATAGGGACAATCGAGCCGATGAGTAATGCCAAGGACAGTTATCTGGCAGAGATGCGGTTTCGGGCCGTCGCCCAGTCATCGCACGATGCCATCATTATCGCGGATCAATCAGGGACCATCCTGTTTTGGAATAAGGGGGCCAAAGACATCTTCGGCTATGAAAGCGAGGAGACCGTCGGGCAGCCCCTCACCATGCTTATGCCGGATCGATACCGACAGGCGCATCAAGCCGGGCTTGAGCGATACAGCACCAGGGGAGAAACGCGAATTCTCGGAGAGACCGTGGAACTGAGTGGTTTGCGAAGAACCGGAGAAGAATTCCCCCTCGAACTCACGCTTTCGGCCTGGAAAGAAGAAGAGCGGCTCTTTTTCAGCGGAATCATTCGAGATATTTCTCAGCGAAAAGAAGCCGAAGAAGCCCTTCTGCGATCGGAAGAAAAATATCGGGCCATTTTTAACCAAGCGGTGGAGGGGATCTACCAGGCGACACCTGCCGGTGCCTTCCTCAATGCCAATGCGGCCCTGAGTCATTTGTTGGGGTACGACTCCCCTCAATCCCTGATGGAAACCGTCAAAGATATCGGTTCCCAACTCTATGTCGAGCCAACTAAGCGGGAGGAGTTTTGCCGGTTGCTGGAGCACCAGGATGTCATCACGGATTTTGAGTCACAGGTCTATCGGGCGGACGGAACGCCAATCTGGATTTCAGAAAATGCCCGTGTGATCCGCAACGCGCAAGGAGCGGTGCAGTGGTATCAAGGATTTCTGGTCGATATTAGCGGGCGTAAGCAGGCAGAAGCCCTCCTGGAACGGCAAAATCGCTTGCAAGCCGAAAACCGGTACTTACAGGAAGAAGTCCTCGAAGCCGGGGCCTTCGGGGATCTCGTGGGACAAAGCCCGGCCCTGCACAACGTGATCCGTCAAATCGCTCTCGTGGCACCCACGGAGGCCACTGTGTTGATTCTCGGTGAATCCGGTACGGGGAAAGAATTGGTTGCCAGGGAAATTCATAAACGCAGTCAACGGAAAGACCGGCCGTTAATCCGCGTGAATTGTGCCTCCATTCCGCGGGACCTGTTTGAAAGTGAGTTTTTCGGCCACGTGAAAGGGGCATTTACCGGCGCGGTCAAAGATCGGGCCGGGCGATTTGGCGCTGCGGATGGGGGAACCTTGTTTCTGGATGAGGTCGGCGAAATTCCCCTGGACCTCCAAAGCAAATTCCTGCGGGTGCTGCAGGAGCAGCAATTTGAACGCGTGGGCGAGGAACGCACTCGTCATGTGGATGTCAGAGTGATCGCCGCGACCAACAAGGATTTAAAACAGGAAGTGGAAAACGGTCGCTTCCGGCAGGATCTGTATTATCGCCTTAATGTTTTCCCGCTTGAAATGTCCCCGCTTCGCGAACGGAAAGAAGATATTCCGCTCTTAGCCGAGTATCTTCTCGGGGTCACATCAAAGAAGCTCCACTGTGCGCAACCGAAACTGACGAAAGCCCTCGTGGGGCAATTGCAGCGTTATAACTGGCCGGGAAATGTTCGGGAGCTGCAAAACGTCATCGAGCGGGGTCTGATTCTTTCCGAACGACAGGGATTAGCGTTCGATATTCCTCAGCCGGGAGGAGGACGAGCTTCTTCGCAGCCTCAGGAGTCCCATGCTTCCCTCATGGCATGGAGTGTGATGACGGAACAAGAAATGCGCCTTCGGGAACGGGAAAATACGTTGGCGGCCCTTGAACAGGCGGAATGGAGAATTTATGGAAAAGGCGGCGCGGCCGAACGACTGGGTATTAAACCCACGACGTTGGTTGCCCGCATCAAAAAAATGGGAATTGTGAAGGGAAGGTGAGCACGCAAGGTGAAGGTCGGAACGTAGTTGCTGCGTAATGGCCACGCCTTACCCCTCACATCCTGATTAGACTTCACTGGGCCGAAAGAGAGTATAAGGATTTCGGCGGGAACGGCCTGTTCTTCCCAGGCGCTGTTTCTCTCAGGAATAGACATTAGTCTTCGACCTGTCCAACGCATCAAGATAGTAATATTCCTCTACTTCACATCAATGCTCAATCTTCACGTTTGAGATGTGGAGTCGCGTGTCATGTCTGTGACCGTACATCGAACAGACCATGATTGGCCTGTGCTGTCTCGGCTAGACAAAGCTTCATGATGGTTGGGAAGATACAGGCGGAAACCGGACATATGAAGCCATACTCGATTTATCTGGTCATTGGTGGATGCGGTATGGCCGCGTTGATGATGGGCGTCGTCCTTCCGGAGGTGTTGCCGGGATGGCGTTGGGCCCATGAGCCCCTTCATTCCACATTGGAAACTGTCGGTGGATTGGCCGCCATTTCCATGGGAATTGTGCTCCTTCAAAGAACCACTGACCAGACCAGGCAGAAATTCTTTCCCCTCGCCGGTGGCTTTCTCGGGATGGGTATTCTTGAAATCTTTCACGCGATATCGTTACCAGGAAATGGATTCGTGTTATTGCGGAGCCTTGCGAGCTTGTTGGGAGGTTTGGGATTCGGGCTGATGTGGCTCTCTGCAACGGGAAAACATCACCCAACGATTAAATGGATGCCGTGGGTAATGACCGGTGGAGCCCTTGCTCTTGGCTTATGGACGATTGGATTTCCGCAATATGTACCGGTGATGGTTCGTGAAGGGATATTTACGCCAACCGCCGTTGCTCCCAAAAGTTTTGCGAGCATGCTGTTTTTTGCCGGATCGCTTCGCTTCTTTTTGAATTATCGAACCTCGGGTCGATCGGAAGATATCCTGTTTGCCTCATTGGCCCTCATGTTCGGATTTGCGGAATTGATGTTTACCTATTCCGTGATCTGGGGCAGTCGATGGTGGTTCTGGCATTTCCTGCGGTTGATGGCGTATTTTTTAGTCCTGGGGTATGTCGGGCGAGGGTATCTGGCCACGGTCTCTGG
>JBATLR010000127.1:0-16927 GCA_049289415.1 Nitrospirales bacterium
GGCGCAACCACCATCAACAAGGTCTGCGGATCCAGTCTCATGGCCATCATTATGGCCACTCAAGCTATCAAATTAGGGGAAACCCGCATTCTGGTTGCCGGAGGCATGGAAAGCATGACCGGCGCCCCCTACCTCCTGACCAGGGCCAGACAAGGCTACCGGCTGGGCCATGGAGAACTGGTGGATAGCCTGATCAAGGATGGCCTCTGGGACGTTTATAACGATTTCCATATGGGTCAGGGTGGGGAACTCTGCGCGTCCAAGTATCAACTGAGCCGACAGGCCCTTGATGACTTTACGATTGAAAGCTACCGCCGGGCCCGCATGGCCATCGCGACCGGGGCCTTCAAACAGGAAATTGTTCCAGTCGAAGTTTCTCAAAAAAAAGGCGGGCCGATTCTCGTGACCGACGATGAGGAACCGAATCGCGTGAATCTCGAAAAACTCGCCAGCTTGAAGCCGGTGTTCAAAGAAGACGGCGTGCTGACAGTCGGCAATTCTCCATCTTGCAATGACGGTGCGGCAGCTCTCGTCCTCATGGAAGAACAAGAGGCCGCGCGTCATCGCATCAGGCCTCTTGCAAAAATTGTGGGCTATGCCGGCGCCGCATTAGCACCGGAGTGGTTTACCATCGCCCCGGTTCACGCCATCCAAAAAGTTCTGAAGCAGACAGGTCTGTCCATTGAGCAGATTGATCTCTTTGAAATCAATGAAGCCTTTAGCTCGGTGTCTCTTGCCATTAACCGGGAACTCAACCTGGACCCGGCAAAAGTCAATGTGAACGGAGGCGCCGTGGCGCTTGGCCATCCAATCGGAGCTACCGGCGCACGGATGATGACCACCCTGCTCTACGCACTGGAAGCCAGAGGTGGCCGTTTGGGGCTTGCAAGTCTCTGTATTGGTGGAGGCGAAGCCCTGGCTGTGGTGATCGAACGCATGACCTAGCTCATGGTATTCGCGGCCCCGATCATGTCTCTGTTTTGACTGGAGGAGAAGCGCACATGCCATCACAGGCCATACAAACCATTGGTGTCGTAGGAGCCGGCCAAATGGGTGGGGGCATTGCGTTGATATCTGCGCTCGCAGACTGTGAGGTCTTCCTCTACGACATCCACACCGGATCCCTGGAAGCCGCTCTTGAACGCATTCACAAGGGATTCGATAAACAAATTCAGGATGGCATCATCCCGGCTTCGGAGGGCGAAGCGGCCTTGAAACGAATCCGGACCACCCAATCCCTCGGGGACATGACTGATCGTCACCTGATCCTGGAAGCCGCCCCCGAAAATTTTGAAATGAAATGCGAGCTGTTCCGACAGCTTGGCGCAATCTGCAAACCGGATGTGATCCTGGCCAGCAATACCTCCTCGATATCCATCACAAAATTGGGGGCCATGTCGGGGCGGGACGCTCAAGTAGCCGGCATGCATTTTATGAATCCGGTCCCGGTCATGAAATTGGTCGAACTCATTCGAGGGTTGCGAACCAGCGATGAGACCATCTCCCTTCTCGCCGGACTTGCCGACCGCATGGGAAAAGTTGTGGTGGAATCCAAGGATTCTCCAGGGTTCATTGTCAATCGCCTGCTCATGCCGATGGTCAATGAAGCCATTTTTGCATTAGCCGAAGGCATTGCCACTGCGGACATGATCGACAAGGCCATGACTCATGGCACCAACCACCCCATAGGGCCACTGGCGTTAGCCGATCGGATCGGTTTGGATACCGTGCTCAACATTTGCGAAATTTTATATCAAGAATTTGGCGATCAAAAGTTTCGCCCGTGTCCGCTGCTTCGAAAATATGTTGAGGCGGGTTGGTTGGGTCGAAAGTCAGGAAAAGGATTCTACACCTATCAACCTTGATTCCCTTGTCAGGATATGACGCCATGAAGATTGCTCACGATTCACCGGTGGTCCATCAGAAGGGTTTGGCTGAAGAACGTCCGGCCTCTCACCATCCTCAGGACCGGAAGACGCCCTGTACGACCTTGTCCGGACTGCCGATTGCCGATCGGTATACCCAGGAAGACCTCAAAGATTGGGATCCTGAACGTAAACTCGGATATCCTGGAGACTTTCCTTACACACGTGGGATTCATCCGACGATGTACCGCAGTCGGCTATGGACGATGCGGCAATTCGCGGGATTCGGAACGGCTCATGACACCAACGCCCGTTTCAAATACCTCCTGGATCAGGGACAAACCGGTCTGAGCGTCGCGTTTGATATGCCGACCCTCATGGGGCTGGATTCCGATGATCCGCAGGCTCTTGGCGAGGTAGGCTATTGTGGAGTTGCGGTCTCGTCACTGGAAGATATGGCCACACTCCTCGACGGAATCCCTCTGGATCGGGTATCGGTCTCCATGACGATCAATGGCCCGGCCGCCGTGATATTCGCCATGTATCTCACCCTGGCTGAACAGCAAGGCATCCCGCTGAATCAGCTCAATGGCACCCTTCAAAACGATATTCTCAAAGAATATATCGCACAAAAAGAATGGTTGTTTCCGCCTGCTCCCCACATGCGGTTGATCACGGACACCATCGGCTACTGTAGTGAGCACGTGCCGAGATGGCATCCCATCAGCATCAGCGGGTATCACATCCGGGAAGCAGGATCCACCGCCGTGCAGGAACTGGCCTTTACCCTGTATGACGGGCTGACCTATGTCGAAGCCGCCGTCCAGGCAGGATTGCCGATCGACGCCTTTGCTCCACAACTGTCATTTTTCTTTAATTCGCATAACGACTTTTTCGAGGAAATTGCCAAGTTTCGTGCTGCACGACGCGTGTGGGCGCAGGAAATGAAAGACCGATACCACCCCAACAGTCCACGCTCGCTGCAGCTCCGCTGCCATGCCCAGACAGCAGGCTGTTCCCTCATGGCCCAGCAACCCATGAACAATGTGGTGCGCACAACCCTTCAGGCCCTGGCAGCCGTGCTCGGGGGGACACAATCGCTCCATACCAATTCCATGGATGAGACGCTCTCTCTGCCCACTCAGGAGGCCGTCACGCTGGCGTTACGCACCCAACAGATCATTGCTCATGAAAGCGGGGTCACCAACACGGTTGATCCTCTGGCCGGTTCCTACTTTATTGAACACCTCACCAACCGGATGGAAGAAGGCGCCCGCGAATATTTTCGCAAGCTGGATGCCATGGGAGGCATGTTGGCCGCCATCGAACGGGGGTTTCCACAACGAGAGATTCTGGAGGCGTCCCAGCGCTACCAGGGAGAAATCGACCGGAAAGAACGCATCATTGTCGGCGTCAATGAGTACATGGAGTCGGAGCAGTACACCATTCCCACCCTGCGAATCGGGAAAGAAGTCGAACAGTATCAGCGGGAACGCTTACGCTCGTTTCGCGCCAACCGGGATCCCAAGAAAGTGGCTGAAGCTCTTCATGAAATTCAATGGTTCGCACAATCCGGCGAAAATCTGTTGCCACACCTGATGCACGCCGTCAAAGCCAAGGCCACATTGGGAGAAATGTGTGGAGTCTTAAAGGGAGTCTTCGGAACCTATCGTGAACCGGTTGTCTTATGAACTGTTGTCGCAGCCTGAGGACCACAAGCAATGTTGGCCTTCATGACTCAATTCGCAAGGAGGTAACAGAGCAAACCGGCATACAGATGTTACCAATGTTCCTGTAGCCGAAATACCCGTTCATCAAAACAGAAGGGACCAATCCTGTGAAACTTGGACGATTTAACATTTATCCTGTGACAGACGGCCGGTTCCGGCTTGACGGCGGAGCGATGTTCGGGGTGGTCCCCAGGGTGCTCTGGGAGAAATGTTGTCCGGCCGACGATCACCATCGCATCCCGCTCAGCTTGACCTGTCTGCTGATCCAGGCACATGGGAAGAACATCCTCGTCGATACGGGACTTGGCTCAAAACAAGACAAAAAATTTCATCGAATGTTTGCCGTGGATCAATCCTCCTCGCTTCATGATGCATTACACCACTTGCGCCTTGCTCCGAGGGATATCGATATGGTGATCAATACCCATCTCCATTTCGATCATGCCGGAGGCAACACGCGGTGTGATGAAAAAGGACGGACGATCCCGACGTTTCCGATGGCCCGCTATCTGGTGCAACGCGGAGAATTTGAGGATGCCATCAAGGCGAATGAACGGACCAAGGCCAGTTACCGTCAGGAAAATTTCATTCCTGTTCTGGAACATCACCAATGTGAGTTTGTCACAGGCACGACCGAGTGGCTGCCCGGTGTCTCGATGGTGGTCACCCCCGGCCATACCAAATACCACCAAAGCGTCAAGATTGAATCCGAAGGACACACGGCCTTCTTTTTAGGTGATTGTATTCCCACGGTCTCTCACCTGCCCCTCCCCTATATCATGGGCTACGACCTCTTTCCGTTACAGACGCTGGAAACCAAACGATGGATTCTTGATCAAGCCTACGAAGAAGGATGGCTCCTGATTTTCGAACATGACCCCCGGGTGGAGATGGGGTACGTCCACAAAGACCCGGAAGGCAAATATTTCTTGAAACCTGCAGAGGAAGCGAGAACAGCATGACCACAGCGACGACGCCCATTCGAGTCCTGATCGGAAAGGTGGGTTTGGATGGCCACGACCGCGGCGTGAAACTGGTAGCCCGGGCGCTACGAGACTCCGGCGTGGAAGTCATTTATACCGGGTTACATCAAACCCCTGAGCAGGTCGTCAATATCGCCATTCAAGAAGACGTGAACGCCATAGGCCTCAGCATTCATTCCGGTGCCCATACCTCTCTGTTTCCACGGGTACTGGAATTACTGAAAACGCATCACGCCGAGGATATCGTCGTTTTCGGTGGGGGCATTATCCCCTCTGATGATGTCGGCCCTCTGATGGAAACCGGTGTGCGAGCTCTGTTCCCTCCCGGCACCTCGATGTCACGCATTGTGGAATTCGTGAAAGGACTGCCCCGATGAGACCGGTCTATATGATTAGCGGCGGGATTACCAAGTTTGCCAAAGCCCATCCGGATAAAGATTTTCGTCTGATGGTCAAAGAAGCGTATGACGCCGCCCTCCAGGATGTGCCCGACTTATCGAAAGACATGATTGACGGCGGGGTCGGCTCCTATTTCTCAGATCATTTCACCCGACAGCTCAAAGCCGCCAGCATGGCGCACGATTACCTGGGACTGTGCCCCAAACCCTCAAAACGGGTCGAAGGGGGCGGAGCCACGGGAGGCCTGTGTTTTCAATCCGCCTGGGAAGCGATCGCCTCTGGACGAATGCATTGCTGTGTGGCGTATGGATTTGAAACCATGTCCCGGGTCAACACCTGGAAGGGCAACGAATTTATTGCGTTGGCTTCCGATACGAATTTCGACTTTCCGGTCGGCGGGTTTTACAGCGGGTACTATGCCATGATGGTCAATCGCCATATGCATGAATTTGGCACCACGGTTGAACAGATGGCCATGGTCTCCGTCAAAAATCACCTGAATGCCCTGTACAATCCCTATGCACAAAAGGCAAAACGTCTCACCGTCAAACAGGTTCGGGAATCGCCCATGGTAGCCACCCCATTGACCATGGAAGATATCTGCACCATGTCCGATGGAGCAGCCGTCTGCATTCTGGCTGACGAAACCATTGCGGAACAGGTCTGTGACCGGCCGGTCCGTATCACCGGCATAGGATCAGGGTCAGATGCCATGCGCATGGCTGACCGGCCGCATGGAAAAGTTCCGCTGCTTCCGCACGAGCAGGAATCCGATTATGCCCGGCTCAAATACCCCGGGGTGCATTCCTTTCGCGGTGGTCGCATGGCAGCAAAACTGGCGTACGAAATGGCCGGCATCCGGAATCCACTGGAAGAATTAAGCTTTGTCGAGCTTCACGATGCCTATACCTCCTCTGAAATTCAAACCTATGAAGACCTGGGGTTGTGTAAATATGGGGAAGGCGGCAGTTTTATTGAAAAGGGTATCCCGTTCATGCCGGGGATTGAGTATGGCTTGCCGTTACCGGATCAAGGGCGATTCCCCGTGAATCCATCCGGGGGGCTGCTGGCCTGCGGCCATCCGGTCGGAGCCACAGGTCTGATGCAGGCCGTCTTTGCGTTTTGGCAACTACAAGGCACGATCGAGAAGCATTTAGGTAGTCCGGCATTACAACTTCGCGATCCTCGACGTGGACTCATCCATAGTCATGCGGGCACCGGGACCTATATCACCGTGTCGATCTTGGAGAGGACATAGCCACACCATGAAACACACCGAAACAACCGGCAAAACCGTGGAAAAACATCAGGAGACGAATCTACAGGAAGGCGCCCCGTTGATCATCCAGGACCACTACGAAATCGACTACCGGCATAGTTATGCCCAGGATTCCCCCTTCTTTGTGGGTTTGAGTCAGGGCCGCTTGCTGGGATCGCGATGTACGGGGTGCCGGTATATGTATGCGACACCACGGGCACATTGCATGGAATGCGGGGCGCCCACAACGTGGGAAGCGCTTCCGCCAACCGGACGCGTGCATACCTTCACCGTCTGCTATTACGGCGGGGAGAGTTTTCTGAAAGAAACTCCCTTTCTGTTGGTGCTGGTGGAATTTGATCAGGTGAATACACTCTTTCTCTCCCGGCTCAAGGGCATCCCATTGGAAGAGGTTCATATTGGACTGCCGATTCGTCCACAATTCTCCGACACTCCCACTTATAAGGTGACCGATGTCTGGTTCGAACCCATTGACCGTACCTGAATGTTCCACGATGCCTTCCTTACTCAAGGAAGTCCGAGCGGGAAACATGCGGGCAATTTCACGTGCCATTACATTACTGGAAACGAATGGGCCGGGAAGAACAGCTGTCCTGGAGGGGCTCGAGCCTTTCTCCGGCCATGCACACGTCATCGGGATCACCGGGTATCCCGGCGCGGGAAAAAGTACCGTCATCGATCAACTGATCACGGCGTACCGGTCACAAGAAAAAACGGTTGGTGTGCTGGCCGTGGATATCAGCAGTTCATTAACCGGCGGAGCCCTTCTGGGAGATCGGGTTCGCATGCAGAACCATTCTTTGGACAAACAGGTCTTCATCAGGAGCATGGGCACGAGAGGGCACCAAGGCGGCCTGGCCCGGGCCACGAAGGACGCGATCCATGTGCTCGATGCGGCCGGTTTTGATGTCGTGTTGATTGAAACGATTGGCATGGGGCAGGAGGAAGGAGAGATCGCACAATTGGCCCACACGGTTGTGCTCGTTGTGACGCCAGGTCTTGGGGATGAAGTCCAGGCCATGAAGGCCGGGATTCTGGAAGTGGCCCATATCGTCGTCGTCAATAAGGCCGATCACCATGGAGCCCTCCAAACCCTTCAGTCCTTGCGGGAATGGGTGCCAGATGTTGTGCTTGTGACCGCTACGACAGGAGAAGGCATTCAATCGTTGGTAGAAGAAATAACTATCCACCAAAAGTCCCTTGAAGTGGAGCCTCCTGTTTCCGGTTGAACGTACGTATTCCCCGTAGCTTGCTACCGGGTGACCGATCGGGTTTCCCTCTTTGAAAAAGAGCGTGAGGGGGATTTTCTGATTCCCTCTGGAGGTAGGACGCCTGCCACCTGGCCTCTGGGCGGACGCTGGAATCAATCGGCGGGCCTTGTCTGAGCCCTTCGACGAGACTCAGGGCAGGCTCCGCGAGTTGGCCCGCCCTCCTAGTCTTCGCGTCCGTCCAATCTGATGAGCCAGGTGGGGCGGCAATGGTTTTGGGTCCTTTTGCCGAAACAAAAGGACCTCGGCTGCCGGGCCGAGACCCGGCGACTTAAAAATTAAGACTCATGCAACCTGCACCGTTTCAACAACGTTCGTTATTAAATTTTGAGATATCCGAGGAGCGCGGATTTTTGCCTGTCCCCGACCCTCTTTCTTCCTGTTCTCTTTGCCCTGAGCTGGAATGGCTCGGGCAGCAACTGCCCAAGTTGCTGGGGGCCCGCCAACTCCGGAACACCATTAATTCGATGCAGGACCTCATTCCCGGCAGAAAGGACGACTGGACCATCGCCACCTACCGATGCGCCAATCGCATTCTTTCTTTTGCTGCGCATGGCTACATTTGGGAAAATCCGGACCACCCCCTCGACCGTCTCCCGGCGAACCTGACCGTACCCTGGTGTGAGGTATCACGCTGGTTAGGCCGGCCTCCCGTTTTGTCCTATGCCTCGTATGCCCTCGACAACTGGCGTCGTCTCGATCCTAAACGCCCCATCGAACTCGATAATGTCGTATTGCTGCAAAACTTCCTAGGAGGGTTGGATGAAGAGTGGTTCGTGGCCATCCACGTGGACATTGAAGCGAAAGCGGGCCCGGCCATGGCCGCCATTCTTCGCGCGCAGGAAGCCGCGGAACAGGATCATGCCGATGAGGTGACCAAAGCACTCATGACTTTGGCTTCGACGATGGAAGGCATGTGCCAAACTTTGGATCGCATGCCCGAGCGGTGTGATCCCTATATCTATTACCATCGCGTGCGGCCCTTCATTCACGGATGGAAAAACAATCCGGCCCTTCCCAATGGGATCGTGTATGAGGGTGTGGAAGAGTACCGGGAAGAACCGCAATATTTCCGTGGAGAAACCGGTGCCCAAAGCTCAATTATTCCGGCGTTGGATGCCGCGCTGGGCATTACCCACGTGGAAGATCCCTTAACCGTCTATCTCGCCGAGATGCGGCACTACATGCCGCCTGCCCACCGCGCCTTTCTCGAAATGTTGGAACATCAGCAAGACCACAACGGCCGGCCACTGTTGTCCGGATATATTATGGATCACAAATCCCACAACCCCGACCTATGGCAAGCCTATCACGAATGCGTACAACTTCTGGCACGGTTTCGGGCCACGCATCTGGACTATGCCGCAACTTATATTCATCAACAAAGCGAGAAACAATCCACTAATCCCACCTCCGTAGGCACCGGCGGCACCCCGTTCATGGAATACCTGAAGAAACACCTGGAAGAAACCAAGTCAATTGGGCAGTGAGCCAGCGCGTTTAGTCATTTCAATAAAATTTTGCTTGGTTAGGAGCGAAAAAATGCACGTGCCGGGTTTCGGCCCGGCAGCCGAGGTCCTTTTCTTACGGGAAAAGGACCCAAAACCATTGACGCCCCGTTCGGCCTCATTGGATTGGGCGAATGCAGGAAAGAGGGCGGTCCAACTCGCCAGGCTCAGACAAGGCCCGCCAAGAAAAAGAGCATCCTCCCATAGGGCCGAACGGCAGGCGTCGCGGAAACCCACGGAGTCTACCCTGAGTCATGCCGAAGGGCTCAAACAATGCGCGACTTTTCTCCGGTATCGGCTGCACTGCTCGGCCACACCACAAGGCCAGGAGAGACTGTCGAAACTATGTGCCCCTTAATTATAGTGGGCAACTTGCAGAGTCTACCCTGAGCTATGTCTAAGGGCTCAGACAGGGCCCGCCGATTGATGAGGGCGTCCGACCATGGGGACGGGCGGCAGGCGTCGGACAATTGGAGAAAGAGTGACGACAGGGAATTCCATATGAAAAGGTGACCTAAATTGGCTTGACTCCAAGAGGGGAATCCTTGGGAAATAATTTGGAATCACTATTAACCCCTTGTCGAGCTGGCCGTATCACGCCATCTTTTTAAATGTGTTGAAGAGTAGGTGGTTCGATTCGATTCGGATAAATGTTCAACGATTGCGCCCAGCTGCTGGAAAAGGCCGCAAGACCTAAGACGTCGGCTGGAGCAGAAGGTTAGACGCCTGTTTCGTAAATCCTCGTACGACATCCAAGAGCCACCTTCACCACTTCTGCGACGGATTCTGCCGTAATTCCACGGGTCGTACAGTACTTTGACTCAAGCCAATCAGCCAGCTCCTTGGTGCCCTTGCTTGCGTTGCATGAGATGCAGCATCTGGCAATATTTTCTCGTGTGAGTATCCGTGCGTCATTGATGATGTGTTCCCAGGATGGCCTGTATCGCCTTGTTTCGTTGGTCGGCACGAGTTCAACGCCGCAATAAACACAACAGCGGTCTCGCTCAATGACTTCTCGCTCGAGCCAATCAGGGATATTCCATCTGTTCACGTCAATTCGCTCCTCCGCTGGGATCCTTTGGAACGCCTAAGCTAGTCCCCGGAGGTGAAGCGGGCCGTAGGTTCTTCGGTTCGAAGCATTAGTTAACCCTCATTTCTCGACACTCCACGATAATATTTCCTTTAGTCCTTTATTCCCGGCAGCGTCCGCGTTGCTGATCTCCAGGACTCTCGGTTGGCCACGATCCAATGCCGAAGAATTAGAGGATTCGCCCAACCACTGGAAAAAGCCATTCCGAACACTCATTTCTATATCTCGAAGCAATTGCGGAGCGCTGATGTTTATCCGGTCATCTACACGGGTCAGATGCGGATCGTCCAGTTCATTCCCAATATTGAATTTATATTCTTGTGGATCATCCTGAAAGGCAACACGTTGAGGCCAGGAGCCATGGAGCATTCCGTTTCGAGCAGCCCGCCAAAGTATCTCAGTGGATCTCAAATAACGACCATTGATTGGCACCAAGAATTTAGAGGTATAGTTGCGCACACAAGTCAAAGCATTCTTATCCGACCAGTAGATCCGAGCGACGTACTCGAGGGCCATCAAACAGCCAGCCATTAAGAGGAAATTCCCTCCGCCCAACCTCGTGTCCGGTTGAGCCATTTGCGTTTTGATACCCAGTTCCAGAGTATACAAATCTCCAAGAACGCATTCTTTGATCCAACACACCAGCTCATCAATTTCTGAGAGCCGCTTTACCGTCTTTCGCTCTGGAGGCTCGGCCCGATAAGTGGTGGACGGAAATAGAGAGACTTTGGCCGGCACCAGACCTTGCTTATCAGTAGTGAACTGAGACTTCGGCACAACTCAACCTTTCAATGGTTAACAAAGGCGGCAGACGGGGACTCCTTCAAACCACCACTAATTAACCCCCCTCTCCTACGTCGAATAAGCCCTCTTTAATCCTGTCAACACACTCTCGGTCGACTGCAGTCGGATAAACACAAATTTCACTGGAAACGCTAGCGATCCGGTCCAACGTCTTGGTGGCTATCTTGGACAAACTCAAACATGACGTTGTTAGCAAGATGCTCAATCCCTTGCCGACCCTCGCTAATTGGCACACAAACGTCCGCAGTGGAACGGGATATCATGTAACGTCTATCGCTTCTCAGCCTGTACTCGACCGTAATATTCTTTGAACGAGTAAAGAGCCATACGGGGTAGATGAATTGCGAACTGTGAATAGCCCTCTGGTTAGGGTCCCTCTCGGTAAGATCTCTTACAACGAGCAAAGCGTCCAAGTTTTGGTCAAACTGAAAGTGATTCACGTCGAATCCCATGCTATTAAGTCCAGTTACAAAGAAGAGCAGCCAAATCTCATCTCGCCCTTCAGAGCCTCCTACATGCTCGTCAGGCTTAAGTGCGATATCATTAGAGTTGTCAAAACTAAAGAACTTGTGTGCCAGATTAAGGACTTCAAGGGTTCTCATTATTTGTGATAGACGATCGTACAGTTCCAAACGTGTGAATGATAGCGACTTGGGTTTCTTTGGGGATCCATACTGGCACACAATCGCACTGCCTGAAATTGAGTAACTTTGGTGGGCTGCGATATTGCGCCACTCGGACAGGGGCAGTGCTTCCGGATGAGTCTTAAAAAGATTGGCGTATTGCGAGTGGATAAGCAGTTCATCTACCAGAACGCCCAACCTCCTTGTTTTTAGGTCTTGAACCTCAAAGGCTTTTCCCCGCACAATGCGATTCGCGATCACGTGCTCGATAAGGTGTGCCTTCATTAGGCCCTCAACAATGTCACTAATGTTACCAAAAGCTTCTTTTGCAAACTCATACAATTCTAGAGTTGCCTTGTCCTTCTCAAGATTTAGAAAAGACCAAAACCGATTGCCCGCCTCAATGATATCGGGGACCATCTGTTTGATTGCGTAGAAAAACCCAATTCTATCCACCAGAAGTGCCGCGCGATAAGTGTCCAGCACTAAATTGATATCGCGGTCGACTCCGCCATATTTTGCTTGCACTAGGTTTAAATTAATGAAGTCCGGTACGAGAAATTCGATAGCATGATTTTCCAGATTTCGTTGATTTACAAAGAATGGATGAAGGGTATCAACTACATGGGTCTTTATATCAGCTGGTGAACCTCCGGACTCGTAGTAATGCGCGAATGCATTTCGTGATCGAAGCGTATCCAGAAGTTTGGTGATATTGTTCATTCGCCTATATTCTTATAGACAATGTGGTGTCAGTTAACCGTTACATTCGCAGGGGCACATACTTACCAAGAACGTCCTTCAGCCATTCGCCATCCTTCAGGAGTGGTCTCATTCTTGTTGATCGCTGGAACTCCGCCACACCAGATGTAAAACGGCTGGACGTTATGATGCCACCATACCACTCTCGGTCTGGCCGTTCCTGCTGAACAGCTGCTGCAACACCATAGACATGGCGAACTAATTCAACCTGAACTGGATTCGTCGGGGAATCTTTCTTTACATCGATCAGGAAAGATTTCTCACGGCTGCAGCAACAATGTCGATGCCTTTGTCGTTACCACCGGGTATCCAAAGAACATCGAAACCAATTTTGTCCAGCCGCGATACCGGGTCGGACCAAAAGAACACCTTGTTATTCTTCATCATTCGTTCAAATACACGAGGTTCTCTTCTCTTCAAAGGACCTTTTTGCCATCAAATAATGGCCTATACGGTGCGGTCGTTTCGTTGAGAACAAACCCTTCGTTCTGCGGTCGAACGGTGCGGGCCTTCGCTCGCATTCCCAATTTCTCCTTGACCTCCTCAACAAACTCCCGGCTGCCGGTCCCAACGGCCTCCGTCCACATGGCATCCCGTTGGTTGACCTTTCCTCTCTGGCTCTCAATCCATTCAGCACCGGCCTCCTGCAGCTTCTTCAACTTACCATTCTTTTCTCAAAAATTCCTTTCTGCATTAATCACCTCCCTGATTGAGTCCAGGGAGGCTTGCGACAAATTCAGCTAGCATTTTCTGTCTCGGTGTTATGTCTCCTTCAACGTGCCAAAATTTGATGACGACTCGAAGGCAGTCCGCAGAAGGTCCGTGAAAATTTCGAACAGCTCTTTGAGTGCATCTCTGACTATCTCGTGATCACGGACAACTCCCTTGCCCCGATGTGTGATATTCGATCGGATCTGGTAATAGTAATTCAGGGACTTCTTAGGGTCATCCGGATCGAGTTCGTAGTGGTCTTGCGGCTGATCGGCACGTTGCACACGGTGTTTTCGGCTTACCCGTTTTTTCAGAATTTGGGCAAACTGAGGGTCGTCTGTAATCTGCATCACCTTTTTAATTGTTCGGTTGCCGAGATGATAGCGCAGTGAAGCGTAGCGTTCGATTGACGACCAAAGCAGAAGGTAAGCCATTTGCAGCCTAAACATTGGTTTCAAATTCCGGTCAAAATCCGCGTGGGCCTTCAAACTCTCTTGCACGACTTCCAGAGCAGCAGTGAAAAGCGGATCGTTTTTTCCATTCCATCCTTCATCCACAGGAACACCCCCTTTGCATGGGGAGCGCCCGACAAGATAATTGCACTGTATCCTTTGAGTACTCGTTTCTTCCCATCGGTACTGCCGGTCGAGCTCTAGCCGGTTAATCCTCTCATACGCTTCCCTTTGATGTCCTCCTTTGAAGGTGATCATACTGCCGGGGACGTTCGAATCTCCTTGAGGATCGATAATCGGCAAGCCATCACGAAGCAACAGGTCCCCCTTAACGGAAACTGGCTCCACTTTATCAACAAGCTCGGAAATGTTGAGAAAGCCGAGTTCTCCTTTTCGGAAGACCCCATACGCGAAAAAGGGAAGATTGAAATCACTGGGACCAGTCATATTCGTTTCTCCACCTAACGCCTGCGCTTCAGCCGCAGCGGCCACTCGCGTGGAATAGGCCACAGAAGCCGACCTTCGGCTACAAGCACTGGTTAGCCATCTCTTCGCTTGCGAAGTGCCTTGGCATAGCTGTCCGCTTGCTCCATGAGTCGGAGTACCTGGGCCTGCACCTCCAGGAACTTCGAGAGAATCTCTTGACCTTCAGGATCGAGCGCTAACTGCGCGATCGGTGGGGCGAGTGCAAGATGCATTTCGAGCCTGCGAATGAGTCCGCGCTTCTCAGACTCGGTCAGCCTCGTGGTGGCGGCTATGTAGTCGCGAAACGGTTTCCCGCCCTTCTCAGAGTTGCATTCGCGACAACTCGGCACCAAGTTTCCGATCTGGTGGCCATAACGGTTTAATCGCCCGGCTTTGACCAGATTCTCGAGGTGATCCCACGTCTGCCCAGGTCTTCCGCAGTAGACGCACGACAGTTGATTCAGATCTGTCTGCCCGAGTGCGATGAGGGCGGCCTCGACCTTCTGCTCGTCGAACACGTCGCAAGGCGCCAGTGCCGAGGCGAACGCGTGGGCCACCGTCGTCCGCCGCTTCGCACTGATCGAGTACGGCTTCAGATGGGAGCGGATACTCTTCGGAGTCATGCTTGTATGGCTAACAATGTTTAGGCGGATCCGCATAAGAGCCGGATTTGCGTATTCCTGTCCGTATAATACGGCACCAATGTTCGTGAACAATCCGACAAAATTGGATTTCTTATAACCATTTGCGCCTTATCGACCATTTTTTACGGGTTCTTATGCGGATCCGCATAACACCCCTTCCTCGAATTGGTTCATAGCGCGTCAAGCGGACTCCAAACACCCTCAAGCCCAGATGAAGTACATGGGCGTACATCATCGTTGTTTGGACGTTGCGATACCCCCACAACTCCTCGACGGTTCGAATGTAAGAACCTCTTTCGAGCAGTTGGGTGCAACGGTAACGGCGTTGTTCTTGTGTGGCAATTATTCATTCCGTGCCTGAGCATCCTCCGTTACCCAGAAATTCAGAAGGAGATCCAAGCCACACAACGAAGCTTATCTCAATGTAGAAGATTCTTGAACAAGGCAGGAAAATTGTCAAGAAACTTTTGAGCGGTATTTTAAAATGCTTGAGGAAGGAAGCCATAAGGAAGTTTTCATGGGTTCATATGCGGATTGGCAAATGATTATGAGGCTCATGAAAAACGTGGCCCAACTTCTTCACCGCCTACAGATCGGGCGATGGGCTGCCCGATGATTCGACCTGTCTGTCTGCCTGCGTTCACGCATAGGCAGGGCCGTGCGTTCGGCTGAACGTAAGACAGTCCCCTGCTGTCCTGCAGTCTCCCCGCGAAGCCGCCCGGAAGGAGCCGGCATCGGCACGAGCGATGGGTTAGGCCATGGTAAACCGAACCCTCTTAACTCTTTCGAGCTTGACGTGTTGCCGAGCCTGCCACAGGTCATAGTTGTACTGCAGGGCGAGCCAACTCTCCGGAGAGCGACCGAGCGCTTTGGAAAGGCGCAGGGCCATTCCCGGGCTGATACCGCTGGTTCCCTTCAAGATGCGATTCAGCGTGGAAGCCGACACATCGAGCTTTCCAGCAAGTTCCCGACCACTCAGGTTGTTGGGCTCAAGATACACCTCGGTGATAAACTCACCGGGATGAGGAGGATTGTGCATAGCCATCAGTGGTAGTCCTCATAGTCCAAAATGTAGGCATTTCCATCTCTGAACTCGAATGTTAACCGCCAGTTGCCATTGACCCACACCGACCAGCGGCCACGTTCAGAGCCCTTCAAAGGATGAAGGCGAAACCCCGCAACGTTCATGTCCTCAACGGACTGCGAAGTGTCCAATGCCGCCAAGAGCATCCGAAGCCGCTTGGCATGGTGGGGTTGGATTCCTGCCGCAATTCCCGACACAAAGAACTTTCTGATTCCCTTGTGTCGGAACGATTGGATCATGTGCTTATAATAGCGCGTTGCGTATCACGCAACAAGGCCTAAAAGAGTCCGCGGCTGAGTGACACGAACCAGGCCGACATCAAGTAATTCAGCTGCGGATCGAAAGCCAAACATGATATGCGGTGGCTGGAATTGAGTCCGGCAAGCCATCCCTAAAGGTCGGGAATTTCCACGGATTAAAGAGGACTGTCATAAGAATTCTCTCTGTGTTGGCTTTTTTACGACCTAGATATACACTTGCCCATTTTTTGGGATTGATGCACAATTTCCTGACATTGAATATTTTAGACAGAAGAAAGGAGGTTGCCTGGTTTCAGCTTAGACCATTGCAGGATACTGGCGGGTTCACACCAAGGAGGTCGCCATGCCAATATTAACGCGATTACAGGACTATCTCGATGAACGCAAGGTTGCCTATCAGCTAATACGCCATCAAGAAGCGTATACCGCTTCGGAGATTGCGCATACTCTCCATATTTCCGGAAAGATGTTAGCGAAGGTCGTGATTATCAAAGCGGACGATCGTTTTGTGATGGCGGTTTTACCCTCCAATCACAAAGTGGATTTCGAACGTCTCGCAGATGCGTTGGGAGGGGAACACGTGCGTCTGGCCACCGAAGGGGAATTCCAGGAATTGTTTCCTGACTGTGGTGTCGGGGCCATGCCGCCATTCGGGAATCTTTATGGCCTGGAGGTGTTTGTTGACCAATCGCTTACGGAGGATGAGGAAATCGTCTTTCAAGCCGGAACCCATCTCAGGGTGATAAAGCTCCGGTATCAGGATTTTGCCGACTTGGTCCATCCCAAAGTGACCAATTTCCATCTGGCAGCGGCAATCCCGGGGAATTGAAACACACGACCCGGACAGTGACACATTCCTTTGAGATTTGGCGCAGGAAATTATGTGCCGATTGCCAGGCTCCACGAAGAGGTTCTCTGCATGTCGTTTCAATGCCCATTCAGTTGGCCACACTATTCAAATTGAGGCTGAATGGAAAACTATTGTTTGGGGCCTAGGGGG
>JBATLR010000128.1:0-3332 GCA_049289415.1 Nitrospirales bacterium
CCACTCTTCTATTCTTCTGTTGAAAGGAGCGCAATGATGAAGGTCCTGTTGGCCTTAGAGCAAACACGCATATCCGAAGGAGCCATTCAGATCCTCAGCAAGTTGACACTGCCCGGTGGATCCGATCTGTTTCTTCTCCATGTGAACCCCGTCCCTCAAAAGCTTACGGGTCTGGCGAAGGAACGGATTTTGAAAATCTCCCAGCAGGTACAAGAGGTGCAAAAGCAGGCGCTTGAACAGGCGCGTGAGTTTCTGGGTAAGGTCGAAAAAAGGCTGAAGCATCAGGATGTGCAGGTGTTTCCTCTTGTAAAAAAGGGCTTTCCTGGGGAGGAAATTTTAAAAACCATTCACGCGAAAAACGTCGATCTGGTGGTCCTCGGATCACGTGGCTATTCCAAAGCGAAGGGGTTTTTACTCGGGAGTGTGAGTCAATGGGTGTTGCAGGAAGCGCCATGCTCGGTGTTGATCGCTCGCCCCATGGCTCGAGAGAAAAAAGCTGTTCGGGGCATGAAGCTTCTCCTGGCGACTGATGGATCTGCCGATTCACGAGCGGCCGTCGAATTTATTAAAAACCTGACATTACCCCCTTCCTCACAGATCACCATTCTCCATGTCGTCAAAAAACATGTGTTCGAAACTGAACAAACGTTGATTGCCGACAGCAAGAAGGAGGATGAATTTGTCAAATTGGCCGAAGAACTCCTGGCGATCCGAGGCCGGGAAGGGGCGAAACTCCTTGAACAGACTCGAAAGATCTTGAGTGCTCCTGACCTTCAAATTCAGGAACGGTTGGTGTTCGGCAATCCAGGAGATGAAATTCTGAAAGCTGTTCGATATCTGCGAGCTGATCTTGTTGTCTTGGGGTCGCGTGGCTCGACAGGGGTCAAGCGGGTGTTTCTGGGCAGTGTGTCCAACAAGGTTGCCCATAGTGCCGGATGTTCGGTGGCGGTCATTCGCCATTAAAAAAAGAGGAAGTGGTGCTCCGAAACCTGGGACAAAAAAGCTGCAATGTTGTATGAACATGGTCCTGGTGGCGCTCGCCTCGTGCCAACGGAGTGGACAGCAGAATGGCCTCACTTCTCTGTCTTCACCCGACCCCACAGTGGCGAGCGGTATTGCGGAAGTGTTTGACATTATGAATATGTGAACAAAGGTCCGTGTCATGAGCATTCGAAATTTCAAGTACCTGTTTAAGCCTCGGTCCATTACCGTGATTGGCGCGTCAAATCGGCCTCATCGAGTGGGAAGTGTGGTGATGCAGAATCTTCTGAAAGGGGGATTCGAAGGCCCTATTCTCCCCGTGAATCCAAAGTATCGGTCGGTGTGCGGGGTGCTGGCCTACCCCGATGTGAAGTCCCTGCCGGTCAATCCCGATCTTGCCATTCTTTGCACCCCTCCCAGCACTATTCCCCGGCTGCTTCAAGAATTAGGGGAACGCGGAGTCCGGGCAGCGGTTATTCTGACAGCCGGCATCAGGCGAGAATCATCAGGGAAGGAGGGCGCGACCGATTGGACGGACATGCTGGAAACCGCAAGCAAATTCGGTATACGTCTTCTGGGTCCGAATACCGTTGGCATGCTCATTCCCCGGTTGGGACTCAATGCCAGTTTTGCCCATGTGGAAGCGCTCCCGGGCTCGCTGGCGTTTCTTTCTCAGTCGGGCGCCCTTTGCACTGCTGTGTTGGATTGGGCCCGGTCCAAGGGAATCGGCTTTTCGCATTTTCTTTCTTTGGGGGATAGCCTGGATATCGATGTCGGCGATGTTCTGGATTATCTGGGCAGCGACCCCGATACCCGGGCCATTCTTTTGTACATAGAATCCATCTCTCAGGCCAGAAAGTTTATGTCGGCCGCCAGAGCCGCCGCTCGGAATAAACCGGTCTTAGCGATTAAAGCGGGACGACATCCGGAAGGGGCCACCGCCGCCAGTTCCCATACCGGGGCACTCATCGGTCGTGATGAGGTGTACGATGCCGCATTCTGCCGGGCTGGAATTTTGCGGGTGTTTGAAATCGATGAATTGTTCGATGCCGTCGAAACCCTGGAGCGAGCCCGCCCTTTACAGGGAGAACGATTAGCGATTGTGACGAACGGAGGAGGGCCGGGAGTGCTGGCCGCCGATGCCTTTGCCGAAGGCGGTGGTGCTCTCGCCGGCTTGTCAGAGGCCACCATCCAAGAATTGACCGCCCTGTTGCCGGCAAGCTGGTCTCACGGAAATCCTGTTGATATCGTCGGGGATGCGAGAGGGGACCGCTATGCGCAGGCATTGACCAGTATCCTGAACGCGCCGGATGTGGATGCGGTCATCGTGACCCATGCTCCCACAGCAGTCGTCACCAGCGAGGAGGCTGCGCTGGCCGTGGTGCATGCGGTTCGCGCCTCGTCCTCAAAGAAAAATGTGTTGACCAGTTGGCTAGGAGGCCAAACAACCCTTCAGGCCCGGCGCATGTTCGCCGAGGCCAATATTCCTACCTATGGCACACCTGAAAAGGCGGTGCGCGCCTTCCTGCATCTGATTCGATACTCCCAGCGGCAGCGCATGCTGATGGAAATTCCCCCATCCATTCCACGTGAATTTCAACCGGCCACGTCTTCCGCACGATACGTGATTGAACAGGAGTTAGCGCAGGGGCGTTCTCTGTTGAATGAGCCGGAGGCAAAGGCCATTCTGGCTGCCTATGGCATTCCCACGGTGGAGACCCATATCGCGTCGACCCCCGAGCAGGCCATTCGTTTCGCGGAACAGGTGGGGTTTCCCGTAGCATTGAAAATTCTTTCTCCTGACATTAGCCATAAAACCGATGTCGGGGGAGTCGTGCTTGATGTGGAAAACTCCAGGGCCGTTGCCACAGCGTTTCAGGGAATGAAAGACCGGTTGCAGCAGTTTCATCCGGGAGCGGAGATGCGTGGGGTGACGGTCCAACCGATGGCCCGACGGCCTGGTGCGTACGAATTATTGGCGGGGGTGACCGTCGATGCCGCGTTTGGCCCGGTCATTGTGTTCGGTCAGGGAGGCATTGCCGTTGAGTTGTTGGGGGGCCATGCCATGGCTCTCCCTCCCTTGAACATGAAATTAGCCAAGGATCTGATTAAGGCGACGAGAATTGCTTCCTTATTGCAAGGCTTTCGGACTCATCCTGCCGTCGATCTGGAAGCGCTCTGTCTGACGTTGATGCAAATTTCTCATCTCGTGCAGGATTTCCCTGAAATTGTTGAGCTGGATATTAATCCCCTTCTCGCAGACCAGAATGGGGTATTGGCGTTGGACGCCAGAATGAAAATTGCCCCTTCTCGCATTTCCGGTCCGCACCATTTGGCCATTCGTCCCTATC
>JBATLR010000129.1:0-1948 GCA_049289415.1 Nitrospirales bacterium
TCAACGCGCTTTTCTCCCATTTTGGGGCTTGACAAAGCGTGTCCAGTTTGCGGGTCTACCCGCTTTGGTTTCGATACGGCCACATACTGCCGTGGCCTACTCAACCGGCGCTGGCCTGAATAGTCACACAGATTTTTATTAATCCGTGTTCTCTTTTATCCGTGTATACAAGCCTTTTTCAGGGCAGTTATCCACGCCCGCTTGGGCACAACCAATGATGAAAATGGACGGCAGACCGCAGACCGCAACTCGCAACTCGCAACTCGCAATTCGCAACTCGCAACTCGCTACTTTCACGCCAGGGCCTCCTCGGCCAGGGCTGCGGCGTCGGGGATGCGCAGGTCGCCGGAGATGAGTTTGGGCAGGAGGGTGTCGCGGAGAGCGGCGAGAGTTTTGGACTGCACATTATTTGCTTCTGTTTTGTCGAAATAGGAAATCAAAATTGAATCGAATTCCTGAAGCACAGATTCAAAGGGCATCAGAATCGGGAGAGCATTCAGAACTTTTGTCGTCATACTTGGAACTGCCGACCCGACATTCATTGATACGAAATCGAGGCTTTTCAAATGGTGAAAAATGTACTTTGGGACAAATTTTCTCTTTGGTATTGTGTAGAACATTGTGTCTACCGTCCAAAACTCTTCGTTTAAGTAGAGAATGTTGCTGAGAGTCCCTTTTCTTGGAATCAGCACGGATTCACCGCTGTAAAGAGATTTATCAGCGTGACGCATTAATCCGCCTGAGCCGTATACAGGAATATTTCCTTCGCTTAGTTTCTGGTGAGCCTTGCCGTATTTAACTTCAAGCAAATCGCTGAGTTTTGCCATTTCCCACCCCTCCGGAATCCACCCCAATTCCTCGCTGCGTTGAAAAGCCGCCGGGAACGCCTGGCCCGCTTCCCGGTTGGCCGTGCCATCGGCCAGAGCCTGACTGCGGGTTTCAGCCCGCTCCGCCAGTTCGTCGGGGAGGGGATTGCCCGCGGCCAGCGTGTTGTCGATCACCGGGTCAAAGTCCACAAACCAGCTTTGGAAGAGGGCCTGGGCCATGCCTTCCAGAGTGGCGTTCATACGCCGGTTCAGTTCGATTTTGTCGTCCAGGCAGCCGAGGATGTGGGCGATGGCTTTTTGTTCGGGGAAGGGTGGGAGGGGAATGCTCAGTTTCTTCGCCGCGCCAACATTGAAGTGTTGCTGAACAGCCCCTACGAGATGAGCGTTTATGTGGTGTATCGCTGCCGAGTTCAGATAATACGCCAAAAAGCGTTTATCCAATTTCGGTCCTGGCCGTACGATTACGAGATCAGAACAGTTGGCTTCTTCAATAGTATCAGGGATTATACTCGCAGTTCCAGGCTTGCCGGTCCGAACGATTACGACATCGCCTGGATGCAAAGATGACTTCGCAATTTTCTCGTGAAACTGACGTGAAATATATTTCATGTCATCCCAGAGGATTCGATACGGGGCAACATTCTTGGAGCGAAAGAATGGAATACCGTCCTCCACATATTCTGAAGCCATTGATCCTACGAAGCCAACAGTGACTTCATCGGCTAATTCCTCAAGTAGCGTTTCCGGCCATTCACTCTCCATAGCCCAAAACCTCCAAATTCTGCCGAATCACCCCATCCAGCCGGGCCGCCTCGGCCATCTGGGCGTAGAGGGTCTGGCTCATCTCCTCCATTTTGGTCTCAAAGGGGATGCCGTCGTCCTCCACATCCGCCGCGCCCACATAGCGCCCCGGCGTCAGCACAAAGTCGTGGCTGGCGATCTCCTCTAGGGTGGCGGCCTTGCAGAAGCCCGGCTCGTCTTTATAACCCTCACCCCCGCCTCTCCCAGAGGGAGAGGAGCCATTAACTCCCCTCTCCCCTTTGTAACTTAAAAAATTAAACAAGTAATAGAAAACAGGTATGGTAAGATCATAGTAACTGAAGGGGGAAATAATCCCAAGG
>JBATLR010000130.1:0-13100 GCA_049289415.1 Nitrospirales bacterium
CCCTTATCCTTATGTCCGCGCCCGACGCGATGGCTTATTACCCCAAGGTTGGCTTTGCGTTGGCGGACAACGCTTATGTCATTCGGCGGAAGCGTTAATGACGCCCAACCCGACAATAAAGAACCCCGCCGCAAGCAACGGGGTATTAGAAGAGTGCTAATTGATGATTTGTGTATAACTTCTGGTATGCCTCCCCTTGTTGCTTGACATACTTTCCTATCATCGTTTCATTGCCATGCATCCCCACGGTGCTTGCATAATACGCGTCAGTCCACAAAATTCTCCACCCCATAATTGCTCCTTCACCTGAGGGACACGACGGAAAATCTCTTTGGCAGACAGACTCTTGATGAGAGTCACCACCTTCGTCACACTGTACCCCGGCACCGCTTGGACCAGAAAATGGACATGATTCTTATCCGTGCCAATCTCCAGAAATTTCAACTGATAGCGTTGCTCGATCTCGAGACATACATCTTTCAATACTTTATCGACGGTCGCATCAAAGATCGCCCGACGATACTGGGCAGGAAAAACCAAGTGATACAGTAAGACCATAACATTATGACCCTTATGAATGTACTCGCTCACGCGAGTAGTTTACGCCGCAAGCAGCGGGGAATATACCCGCAAGGGATTCAACCCGGACTCCACAAAAGCGCGGAGCCGGTTAATTTTACGTTAGGCGTCACAGAATGCAGCCTGGGGCGAGGTCGTCCAATCATGCATCTTTCAAGTCGAGACCGACTGAGCTGGCCCGGCCGTGGCGGCTCCCATGTCTGCTTCCCAGGGGAAGGATGACTGATATCCAAAAAAGGAACCGGCGCCTTCTTGATATCTTTTTATGCCGAAGTTCGTCCCGGCAGCACAAAATATGACATCGATACCATCTCTCAATAACTCCAATGACTCAGCCACTCCTTCCTTCAATAGGCTCCCGTGGCCTTGTGGCGAGGCCAAGTCCTGCAGCCGATTTCGGAGGAAGGCGCGCATTGTTTGAGCGTAGCGAGTTTGCGCGCCGCCGAAGGCGGCAAACGACGCAGGGCACCCGAAGGGCCACGCCACGGCCACCATGGTTTTGGGTCCTTTTGCCGAAACAAAAGGACCTCGCCTGCCGGGGCGAAACCCGGCAATACCATTAACCACTTGGAAACAATAGTTTGGAATACTAACGCACAGCCTTCCATCTAGCACCAGGCATTGATTGAAAAATCCAAGATTGATTCCCGATAACAACTGTCGGGAATGACAGGAAATGACGACGACGGAAAGAACGGAGCAGCCGGGAGTTCACGCAATACACCGTTGCTACAAACCTTTTAGGTCCGTGCAGCGGGGCACAAATGCTGCTCAAAAAACTTTCTCACTCGCACCTCATATCGAGGACCCTCAAGCCCATGAGCAAAGCCATGGTCAGCCCCCCGGACAATCCAGAGTGTTGTCTTTTCGGGATCGGCGTTGGCGTAAATGGTCTGCGAATGCTCAAGAGGGATCTGCGAATCGGCATCCCCATGGATGATCAGTAAAGGGGTGTTGAGATCCCGCACGACTTCGGCCGGGGCCGCATCATTGACTCGTACACCCAGGAAGAGACGGGCGTAGAATTTTGTCAGTGCGACAAGCGGCCATTTCGTGAAGCCCGGAAAGAAGAAAAATTGCAGGGCAATGAGTCCTTCCAGGGTGGCATAGGGACTATCGGCCACAATGGCTTTGACATCGGGATGCCGGGCCGTGATGAAGGCTGACGCGCTCATGGAAAATCCCAGCGCCCCGATTTGTTCCGGATTCACATCGCTCCGACTTTTGACATACTCAACGGCGGCCTGGACATCACGGGTTTCTAACAGACCGGCCGTGGTATAGGCACCATCACTCTCACCGAAGTACCGGAAGTCAAACAGGAGAAGATCAAAACGGGGATGCAGGAAAAACGCATGCCGAAGGATATTGGCTTTGTCAATAGGATAGCCATGGCCCACCAGGACAGTCCCGCACGTATTCCATGCCATCCCTCCTTGGCGCGATGATTCCTGTGATTCAGAGGCTGCCGGAATAAACCACCCTCTCAGGGTTAACCCATCAGAGGTGGGGAATGAAACCGACTCATAGTTCAACCCGTAGCGCTTGGGGTCATCATCTGTTTGAAACCTCGGCGGATGCACACCCAGCAGAAAATTGAAGAATGGCAGGAGAACAATAAGCCCAAGGATCCAATACAGCAATTTCCAGCTCACGGGACTCTCCTCAATGCGAAGGTAAGCCCTTCAAAAGGATCATGAAAGAAGCGACTTGAAATATCCCCAAACTCTGACCAGAGAGGATTTTGGGGCCGGATCGCCGCACTCGACTCATCATGCCCTTCAAAAAAACATGCAAAGGCAGGTGATTTCGACACCAGATGAACGGCCTTGAAACAATCTTAGACAAGACTACTGAGAAAACAAAAAACGACTCTCGATTCCTTTTACCCAAAGGCTACTGTAAGGCAGACCTGTGTAGAAATTTGCCCCACAAATTTTCTGGGTGCGCCTCCTAAACATTCCTCAATTCACGAATTCGCACCCTAGAGAAATTTTCATTGAATGGCTCTCATTGCGGAAAAAGGGAAGGGGGTCATGGAATTGATTTCCTTACACTGGAAGGCAACCACTTGGCACCATTATTGCGGAATCAATTTTACAGAACCGCGTGGAGAATTTATTTTCAATCCTATGTGACTATTGGCATCATGTTAAAAAGGACATCCTCAGGAGTCACCCATGAACACGTTCAATAAATTACGACAGAACATGATTGATCATCAGTTAGTGGCTCGTGGCCTCCACGACCAAAGGGTGCTTAATGCCATCAAGGCCGTCCCTCGTGAAGAATTCGTCGCGTCAGACCTTGTTGAATTTGCCTATAGTGACTCGCCCCTACCGATTGAAGCCAGCCAGACCATTTCTCAACCCTACATCGTGGCGTTGATGACTGCTGCGCTTGAATTAAAGCCGGAAGACCGCGTGCTGGAAATTGGGACGGGTTCCGGATATGCCGCGGCGATATTGGGGGAAATTGCTCAGGAAGTCTATACCATCGAACGACATAAAATACTCGTGGACACCGCCCGCAAACGCCTCGCGGAACTGGGTTATCGCAATATTCAGGTCCTCTATGGAGACGGTACCATGGGATGGCCGGAACATGCCCCCTATGATGCCATTGTTGTCACTGCAGGCGGACCCGAAGTACCTCAACCCCTGAAAGACCAGTTAGCCATCGGTGGTCGTCTCGTGATCCCGGTCGGCTCGACCCTGCGCACACAAAAACTCATCCGGCTTCGACGCATAAGCGAGCATGAATATCAGGAAGAGGATATGGGCGGTGTCCGTTTTGTCCCACTAATTGGCGCGGCTGGCTGGGAAGACGAAGCTGGGCATACACCCGCCAGGGAAGATACCGAGGCAAGCCTACCCGAGTTGATTGGGCAATCGAGTGAACCTTTTGCCAGCATTAAACATGTGAAGCTGGATCACCTCATGAACCGCATCGGTGATAGTCGCCTGATCTTGCTGGGTGAGGCCTCACATGGCACCGCCGAATTCTACGATATGCGTGCGCGAATCACGAGGGAATTAATCGAACAGAAAGGCGTGAATATTATTGCGGTAGAAGCCGACTGGCCCGATGCAGCCTTTATTGATCACTATATTCATGGTTCCTCGCCTGATCCATTCTTGAAAAGTCAGCCATTTTCCCGCTTCCCTACCTGGATGTGGGCCAATCATTCCGTGCTGAACTTTCTTTCTTGGTTAAAAGCCCATAATGCCACCATGAAAGATCCTCATCAGCAGGTGGGTTTTTACGGATTGGATCTGTACAGCTTGTACAGCTCCATTGAAGTCGTCCTGGATTATCTGGAAAAAGTCGACCCTCAAACAGCAGAAGTCGCACGGGTACGCTATGGTTGCCTGATGCCATGGGCCAGTGATCCCGCAATGTATGGCCGCGTCACCATGACCAGACAGTATCGGGAATGTGAGCATGAAGTCTTGGCGATGCTGAAGGATTTGCACAATAAGCGCATGGAATATTCCCGGGCAGACGGAGAACGCTTTTTCGACGCCGAACAAAATGCACGCCTGGTGAGTAATGCCGAACGCTATTATCGCACCATGTACTTTGCCGAAAATAACTCCTGGAACCAGCGTGACCAGCACATGTTTGAAACCTTGCAGTCGGTTCTCGACTTCAGAGGCCCGGATGCCAAGGCCGTGATCTGGGAACATAATTCACATGTCGGGGACGCACGGGCCACGGAGATGAGTGCTCGTGGTGAGTTCAATGTCGGGCAACTGGTGCGGCAGGCATATGGCGATGCGGCCTATCTGATTGGCTTTGGCACCGACCATGGTACCGTTGCCGCGGCATCAGAATGGGGTGGCCCGATGGAAATCAAGCAGGTTCGTCCATCGCATCCGGACAGTTATGAATATATGTGTCATGAAGTGAAGGCCGACAACTTTCTCCTGCCGCTCAGGGAACCACTCAAGAACATCACCCGCGAGAAACTTCTGCAAGAAAGACTGGAACGCGCGATTGGGGTGATTTATCGACCCGAAACCGAGTTGCAGAGCCATTATTTTTATGCGTCATTACCACACCAATTTGATGAATATATCTGGTTTGACGAAACGCGGGCTGTTGAAGCACTCACCAGAGAGACGACCAAAGATATGCCGGATACCTTCCCATTTGGTTTGTAACTGTTAGGGAAAGGCTACCCAACCATGCTATAACGGCCCCTCATCCAGGTTCGTACGGTCATGCAAGCCTTCACCCCGGACAACGCTGTGCACTTACATTCTTTCCCCAACAAGACTCGCCCCTTTTACGGCTTGAAAAGTTCAGCAAACGTGATACAACCTGACTGCAGCATATTCGCTAACCATCCCGGTCGAAATAATTCAGGAGAACACCAGCAATCGCTCTAACGATTCACAAATTTCCCAATCATGAGGAGGTCCCCATGCCCAATTCCGTCCACCTTGCCAAGTATTACAAGATGATGGTTCCCCATAAATCGGGACAAGGAATCAAGCTCTTGGAGCACCTACAACAGTCCCAGGTCAACCTGTTGGCCTTTCTGGCTTTTCCGAAAAAAAACGGGAAAGCCCAAGTCGACTGTGTGCCCGTCGACCCTGCCAAGTTTACGGCCGCCGCCAAAAAGGCCAAATGGAACATCAAAGGTCCCAAAGCCTGTTTTGTCATTGATGATAAGGATCAAATGGGCGCCTTTGCTCCCTATGCCGCGAAACTCGCAGAAGCGAAAATCAACATACGGGCGGCCGCGGCCGTGACCGGTGGCGCGGGACGTTGCGGGGCCATTTTGTGGGTCAACCAAAAGGATGTGAAAAAAGCTGCCAAAGCCCTCGGCGCTGAGTGATCGTTATTGAAGAACCAAATACCCATCCGGTGCCAGGCTGGTCGCCAGCATCACGCTGTTAATATCACGATGCCCGGTCCAGGTGTGACTCTGTTGATTGCTCGGCTCAAGCCAGAAGTTCTCGATGGATTCGATCAAGGGAAGGAATCGTGCGAGGCCTGACAGCCTGGCATGTAACTCGTGCTGGTCGGAGAAGTTCTCCGGATGTTGTTCAATGGCTCTCTTCATCTTCACAATGGCATGGAGGCCAATGGATAACCCTAACTCACGAAATCCCAAACGGGAATCGGCGGAAGCATTCAGGGACCGGCTCCGGACAAAGGCCTCCAGGCCGACCTCAGCATCTCGTAAGAGCGGGACCAATCGATCTGATTCGCGCAAGTTGGTACTGATCATCAATTGTGTCAACCTGTAGGCATCCGACAGAAGTCCACCGATTCCTAATGGATCATTCGTCGTCCAGGTCAGGCCTTCACACATCGCGGTCATCTCCGTAATCTCTTGTCCCAGAAGGCTCTTTGCGTGGAGGTTGCTAAGCTTCACAGCCGTCCCTTGAAGTTGCTGATAGGTGATCAGCCCGTCGAGCGGATCGTGCTGGCCCATCGACGCGACCAGGGGATAGGAGAGGTCGATACTCATCTTCCAATACATGCGCTTGGTGCCACCGCCCCAGGGGCTATAGGTGAAGCGGGCATGGGCGCTCTTGGCAAGCTCCACCGCCCATTGGTTATACACGGAATCTCCCGTCACCCGTGCCAGACAATCGAGGGCATGCATCCATTTGGTCAAATAATGAAAATACTGCCCATCCCGTTCCCATTCCAAATGGTCATCATACGGTTCATCCGGTCCTCGTTCAGCAAGCTCTTTTCCGATTCTCAGTCCACCCTGAGTCGGATGCTGCTCGCCTTCCTGTTCGTCCAATCCACTGATCCATCCCTGACGCGAATCGTCCTCCCGGTGTCGCCCCAGGACACGGTGGACTTGAGAGACAAAACCTATGGCATCTTCCTGGTAATGTTCCTCCCCTGTCTGGCGGAAAAGTTCTAGATAGTTGCAAAGGGCAAACGCGTCGGTCCAGAGATAGCGACGGGGCGGTCGAGCCGCGGGAATCAGGCCCGTTCGCTCAGCAAACCCGTTCATGATTGCCCTAATTGTAGATGTATTTTTCATAGACCAACGCCAGAAAGCCTGCTCTCAGGTCCTGCTTCCATCGGCGCTCCAGGCACAAGCACCCAACAGGCACCTGAGACTGACGGCTGAACAGAAGAAATCGTCACCGCAAGGTCGGTTGCCGCCAACCATCAGACAAAACCTGCCGTTCCATGAGCGGGCATTTCCTCCATCAGTTCAAATATCTTCTTTACAAGATAATTCAGAATGGAGTGCTCCCAACACAAACCGGTTTGTGTGGTGATCAAAGATTGTGAAGCCTTTACTCCTTTCCTCCCCAGTCTCTGCGCATAAACTGTAGCACTCCAGGACACACGAGGATATGCGTGTGTGAATATTCTCAGATCCTACAATTTGTGCAGCCCTTCACCCCACAGGCGAACCAGTGTAGAATTACAACCGATTTTACCAATTCCCAGCAACCTGCATTCCCAGGTCTAAGGCGACAGGGTCCTGGTGGACAACATGTTTCGGGTCAAACGATCGTTCCCATTCCCAACCAAAGCCGGGAGGCGTTGAGGGAGATCCCCTTAAGGGAATAATGTGGTGAAGGCATTCGGCTCGCTCAGGCCGGCAGACGATATCTTAGGATGTCCTTTGGATGAACAAAACCCGCCAACGATTCTGCTTAGGGGGTAGCGAAATTCACGTCAAATGAAGGGAGTGATCTATGGTAAGGGATAAGACATTACTCGTCGGTGTCGACGGTTCGGATTCTTCCATCCGGAGTGTATCCTACGTGGCTGAAATGATTGGGGCTCGGGAAGATTTTCATATCATACTCTTTCACATCCTCCCCCCGATTCCTCCCGAACTTTTGGAATTCGGGGGCGCTGAAGATCCGGCAACGGAACAAAAGCTGGACACGACTTTAAAAAAAGAGCAGGCTCAGTGGATCGAGGACGCAAAAAAGGCAGCGGAACCAATCTTAGATAACGCCAAGACGATTCTGTATCGGATTGGGGTATTACCCGCCATGGTCAACGTCGTGTTTTCTCAATCCATCCACCGGCCGGATATTGTCGGTGAATTGATCGGGACAGCTCACAAACAGAATTGTGGAACCATCGTCGTTGGACGGGAATCGTACTCCAGCTTCAAAGAAATGTTCCATCACCATGTGGGGGAAGAGCTGGCCAAAAAAGGGCAGGGCTTTGCCGTTTGGGTCATTGCCTGATGGTGCGACATGAAACCAAGGCCGGAAAACAATCCCTTAGGCCAGACTTTCCAGCGTTGTGAGATGACCAAAATTCGGCAGACCGGCCATCTGACAGACCGCACCGGAATGCCACCCATATTTCAGCCATACGTTGAGATACGCACCGTACACAATCAAGGGAGACCGTCATGACAGAAAAGAATCTTCAAGAGGTGGATCTGCCTTCTCTCAGTGACCGGAAGTTTTTTCCTTCTCCCACCGCATGGGAAGATCAGGTCTTATACTTTTTAATGCTCGACCGTTTTTCGGACGGGCAGGAAAAAGGCTACAGAAGCAATGACGGGACCGTCGTCCGGCGTGGCTCTGCTCCCCCCTTCCAGTCAACTGATGCGGGCAATGCAGATAAATCTCATTGGAAGGCAGCGGGACAAAAGTTTTGCGGAGGGAATTTGCCCGGATTGACGAGCAAGCTGGGATACCTTGAACGGCTCGGTGTGACCGCCATTTGGATCAGTCCCATTTTCAAACAAGTGAAATTTAAAGACACGTATCATGGATATGGCATTCAAAACTTTTTGGAGGTCGATCCACATTTTGGTCAACGAGAAGATCTGAGAACCCTTGTCCGGACCGCTCACGCTCACGGGATCTACGTTATTCTGGATATTATCCTCAACCACACGGGAGATGTGTTTCGCTACAATCCCAACCGCTATCGGACCGAACAGAACGGGCAGACCTTCAACGATCCTCGCTGGGATGGCCAACCCTATGACGTACAAGGGTTCCATGATCAATTCGGAGAACCGACTCTCCCCTTCCAACAACTCGACATCGCCAGTTATCCTGCCGCCTGGCAGCATGGCGCCATCTGGCCACAGGAATTCCAAGACCCTCAGGCCTTTACCCGAAAAGGCCATATCACCAATTGGGATTTTTCACCTGAATTTCTTGAGGGGGATTTTCTTGACCTGAAAAATATCCAACTCGGTTCTGGCGACGTCGATCAGTATCAACCGTCGGATGCCCTTAAGGCCCTGGCCCAGGTGTACAAATTCTGGATTGCCTTTGCGGACGTCGACGGGTATCGGGTTGATACCGTCAAACATATGGACCTGGGAGCCACCCGGTACTTCGCATCGGTGATCCATGAATTCACCCAATCCATCGGCAAAGAAAACTTTTATCTCATTGGAGAAATTACCGGGGGCAGAACCCGCGCGTTTCAAACGCTGGAAACCACGGGCCTGGACGCCGCACTTGGCGTCGACGACATCCCGGACAAGATGGAATACCTCGTGAAGGGCTATCGCAATCCGGAGGAGTATTTCCAGTTATTCCGGAATTCCATCCTGGTTCAGAAAGAATCCCACGTCTGGTTTCGCAACCGGGTGGTAACCCTGTTTGATGATCATGATCAAGTACGAAAGGGAGAAAGCAAAGCCAGATTTTGTGCTGATCCTGATGGGCCGGATGGACTCTTAAATGTGCTCGCGCTGAACGCGCTCACGATGGGCATTCCCTGCATGTACTATGGCAGCGAACAGTATTTTAACGGTCACGGGCAGAGTGATCAATTCATTCGCGAATGTATGTTCGGAGGAGAATTCGGCGCCTTTCAAAGCCATCAACGGCATTTCTTCAATGAAGAGAGTCCGGCATACCGGCAACTCTCGATCCTGTTAGGCATTCGCCGTAACAAGCTGGCGTTACGACGGGGTCGACAATACCTGAGAGAGATTTCCGGAAATGGGATCGACTTCGGGCTGCCGCACATGCTGGGTGGGCAGATTCGGTCAGTGATTCCCTGGTCCAGAATTTTCAATGACCAGGAAATTCTCCTGGCGATGAATACCGACTACGCTGCACCCCGAAGCGCCTGGGTGACGGTTGATGACGGACTGCATCAGGCCGGCCACACACTCACGTGTCTCTATTCAACCAATGCGGGACAGATCGGTCAGGAGACGACCGTTGAGTCGAGAAATGGCAAAGCAGTCGTGCTCACCCTTCCGGCGGGCGGATTCGTTATCTATGAGTGAAGAATGTGGTCAACGGGAGAGAAGTTCGTCAAGGCTCGGTTGCGGGAGGATTCGTTAAGGCTTCGCCCGTCATGGGCACAAACACCACGGATAACAATTCGGTTTCCTGGTATCCCTCCTCAGTGCGACGAATTAACAGAAGACGTTGAGGGTAGTCTCCGAGAGGAAGAATGAGACGTCCGCCGATCGCCAGCTGCTCTAAGAGTAGTTCGGGAATATGGTTCGGCGCCGCCGTCAGGATGATCGCATCAAACGGGCCTTCGCCCGGCCACCCCTTATAGCCATCACCAGCCCGCACAATCACATTGTCGTACCCAAGTTCTGCCAAAGTTTTTTTCGCTCTGACGGCAAGCGGTTCGACAATTTCTATGGTAAACACTTTTGAAACTAATTCAGCCAGGATGGCGGCCTGATACCCGGAACCCGTGCCTATTTCCAAGACCTTCTCATCCGGCTTCAACTTCAGGGCTTGCGTCATGTACGCAACAATGAAGGGCTGAGAAATCGTCTGCCCATAGCCGATGGAGAGTGGAAAATCTCCATAGGCATCCTCAGCATGTGATTCAGGCATAAACCGGTGCCGGGGAACCCGGCGCATGGCTGCGACAACGGCTTGATCGGTGACACCCCCCGCCACGATTTGGGTATCCACCATCGAATCCCGTTCAACCTGTCGTGAGTGATTATTTTGTTGCGTCATAGCCTGATTTCCATTTCCACATCCGGACAGAATAAACCATACTCCACCAAGTATCACAAAGAAGGCAAGTGGACGTATTTTGCTCCTGTGTGTGATCGCGCTCTTCATGTGGCCCCGGATACTCCATTATGCTTTCTCATCAGGAAGTACAGGGGAATACCAGCGCTCAGTGTGAGGCAGGCCCAGAGGGTTTCAACCGGTTTTTCCGCACTGAGAAAAAGCATGATCACTCCGGCAACCAGGATATAGCACACGGGCAAGACAGGATAGAAGGGAACCCGGTAAGGACGAACGAGTTGCGGACGCCGTTGACGAAGAATAATGACGGCCCCGACTGTCAGCGCTGTGAAGGCGGTGATCACCATTCCGCTGTAAATCACCAACTGCTCAAAGGATCCTGAAAGCACTAAGACCGTCACCCACAGACTTTGGAGAACAATGGAACGAACCGGGGTGCCATGATGCTGTTCCGTATCTGAAAAGAAGCCCGGCAGAAACCCGTCTCTGGCCATGGCATAGTAGACCCGTGGCCCGGTCCATATCATGGCGCTCACCGCACCGGCGATGGAAATGCACAACATGATGGTGACGAAATGAGCGGCCGCCTGACCGAACATTCCCACCGCGACTTTTTCAGCCACAGGCATGAGCGGAGGTGCGGCCAAAGCTTGAATCGGTAACGCGTAGAAATATACCACGTTCAGCACCACATAGACCGTGCCAACCAGCAGAGTCCCGCCTATCATCGTTCGGGGAATAGAACGGGTCGGATTGAGTATTTCTCCGGCAATGTACCCTGCAGCATTCCATCCCGAATAGGCATAAGTCACAAAAATAAAGGACACCACCAGCGTTCCAAGTCCGACATCCGGCTTTCTCGGGGTCATGACCAAATGTTGCCAATCCCCATGGCCTACCGCGAAGGCTCCAACTATGAGAAGCAGAATTGCTCCAACTTTTAAGACGGTGAACAGCTGTTGAAGGAGCCCGCCAGGGCCAACGCCTGCCACATGAACCGCAGTCAGACTCCAAATCAAGGCCAGGGCCAATCCCTTGATCAAGAGAGTGGAATACGGTTCATTTGGGATGAGTTGGACCACATAGGAGGCAAATCCCATGGCGCCTGCGGCAATAGCGGCTCCAAAGCCCACGGTAAATGAAGCCCACCCACTTAGGAACGCGACAAAGGGATGGTACGCTTCCCGAAGATACACATAGTCTCCCCCGACAAAAGGGAATGCTGCTCCCAGCTCGCTGTAACACATCGCTCCCATGAGAGCCAGTAACGCGCCCATTCCCCATAACAGAAGAATCAGCCATGGATCCCCGATGTCCCTGGCCATAAATCCTGTCGTGGTGAAAATCCCGGTGCCAACCACACTGCTGACCAGGACACACGTAGCCGTAAACCCGCTAATCCGACGGGAACCTTCTTCCAAGGTTCCGTTTTGAAGTGGACATTCAACCAATGGGTTGTCAATCAATCATGCATCCTGCCGAATCTATCTGATGAGCATGTGATCTCGTCGCGGATACCATTTCGATTATTTTCATGATGGCCGTCAGCATATCCGGAATTGCCCTTTGGCCAGGGCCTCACAAAAATGTTCCATGTCAGCCAGCTCCTGCTTGATCAGGGCTTGGACCTCTCCCGAGATCCGCTTTAGTGAAAATCCCTTCTTCACCCCGACCTGAGCCGACACAACAAGAGGTTCGTTCACCGGTGCACCGATCCGACTGACCATCCACACGGTGACATCACGCACTCCGGATATTTGTGCGTATGCCTTCAGAGCGAGTTCACGAGCCCACACATTATAAATTTTCCCAACATGACTGACGGGGTTTTTCCCGGCCGCAGCCTCGCCGCTCATCGGTCGATTCAGCGCAATGACCCCTGAAATGCGGTTCCCCCGCCCCACCTGTCCGGAATCTCCCTGCTCCGCAGAGGTTCCCAATAGCGTCAGATACATGCCCTTCAGTCCTTGACCCGGGCGATCAAGCGCATTCACGACCACCTCCACCTGCTTACAGGAATGAGGTTGCTCATGAATAAAGCGCTGCACATTCTGAAGGACCTTCGCCTTTCGGGCAAAATAGGTTTTTTCTGTGGTGATCCGTTTGGTAAGAAACGGCATGGCCACCGTGAGTGACAGCATCCGGTCCATGCGAACGGCCATGACTTTGACGTCCTCCCCCGTTTCGGGAAATGCCCGCTTAAACCGTGGCCCGTTTACATACTGTTCAAGGTCCACCACCAATTGCTCGGTGGGAGTCAGCGGGGCATAGCCGACTCCGGCTGAGGTATCGTTCGCGGGAAGCAACCCCGATCTCTGCTCAAAAATCGCCCCGAGTTCAGCAGAAGTCGGTTGCAACTCAATTTGATACTTCATATGGGTATCAGGATTCACATGGGGCAAATGGCTCTTGATCCACGTTCGCGCCGTCTCAACGGCGATGTCAGACACGGGAATCTTTTTTCCCGGAACACCGAAGGAAGCCCGGTCCCCAAGGATCAGACGCATCGGATGGGTGACACGACCACCGCCCAGATGCAATTTCACCTGACCCGCCACCAGCAGGCATTTATCGATATTATGG
>JBATLR010000131.1:0-12015 GCA_049289415.1 Nitrospirales bacterium
ATTTCGAGCTATTCCGCGAAGGGGTCGATGCCTTGCCTGAAGGGCATTTCACCTGGAGCATGGAAGCCAGGGCCTCCACCCTTATCGGTCGGCTAAAGAAATAACCCTGGTAATGGTCGCAATTCAGAGTGGTGAGAAGATCAAGTTGCTCTTGATTCTCTACCCCTTCGGCGACAACTGTCAGAGAAAACTCATGCGCTAAATAAATCATGGCAGAGACCAAGGCCCGGGCTTCAGGGTTATGGGTACTATCGGTCAAAAAGGAACGGTCGATCTTCAACTCATGAATGGGAAAACGTTTCAAATAGCTGAGAGAGGAGTAGCCTGTTCCGAAGTCATCCATAGAGATCTTTGGTCCCAAGGCCATCAGGTGGTTCAAGGTCTGCACGGCCTGCTCCGCGTTTCCCATTAAGAGGCTTTCGGTCAGCTCGAGTGTTAAATACTTTGCATCGATCCCCTTGCTCTGTAAAGTCTCCCTCACCAAATGCACCAGATAGTCGTCATTGAATTGTTTTGCCGACACATTGACCGCGACCTGAAGCCATATCCCCTGAGCCTGCCAGCGGGCTAATTGCGCGCACGCTTCTTTGAGCACCCATTCACCCAGAGAGATGATCAGGCCGGTCTCTTCGGCTAAGGGAATGAATTGATCCGGAAAGATAAGCGTGCCGTCCGGTTTCTGCCATCGAACCAGCGCTTCAACCCCGATAATGTGACCGCTCTTTACCTTAACCTTCGGCTGATAATACAACAGCAGTTGGTCTTCCTCGATAGCATGGCGCAAGTCTGCTTCCATGCGCAGGCGCTCCAGGCTTTGAGAATTCAGTTCGCTCGAATAAAAATTGAAACCTCCCTTTCCATGCAAGTTGGCCTGGGTGCTCGCACCAACGGCGCATTGGATGAGGGCGGTCAAATCTGTGGCATCCGCAGGAAAACTCGCAATACCAATACTCGGGGAAATGTAGACCTCGGTCCCATTGGCATTAAATGGAGATTCCATGACCTTGAGAATACGAGAAGCTAACTTGGTCGCATGTTCGGCATGCGCCATCGTCGGACATAATAAAGAAAATTCATCCCCATCCACGCGAAACAGGCTATCCAGCTCAGTCGAATCGGGTATTCCCCGCCCAAATACATCAGATCGGCGCATGCAGGAACTCATCCGCGCCGCGATCTGTGTGATGAGCTGATCCGAGATTTCCGGCCCGAAGGTCGTGGAGAGGCGCTTAAACTGGTTGAGGGTAATATGGAGCAAAACCAGGTTGTCATGATGGCGTTCCGCTCGCTGTATAAACCAAGCCAATCGGTCAAGAAACAAACTCCGGTTCGGCAATTTCGTCAAGGCATCATAGTAGGCAAGTTGGCTCTGATAGGCTCGGGCGGCGAGTGTATTACGAACCCGAAGTTTTAATTCACTGGGATCGACCGGCTTGGCGAGAAAATCTGTGGCACCCCGGTCGAGAGCCTGGTGTTTGGTTTCCGCGTCTGAGGAAGAAGTCAGGATAATGACAGGAAGATGTTTCAGCTTGGGATGTTTCCTCACATGCTGCAGGATTTCGAATCCCGGGACCTTTGGCATCATCAGATCAAGCAACAGAATATCCGGTCGATGCTCTTCAATCTGTTCCATGGCCCGGGAGGAATCCTCCACGAGCACAAAGTGCTGATACCCAGCATCCTCCAGATAGGCCCGCATGATCTCCATGGTCGGTTCCTCATCGTCGACCATCATGATCGTGGCCTGAGTTAGCGTAATCGCATAGCATCCCAATTCCTTGGGGACGGGTTTCACCATACATGGCCCCTCGTAATTGTGTGACGGGCATGCGCTCTGATCTAGGTGATCTGTTTCCATAGCGCGATGACTTTTATGCATGACAGACCGGCAGCTCACTTGTCAGTCCAAGGTTGTTTTTCAGACAGCTTTACAAAGCTTTTCTCGGTTGTTCCAGGTTGAAAATTAAGAGAAAATAAACATTGCTCTGCCGGTGGAAGGCACCATCGTTTTAGGGAAAGGCGCCGCGGTTGAGGTGTTTCTGAATGCCAATCCCTTGCCAGCCATTCCTGCCCAATTAATACATGCCAGCTATCATGCGAGTATTCTCCCGACCATGTTCTGGCCTATCGGGTGCAAGCCGAGTTCATGGACCCGCCTGAAGATATTCGAATCGGCTGGTAAGGCACTGCCAAAATCTATGGAGAACCGGTCACCATCTTTTTCCATCTCTTCTGTCGCCCACTCGGAGTTCTGCGACAAACATTAGGTTTCTAATGGTTCAGCAAAAGCCTCAAAAAGACTTTCTCCCTCCGCCCTTGTGCGAGGACCTTCAGGTCCTTTCCAGTACCCCCACGCCTGATGGCGTGCCCACCTGGGCGATCGTGGACCAGGTTCGGAAACAATTCTTTGAAATTGAATGGTCCGCCTTCCAACTGCTTTCACATTGGCAGTCGGGAACTGCCGAGGGACTGGTGGATCTGGTTACCCTAAACACTTCGGCCAAGGTCTCAACCGGGATTGTGATGGGGTTGGTCCAGTTTCTCAATCGGAACAATTTAACCCGGGCTTTCTTATCCGGTGGAAGTCAGGGGTTCTGAGGGCAGGTCTAATTTTTAGAAGGAAAAGTGGGGATGGGGAAATGCGATGCGTGAGCGTGATTGTCTAGGATGAAATAGGGGACTCGCACAATCGTATCGAGACCCTTCCCGGGCAGCTCCCTCTCTGGTTAATGGCTGTTCGCATGGTTTCAAGAGCAATTGGTTGTTTGGGTTGAGGAATCAGATCTTTTAAGATTGTGAGATCTGAGGTGGCAGTCCAAACGGTAATCCGCAAATCAGGCTCGACAAGAAAATCCATCCGGTCCGCGGGTTGTAGCTGTAATTATTTTCGAATCTTCTTTGGAAGGGTAATTTGTTCACTGTCGGTCAACGTGCCAACAGGTATACCCGAGTCCTTTTGTTTATTTTCATTCATTATTATAGGGAAAGGATATCTGTAACCTTTAATTTTGGAGATGGCCACCGGCTTTTTTCCCAAACTTCCGCACTTTATCCTTTCACCCACAAAATCTCCATCAACATTCAGTAGCTCAGTAGTCGCAAATAACCAACTCAAACCTTTCTTAATACGCATCAAGAGTATCCCCCCAAGATCCGACAATGGATTTGGGAGACCATCCTTTAGAGGGGACATCTCCGTTGAGCGATTGGCTATGGGGGATAGGATTTTTGAACAATTTGTGACACAAGACTATTTGTCTTCAAATTTCTTTCATGATTGAAGATCGTCCTATGAAACTTATGCATTACAAGCCCGCGACGCTCGAAGCCGTGAATGACGTCAAGGTGGTGAAACCTGGTTCCCAAAAGAACCGGAGGCACACTCCCCCCCAAGGATCTCCCACCGTCAGATTTCCCGGAACCTTTACGGCCTTAGAGGAAAGGTTCCAATTTGATGGAGCCGCCTTCGCCATGGGAGCAGAGGTCGTTCAAGCCACCACCACGGCGGACACTCTTGGCATCGAGGCCGAAACAACCATAGATTGGACTTATGCGGATTCTTCTGCCCAGGGTGCCCTGCGATTGTCTGGTCTCTCCTTTTCTGCGCCGCCGGAACGTAAAGATATGGAAGGGATCAATCCTGCCGCCGAGGTCATTTTTCTAAATTCCACCCGTGAGGGTATCGAAAAAATTACTAAAGTCCTGAAAGGTCGCAAGAATATGGACGCCATTCATCTCATTTCGCATGGGAACCAAGCGGGGCTTCGGTTGGGGACAGGTCACTTCACGTTTGATTTAATGCATGGAACCTTTGTCGCTGAATTGACAATTATTTCCGACGCTCGTTTGGGCACTGGCAATATTTTTACTGACGGCTGTCATGATGGGGAACGGGCCGTTGGGCGAGCCGTAGCAGAGAAATTTGCGCAGCTTACCTGCGCGGATATCGCCGCTAGTACCGACCTGCCAGGAAGTGCGAATTTTGGTGTTCAATGCGATCTGGAGCTCAACGGGGTATTCCCGTACATCATTGACAGTGCCGGGTCCGAGGAATGGCACGGGCTGTTAACTGAGACCACATATATCGCATATGAATCTGCGTCCTTGGAGATGGGCGAGCAGGCCAATGAGGTTGACTCAACCAAGCCGTGGGGCCAAACCTTTTTATATGATAGTACGCGCTCTATATATGCGGTTGACCGTAATGGTCTCGTTGTCACCCCGACTTTCCCCTCCGGATCCTGATGAAACGACTAACACCCATCTTTTGGATGAGTCTGGGGCTGGTATCCCTTACTCTGAGTATCCTCTTAGTCAGTGATCTGATGGTAGGTCTCATTCCGGACCAGGCTGCCCAAATGTTTAACTACCGGCAAAAGTTTAGCGAAGCGATGGCTGTCCAGTATTCCATCCTGGCGCAGAAGGGAGACAATCAGGGCCTCCAGCAGGCCTTAGATCTCTTGGTTGAACGGAATACGGATATCCAATCAGTGGCTTTGGTCTTGAAAAGTGGTGAGATTATGGCCATGGCCGGGCCCCATCATGCTCTCTGGACCCAACCATCAGGGGACCACTCTACGCCTGAACACATTCAGATTCCAATTTTCAACGGGGACCTGCATTGGGGAACCTTACAACTCCGATTTCCTTCACTGGATACTAGATTTTGGACTCGTGTCCTTGATAGTGCCTGGGTGCGATTTCTTGCGCTGGTCATGGTCTACGGACTTGTGGGCTATTTCCTATATATGAAGCGAACGTTGCGGCAACTCGATCCCAGTTCAGTCGTGCCCATGCGGGTGCAAGCCGCGTTTGATGTGTTGGCAGAGGGTGTGGTGTTCCTGGATGGTGAGGACCGTATTGTGCTCGCCAATCGCGCATTTAGCCTCATCGTTGATGTGGCTCCTCACGACCTGATCGGGAAAACACTGGATACTTTTGAATGGACGTCTTCCGACACGGTTGACCCGCTGAGCATCTACCCGTGGAAGACGGCGCGACAGGGAAAATGCTTGAAATTGGATGTGCCTCTGGTTTGGGAGAGGATGGGGAAAACCGTAAAGAAGTTTCGAGTCAATTGCACTCCCATCTTGGGTAAACGCAAGCAGGTCCGGGGTATTTTGGTATCTTTCAATGATGTGACGGTATTGGAAGGCACGATTCGGGAGTTAGAGTTGTCAAAAACCGAATTGGAGAAACTCGCTCACCGAGATCCCTTGACGGGTTGTTGCAACCGGCGAGCGTTATTTGAGGCGTTTGAAGAACTGTGGGAGAGGGCTCAACATGATGGGAGTGATTTGGTCTGTATTATGGCGGATATCGACCATTTCAAGTTGTATAACGATCGGTTTGGCCATGCGGTGGGGGATCAAGTGATCCAACTCGTGGCGAAATTGTTATCCACCGCTTTGCGTCCTTTAGATATTATTGGCCGGTATGGGGGAGAGGAATTTTGCATTCTCCTGCCTGGGCAGACTTCTGTCGAGGGCATGTTGGTGGCCGAACGGTTACGGGAAACCATTGAACTTTCGGCCAGTACGGCTATTCGCACGACGTCCGGGCAGAAAATTACGATGAGTTTTGGTGTGTCAGCCGCCGCTTTAGGAGCTTCTGATTATTTGGAATTGGTGGCCCAAGCCGACAAAGCCTTATATGTGGCCAAAGAGAATGGGCGGAATCGGGTGGAACAGTGGATGGTTAATGAAGCTGTCGCTACGTCAGCTCAAGATGAGAAATTGATGAGTCACTCAGTATCCTAGCGGCAGCGGAGGAGGAAGTTGGATCATATGCAATTTACGGATGATTTCTACCCAGCCCCTATTCGAGTAAATGCCCCTTGTAGGTGACATCGAAGTGGATGAAGGATTTTTCGGCGGTCTGAATGGAAAGCGTGAGTGTAGTGCTATGGGATGACTTTACGATGGACTTTTTCTGGGCGAATTTTGGAACTGCAGTGGAATTAATTTTGTCTTTTATTGCACCGCTCTTTTTGTTAACTGGAGAACTTTGTCTTGGTATTTTGAGCTTAGGGTATTATCGACCTCAACTTAAAAAGGAGGCCATTAAAAGCGAACTATCATATAGAGAGGTCAGTTTTTGGGTTGGTCTAATAATTTGGATTGTAATTATTCTTTATTTTACATACCCTCAAGAGTGAAGGTGGTGGAAAGAGCAGAGTACTATAAAAATTTAAGGACCATTTCTTGAAAACCTTCTGCTTCCTGCCAGGATGAACGCACCCAGCTCAGTTCGTCGGTTTCATGGCCTGATGCAACATATCGGTGATCCATAATTTGAAGAATGGTTGGGCTGCCTGGTGATATTCTGTCAGTTTTCCTGCGATCTCTGTCATCGCAAATTGTCCATTCACAAAGAAATCATGATCGATGGGATAGGCCATTTCTTGTATAGGTTGCGCGATCGGAACGAGTCCATGTCGTATGCAGACCAGGTCATCTCCACCATTCAGGCCCATCACCACTTCGCTGAGTGTGGCTTTCATGGCTCCGGCCACCCCAGACCAGGCGAGATCTCCTGTCCATTCGTTCTGTAGCAGTTGATTCCAATCTTTGTCCGTAAGGCCAAGGGCGGACCTCCGAAGGATATTTCTGAAACGTAACCCGTTACGGGAGATATACGGTGGGGGATATTCGTTCTCCACCGAGTTCGTCGCCAACCGGATATGGGTCTGATAGGCCTCCCAGCCCTCATATGGGTGCATTCCGGTGTTCAGCTTTTTTTATTTACCTGCCGACACTCAGGTCTCTCTGGTCTTTATGAAGTTGCCACGGGTAGGCGTGCTTCTTCCATGAGGGTTAACATACCGGAGAGCTGTTTGCCTGCTTCCAGCATGCATTCATTGAGGCCTTCCTCATCCAGCCCTGTTAATTTCCATGATTCAGGAGCCACGAGATTTTGCCATTGGGCATGTCCCTTGGGTGATTGGAACCCTTCCGTGAGTGCGCTGGCCATATTGAGGAGCGCCGCTTCAAATCCGTGTTCGCTGGTCCCGGATGGATTGTTCTGATATCGAATAGCGATCCCGAAATTTTTTGGCAGTTGCCATTCCTCAATGAGTGTCTGACCCACTTCGGTATAATCGAATCCCAACAACTGTTGTTCCAAGTAATGGACGGGAGAGCCATCTTTGGCCGACTCTCGTAACACCTGCTCAGACGGTTCGGGAAGTTGCTCATAGAGGAGGAGATGTCCGATATCTCTCAACAGGCCCTCTACAAACATCCGTTCACTATCCACCAGAAAACATTTTCTTGCCAATTCTCGTGCGACCAGTCCACTAAAGAAGCTGTTGGACCAATAGACACTCATACTCATCACGTGTTGATTGAGGCCTGAGAAGGTTTTGGTGACCGAGATGGCGAGCGTCAAATCATGGAGCGGTTGCATCCCGAGGATTCCTACAGCCCGTGAAATGGTCTCGACTTTTCGAGGCATGGCGTAAAATGCGCTATTCACTAATTTGAGGACGGCGACGGTCATGCCAGGATCAATGCTGATCGCCCTGGACAGATCGGCCATGGTGGAGTCTGGATTATCGATGACCTTTTTGACTTGTAGATAGACCTCCGGCAGGGTAAAGATTTTCGTGCAATTTTTTACCACTTCCTGGGCTGTTAACATGGTGATCCCTTCTGGTGCAGCTCTGGTGTTCAATGGCCTAAACGTCGACCTTTTCTTATAATTCTCGGATATTTCCCTGGGGTACTTAAAATGAATCTTTTTCCGTTCCCGGCTTTTGAACCATGGAACTGGGCGGGGGTGGTTCCTGAAAGGTTAGTTTGTGGAGAAATCCGGAGAGAGCCTGTCTCTGGTGTGTCCGATCAGGCTGCGGTCATACTGCTGCAGAAAGAAGGAATGTGGGAGGAATGATCAGGCATGATCGTAAGGCTGAGAGGTGGAGGCCGGAGGCATTGCTGTAATTTTCTTTTGGATACGGTTTCTTCCCCATGTGATGATGGCAAATGAGAGGCCTAGAGCGATGGGCACGAAGATTCCAGAGGCCAACTCATACTTGTCTAGCCAACCGAGTTCGTGTAGGGCCTTAAAGAGGTAGTTGGCTAGGCCACTCACGTAATAGGCAATTACGATGACAGAGAGGCCTTCCACGGTATGTTGTAAGACGACTTGGCTTTTGGTGGTCTTATCCAAGCTAGCCAGGAGATTCACGTTTTGGTCTTGTTGCGCCAAATTTTGCTCTTGTAAAAGTAGTTCCACCTTGGTGCGCAAGACGGCAATGGTGCCTTCAAAGTCCTGCTCTAAGGCCTGAACCCGAGAGAGCAATTGCTGGTATCCATCCGCTACTCCTGTAATTTTCCATTGAAAATAATCGATGAGCGTTCGACCGTAGGGCAGCGGTTGCTCCTGGAGTGCCAGGGTATTCCTGTGCACAATTCGATCATAGGGGACCGAAGCCGAAAGGCGATAACGCATCGACGCAGTCAACCGTCCCACTTCAAGAAAATCATGGGTTAACCCTTCCAGCCATTGTTGAAGCGTGCTATGTGTGGCTCGGTTCAGTTCTTTCGTGATAAGGGTCCGTTGATAGAGATGACGCTGTTCGAAGATTTGAACCTGATCGACTGACCGGGAAAAGGCTGGATAGGGCAGTAAAATCAGATGGGTGTAATTTTCAAGAGTCGTCAAAATCGTCATGAGTCTGGCGAGTTTTTGCCGAAGCAAAACGGGGTCAGGAGCCCAAATAAGATATCGTTCTCGATCATGTTCGTCTGGAGTAAAGCTGGTGGCCACGCAGATGTCCTCCCCCAGAACCTTGCTGGCATACATTTGTGGTCCGGGGAGAAGAGTTCCCAATTCCTCCTGGTCGTAGGTACGCGCAGGGATGACCAAGAGATCCAACGCGTTGACTTGGATGCCCAATGGAGAAAAGGGAAACACATAGTCGGGAAATCTCAACGGTCCGAATCCCAATGGTTGGGTTGCGTTAGAGGGGATATGCCAAACCTGATAGCTGTAATATTCAGTGTGAGCCTCCCAAATGGCAATGAGTTTGTCCCCATTCGTGCCTTTCTTTACTCCGAATCCAACCTTGTCTTCCATGACGGCATGGGTGGAATCGATCTCCAGGCAGGCCAGAAGCTGTTGAAACTCTTTTCGACTTTGAGGGCGTTCAACTGCCGGGTTCGCCATACGATAGGCTGTGTGATGCACATGGGCGGGAACATCCAACCACCCTTCCAAATATTTTTCCTGCGCCTTATGCATTTGGCGAAGAATGCCTTTTCCTGGGGATCCGGGTTTTAATTTCATGGATGTGTGAAAACTTGTGATGGGAATCGTGACGGAAAGGATTGGCTACGCATTTGAACAGAGTTCTACCTCACCTGAGAGGTCTCAGGCAAGTGGAGAATAGACGTGAAGGGCGTTGGGTGTTTGAAGGGGGTTTAAATGGCGTTCAAAGGAAATGAGTCCTGGAACCGATCGTGGTCATGCTGAGTTGAGTTGAGCGTGAATCCAGTCGCATAGACGATTTTCGGCCCAAAATGGATCCTCATGGTTTTGGTGCCGTTGAAAAAATCCGCAATGTCCCCCATGGGCAGGCGCCTCAAGCTGGATGAAGGGATTAGCGTCGAGAGCAGGGTCGGCAAACATGTGGTAGGGGATAAACGGGTCGTCTTGGGCCGTGATGACGAGGGTCGGGAGGGTGATTGAAGACAGCGTATTACGAGCGGCGCTTTGTTCGTAATAGTCTTCGGCATCTCGATACCCTCCATCTGGAGCAGTATAGATTTCGTCAAATTCCCACATGGTCCGTATATGAGAGAGGTGGGAGAGATCCCACCGACCTGGAAAGAGGCGGGCTTTTTTGCGTAATTTTTCTGTTAAACTTTTCAGGAAATAACGATGATAAAGCCAATTGGAGGGACGTTGTAGGGCGCGTACGCAGGCTGCGGGCTGGATGTTGGGACAGACGGCTGCAACTCCACGAAGGGAGGGGAGGGTGGATCCATGCTCGCCAGCTAATTTGAGGGCAAGATTGCCTCCCATGGAATATCCGATGAGCCACACCGCGGTGCAGCCATCCTCTTCGGTAATTTCTTGAATAATCCTGCCGTAATCCTGGCTGAGCCCATTGTGATAGAGAGTGGGTGTGAGGTGTTCGGATCCGCCACAATTGCGTTGATTGATGCGAATGCAATTCCATCCCGCATTCCAACATTTCCTGGCCAGCCCTCGCATATAGTGGGATTCGGTGCACCCTTCGAGGCCATGAACCATCAGGATCGTGGGGTGTTGTGAGGGAGAGGGTTGCCAATGACATTTTGTGAGTAGGCCCACCTCTGGAGAGACCTGAAAGATACGGTCTTGTGTAGGCAGTCCGGATGGGAATCTTCCACGGGGCCACCAGCGCGGGAGAAGGGTCATGCGGTGCGGGCCATCTACCCACGGGTGTGGAACAAATGGTTGGGACGGCCACAAACAATGCTTAACCATGGGTGAGCGGGATGAGGCCTACGATGAGGGCTTTTCGGTTGCTTCTCATGATGGGGATACCAAAACTCCTGTGCGTGAGACAAGTTTGGACAAGGGCATTATACAGGGAGTGGCCAATCGGGTGGGTGTGATGACGTTGCACGGCGAGCGACTATTTGACAGGGCACGGGAACTTTCGGTAGACCACCTCAGGTTTTTATACGTTGTTGGCTCATCGTGTTTGGCCGTACTCCGTCAATCTTTACCGTAGGATCGTTAACGTGTCTATGAAAAAACCCAAGTCTTCACAATTTTCAGGAAGCCGGGAAACCTTTCTCATTTTTATTGTGGTAGCCTGCGGGATTATGGCAACCCTTTCAGTGAATCTGTTCAATCAATCGCCTTCGGACCCTAGCGAGGCCCGCGTGGGAGAATCCACCAGTCCGGAGCAACAAAAGGCCCCATCCGCCAAAATCCCGTCTGTGGAGCTGACCGATGTGCCACTGGCTACCGGCACCGAGCCGCTGGAAAAGTTGTTTGTGCAATCCGGCTGTGCGGTGTGTCATACCATTCCAGGTATTGCTCCTGCTCTGGGGCGTGAGGGGCCTCGGTTAGTCTTAGGGACGAACGGACCGCTTCGATTGGCGGACCCTCAATATCAGGGGTCGGCGACAACAGTTCGTGAATATGTCCAGGAATCGATTTTGAATCCGGGCGCATACGTAGTGCCCGGATACTCCGATCGGGTGATGCCCCGATGGTATGGAAAGCGGCTCAATGCGATGGCGTTGGATCGAATGGCTGAGTATTTAGAAAACCTGAAGGAGTAAAAAAGCCTCGGGCAGCTTCACACGACGTGAACGCATCTGTTCGTCTATTTTTGGTCTACACTCTCCCAACCCCTTTGAGCAGGTCCGTTACCCCGGTGATGGTCATCCGTACGACCGCCTGCTATCGTGACAATGGTGTGAGGATATTAGGGTTGGAACCGAAAGCCGAATAACATCCCGATGTTGAAATTATCGCTACTTTTCCGATTATTCAGTTCAATATGAGTGTACTTGACAGATCAACGGTCCGATTGATCTTGAACGCTGCGGTAGCCCCAAAAGGAAAGCTATAACTGACATCGCTGTCACCACGACGGCCTTGTTCCAAATCGGCATAGACAAAGCCAATTCCGCCAAAAGGAATGATGGTGACAGCCCCGACGGGAATGTGATACCGACCGATTCCGGCAAGGGTGACTTGCGTGAGATCTCCGGCGGGAGAAAACAAGAGTTGTGGGCCAACAGAGACGTGTGAGTTGAGAAAATAGTCTCCCTGGAAACTGAGCGTGAACACGGTGTCGTCGGTGGTATCTGACAGGAACCCGATATCCGTTCCAAACCCCCACTTGTTTTCCGCACGTACGGAAGGACTGACCACTGAGAGCGCAAAAAGGAGGGCTAAGAGAGCTATGATCGTTTTTATCCACTTATCGACCATCATGTCTCGTGTTCCTCTTGGCCTCTTGGGTAAATAGGTTGTGCGAGTGATGGGACTCACCTCTCCCTTATTTCG
>JBATLR010000132.1:0-1861 GCA_049289415.1 Nitrospirales bacterium
GCCTCCCGTCATCCCTTCAACATATGGAGGTCAGGAACATTGCCCCAGCCTGCTTACTTTTATCTAGACCAGGCCCTGATAACCTCTCCCACCACAATTTCCTCAAGAATCCAGAAAGCCGAAAAGAGACGAACACAACAGAATAAAACACCTGCCAAGTCAGAACAAAGGAACTACGGAATATGGTGAAAATATCGAGGTTGGACTTGTCAATGACGGAAGTGGCGCATGCCCGTCATAATCATGGCCATCTTATGCTCGTCAACGGCTTGGATGATCTCCTTATCCCGAATAGACCCTCCTGGCTGAATCACGGCGGTGATCCCTGCGCCGGCGGCGGCATCAATGCCATCACGAAATGGGAAAAAGGCATCGGAAGCCATCACGCACCCTTTGATGGGAAGATTCGCTTTCATTTGAGCCAGTTTCACCGAATCAACCCGGCTCATTTGGCCGGCGCCTATGCCGACGGTTTGGGTCTGCGTGGCGAAGACAATGGCATTGGACTTGACGTGCTTGCAGACTTTCCAGGCAAAATCGCAGGCTTGATACTCGTAGTCGGTCGGCTGCCGTTCACTCGGCATGGTTAATTCACCCATCTCACGTAACGTCCCCAAATCCCGATCCTGCACTAAGATCCCGCCCACAATTTTTTTCATGTCCAACGCATCCCGTTGAGCACTTTCCAACGCACCCACCGCTAACAGTCTCAAATCTTTTTTCCGTTGAAGTTCAGTCAAGGCCTCTTCCGAAAATGCCGGCGCAATCAATACCTCCACAAACGTGGAGGTGATTTCTTTCGCCATGGCCAGATCGACGTTTCGATTACAGGCAATGACCCCGCCAAAAGCCGAGACCGGATCCGTTTCTCGCGCCCGGACATAGGCCTCCACCGGCATATCCCCGATGGCTACCCCGCAGGGATTATTGTGTTTGACGATGACGACCGCCGTTTCATCAAACTCCTTCACAAGTTCCAACGCCGCATTCGCATCTAAGTAATTATTGTAGGACATGGCTTTGCCATGAAGTTGTTTGGCCTGACAAAGCGAGGCTTCTTTGGTCTGCCGATCCCTATACACCGCACCGGCCTGATGCGGATTCTCTCCATACCGTAGATCTTCGACCTTTTCATACGACAGACACAACAACGAGGGGAATTTTTGCTCTGAGGTATCGGCTAACTTGGAGGTGAGATAATTGGCGATCAGGCTGTCATATCTGGCGGTATGGTCAAAGACCTTTTTGGCTAACTCGCGTCGCAACCCTAAGGAAACGGTCCCTGATTGCAAGGCCTCCAAGACCCGCTCATAATCCTGAGGATCGACCACCACCAGGACATCCTCATGGTTCTTGGCCGCTGACCGGAGCATGGACGGTCCCCCGATATCAATGTTTTCAATGGCTTCTTCAAACGTACAGCCAGGCTTCGCAATGGTCGCTTCAAATGGGTAGAGATTGACGATCACGACATCGATGGGCTCAATTCCCTGCTCTTGCATTTGTCGCACATGCGCATCCACCGAACGCCGCCCTAATAATCCACCATGAATCTTCGGATGTAACGTTTTCACCCGCCCGTTCAAGATTTCAGGAAACCCGGTGTAATCTGCCACCTCGGTCACGGCAACGCCGGCGTCCCGGAGCATCTTGGCGGTTCCACCTGTCGACAAAATATCCGCATCAAGTGCCGCCAACCCCTTGGCCATTTTCTCTAGACCGGTTTTATCGGATACGCTAATCAGCGCCTTTCCCAATTTTGCCATGTGTTCTCCTGCCACGCGTCTCTGTTGATGGGTAAAAAAGGAAAGTCAGCTTAGCAAATGACCTGAGGAACTTCAACGAATCCTGAAGATCACGC
>JBATLR010000133.1:0-2321 GCA_049289415.1 Nitrospirales bacterium
GAGTCGACGTGTTAGCATGTTCGACCCATATGCAAAGTATCGGAAAATGGTCGGTGGCAAGTCGGCATTCATACCATGTTAATGTTTCCCAATAACCGGTAACAAATTGCGGAGCACCAGGGAAAGTGGCTGTTTGCAGGCAGGATTTATGAGTCCTCTTGTTTCATTTAAATGCTAAATAGATGCTAAGTGCACCAAGTCCAACACCAAAAATGCCAAGTACAACACTGATAGCTGCCAGACTAGTAGCAAGTCTAACGACCACCTGCGGGTGTTGAGCACTTGCTCTGAACTTCCCCCACCAACCGTTAGCCTCGCAAATTTGCAAATCATATTTCTTTTTTGTGGCAATGTTACCAAGCCTTTTTCGATACCACGCATTTATAACGGCTGTTGGTTCATTTGGGTCAATGGGAACCCTCGGAGAATGGTTGTACTTTTTAGTGAAATTTTCCTCAATTTCCAAACATTCACAAAAGACAGATTTCTTGTTTGCCTTATTCGTGATCTTGATTATTGACCGAGGAACGAATCCCGACCCAGTGAGCCATACCCAACCCTCGTTCATTTCCTCATGCATTGCTGCATAGACCTTAAACACGACTTATCTCCTGCCAAGCATTAGTATTATTAGATAAATCCTCATAAGATGATGAGGATCGTTGGATTCTCGTCTATTTAACACACCATCAATCATTCTGAAAAAGCGAATTTGGTTGAGTACAATCCTACCAATCCTGCGGAGCAGAGTCTCTCACATCTTCCTCTACTCAGGTCCATGGCCGGGCTTCGATGCGTAAGGTGCCGCTCAGGCCAGGGCGAGCGTTCTGCTCGATGGGGATATCGAAGGCGATCCCTGCACCCGGTTTTCCCTTGATGAGAGGACGCGTGTCTACGTCTTTGCCGGGTTTGCCCGGATTGATATCCTGATAGCCATACTTGATGCGCCATCCACTCGGCACCGTCTCATCGGGAAAGGCCTCGACCAGAATCAACTCACGATAGATGAACCCACCCTCGTAGTGCCGTTTCATAAACAAAAGGCCATCCAAGACGTAATCGGGTACCAGGACCTTGATGTCGAAAGCAAAGCTGACGGACTTGGACGCTTTTACGCTCTTACTTGGATCAAGAAAAATGGAGAAGAGATGCGGACTGTTCGAGCGGTCCGGCTTGCGCTTGCTGCGATCCTTTCCCGGAAACAAGTCATCGTAACTGCGGAAAATGGCGGAATTCTCGCGCACCTCGCGCCGCGTCATCTGCCACTGACAGCCGCGCACGCTGGCGGCAATTTCAAACTGATACGACGCCCGCACTGTCTTCCCGTCGTCAAGGGCCTTTTGAATCTCCACCGGCAAGGTGATGTCGTCGATGTCCAGAATGCCATCCACGCGCAGTTCACCAAACAGGAATCGCGTGAGGTTCTGGTAGCCTTCCTCGGAGTTCACGATACCGTAATGGCCCGAATGGCTCCTGTGCACGAAGGCGCGAGGGGAACTCACATCCTTGCCGTCGGGACCTGCCCCATGCGTAGTGGCATTTTCGAGACGAACCAGCCCGTCGCTGGCATCGCCTGCCGCCCACGAGGAGATGCCGCCGGCCACGGTGTAATCGCGTGAATCGGTGCCGACCAGGTTGAAGATGCGCTCGGGCGGAAAGTTTTTCACAACCGAGACGTCATCACCCTTGGGCACCGCAAGGTAGGAAGCCATTTTGTCGCGATTGAAGTTATTGATATCGCCGAAGGAGAGCCAGCCCGGCACATTGCGGACGATCCGCATGTCAATGCCATTGTGGGGCGTGGCATAGGTAAAGACTTTATCCACCGCACCGCGCGCCTCCGCTGAGCTGAGTTTCGTATTCTGTAGAAATGCCCGGCAGATCAGCCCTCCCATAGAGTGAGCCACGAGATATACGCGAAAGTCTTTGGATGTGACCTTGTTGCCTTTGTTCGCGCAGACCTTTTCGCGCAGGCGCAGAATGAGAGTGCCCAGGCCTTTGGCGAAGTGCTCAATGGGCGGCGTCTTGCCATCCCCAAAGTCCTTCGAGGCTTCATCGTAATAGCGGTAGATGATAATCGAGCGGTATGGGACGGGATAGTCGGTACGCTCGGCCGCCACGAGGTCGTCTCCGTCCACGAAGACGTCCTCATATTCGTGATCGCTCATTAACCGCACGAGCGGCGACTCAAAATAAAAACGCTTCACGTCACCGGTCCATGCCGTGCGCGACTTGGTCGAACCGATGTTAAACCCCATATAAGGGTCGGCCACCGTTTCCTCAATCTCGTTCTGTGTCGCGGCAAAGCCGCGGACGTAAAT